>NZ_JBNDYG010000032.1:0-135244 GCF_049893405.1 Paenibacillus sp. Dod16
GCAGCCGTACAGAATATGAAGAAGATGGCGATCCACCTGGATCGCCTGGAAAACAGGGGGTAAACCCCATTCCCCCTTTTGAAGTGACCATTTGAAATGTGAGAAACCCTGTACTTTGAAAAAAGTACAGGGTTTCTAAAACAGGGGGTAAACCCCATTCCCCCTTTTGAAGTGACCATTTGAAATGTGAGAAACCCTGTACTTTGAAAAAAGTACAGGGTTTCTCGACAATCTGAAGGACTTAGATTTATCTAAGTCCTTTTTTGTATTATCAACCTTAAAGATAACGCTTCTTTCAGTAAACGTTGGACAACCAGTAACTCGTCATTTGTTAAAGGCAATATTAAACTATCGATATTATCTAAGATCTCAGACCTTACATGGCCTATTCGCGAGTCTTTTTCATCCTCAAGAAACCGAGCTGGATGTACTTGGAGTGCAGAAGATATTTTGTAAAGTGTATCTAAAGTAATATTAACTTCTCCCCGTTCGATCCTTCCCAAATACGACTGATCAATTTGCAGGTGTTCTCCTAACTCTTCCTGAGTTAGCTTTCTTGCTTTTCGATACAATCTAATTTTCTTTCCGACTTGGAGATATAGATTTGACATTATGCCACCTCTATTTAAGAGTAGGCAAATAAATTGGGATATTGAAGAGTAGTCAACTACATAATTCCAATTGAAAATAGGTGTTATATAACCTAAAATTAAATTAATAATTTTAAGGGGAGAAATCTAATGACATCTTTGCCACATCATCAAGTTATAGAAAATGTATTGCAATACAAAATGCGTGGGAAGGTAGCGTACCTTGGTAATTTTTCTGCTACATCTGCATTACAAGTAACCTATGTTAAACCATATGATCATCCTTCAGGAAAAGGGTATCAAAGGCCGGTTGATAATAAACGTTGTAATGATTTTGCACTATACCTATCTAAGGGTGAGAATGCTCTCTTCACGCCTATATTGCTAAATGCAGAATCGAAGTGGGAGTTCAATCCTTATGACAAATCAAGGATCTCGCTTGGTCGATTAATATGTAAAGGTCAAGCTTCACTAATGGATGGGCAGCATCGTTTAGGGGGAATAAAGCGTTATACGCAAGATACCAATTCTGAGATAAACGTTCCTTTCTTAGCATTCCACTATCTGGATGAAGATGAGGAGATCGAACTGTTTGACACGATAAACACGAAAGCGAGGGGAATAGGAACATCATTAAGTAAGTACCTACACCGTAATTCTGATGATAATAGCTGGATTGCAACAGAGCTTATTACACGAGGAGATAGTCCGTTTCATTTCATCGGAACCCTGACAGGTAAACGGGTTGCTGGTAGGCATGTTACTCTTCAGAATTTATATAAGGTACTTGAATTACTTACAAAACCAAAACAAATATCAAGCCTCAGTAAAGAAGAAAAGCTTGCACTTAGTCTCGTCTATTTTAATGCAATTAAGGAACAGTTTAATTCGGAGTGGCTCAATTATAAAGAGTATCGGATCACACATATTGTTTGCCTTAATGCACTCGCTATAGCGGGTTCTGAAATATTTTCTGCAGCCGCATCTAAGCAACAAGTGAATGTTGATTACAACTTCATAATAAAAAGTGTGAAACGGTTTAAGGGAATGCAGTGGAGTGCCGAAGGTCCTTTGAAATACCTTAAAGGAATTAGTGGATCTCGAATACTTGCAGAGGATATTGTCGCAAAAGCAATACCTAATACTTGAGCACTTCAAGAAATAATATTGGAGGTTATTAATGTTTCTTAGCCGACTAACCCCATATAAAGATGAGTCCTTGTTAAGCTTTATGAGTCGTAACGCAAGAGAAAATGGAATAAGTCTGCAGAAGTTCTGGGGGCATATTAAGCCAAAAGAGTTTAAGAAGGTAACAGCAAGTGAGCTGAATTTGATTGAAACGACTCCAACTTCTTCTATAAATCTCGAAAAACTAATGGAGATAACCGGAATATCAAAAGAATCACTACTATCGATGACATTTTATTATGCTCACCGAAAATTTTCTCATCGTGATAATATGGGTTTATCGCGATTCATTAAGGGATTAGTTAGAAAAGTGGCACATTTTTGTCCGTCCTGTCTTGAGCAGGGGAATTATATTAGACTTCATTGGAAGATTGCGGGTATTGATGTATGTCTGAAACATCAGATGTATCTGTTGCAGGCCTGCTCAACCTGTGGTTGTCCTTTTCCATTAATCCAAACAAAAAGTCCTTGTTCGGAGTGTAATTCTTCCATCGATAGAAAAGTTGTTACTCCTGTTACAGATCCCACTGTACTTGTTCAACAAGAGTGGTTAAAGAATGCATGGGATCAACTTCTTGGTAACCATACGGTGATTCTATCTCCGCAAGAAGTTGGACAAAAAATCATTTACATCTTAAACGAACAAAATTCCATTGTAGATATGGGGGCCTTAGAGCATTCTTGTCAAAAAAGGGGGTTCAGCTTTGAAAGGTTATTGCCTTATGTAAGAGATACATTAAGTCAACAAGGGAGAATCCACTTAAGCGATTTGTTGAGACTTTTATATCAATATAAATTGGAGATAAACACGTTTTTGTCCTTGAATGTACCAAGCAAGTTTTTAAAGAATTTCCATAGCAAAAATGAGCAACAGGTTACCGTGAAATGTCTCGCTCCTTGGTGTATAAGTTACAATAAAAGTGAGAGCTTAAGTAAAACTGGAACTCACTATAACCGTTTGAAAAGTGGAGAACTTAAAAAGCATTATTATTTTTGTCAGGATTGTGGATGCACGTATTACTTAGACGAGCATAATCAACAAAATGAGAAGGAAGGATTTATTGAAGGCTATTCTTATCTAAATTCTAATGATATTTCTATCTATAATCTTGTTAGGAACACAACGATGTCTCTTTCTAAGTGTCGTAGAATTATAGCGTATTTTAAAACCAGAATATCAATAGAAAAAAGCCACATTGACCTTGTTTTACTGAATGAACTTGAGACTGCTATTGATCAAAATATTGGATTGATGAAGATACAATCATGGCCATGCTGGGAGTCCTTAGACCACTTTCTAATATATCGATATCATATAAATGTTTTGAGAAGAAAAGCTAATACAAAGAAAATAGGAAGGGAAAAAGTAGATTATCCGATGAAAATGAAGAGCTTATACCAAATAGTAAAAACTTTATTAGATAACGATGTGATAATTACGCAAAACAAAGTAGCAAGTATGTTGGAAATTTCCAGCGTAACTTTGCGGAATTGGAAAGATGGGTATAAGTATATAACTGATATGAAGGAAATCCAAAGAGAAAAACTACAAAGCCAAAGAGTATCGAAATGGTATGCCTTGATTGAAGAATACATTGAGAATCGATATCGTGGTGGGAGGATATATACTAAAGATATTTATAATTATCTTGGGGTGAAGCAATCCTACCTAAAAAGTGTAGCACCAGAAGTAACAGCATATATTTCTATGCTTAAAGACACATATAATGGGCAGCTTAATAATAACCTAACTACAAATTAAATATTTGGAATTTATTAACCAGTAAATCCCTTCCAGAAATCTGGGGGGGAGTTCATTTTTCTGAATGCTTAGTTGTTGTGGCTCCCTTTCTTTACGGGTGATAATGCGGAGATTTGATATTATAATTGTTTAAATCAATTGACAGTAAGTTAATTTAACGAGCTTCAATATAAAGTACGTGAGCTTGGGTTGAACTACTCAGGAACACAAACGCTTATAGTTATAAACTTTGCATCTTCTGAAGCTAAATCGAATAGCGAATCTGAAGTGTCTATTAAAGAATAGGCGCTTTTTCGTGTTTAAATAATTTTATTTGGACGAAGATATTAATAATTATCAATAATTTTGAAACTGGAGCGTGATTAAGTGCAAAAACCGGCACGTCAAATAAGACCAAAAGTAAAAGGGTTTCGAGGTAAAGAACCCTTTCTCAAAACAGGAGATATGATTCATTGGGATAGTTTTCTTGAACGTAATTTTATTCGATTGGCTGATTTTGATCTTTCAGTTGATGAACTATATTACCAACCATTGGAGATTAATTATCAGATAAATGGTAAGAAGTTTAGGTATTATCCAGATTTCAAAATGATCTTGGAAAGTAATAAGGTATGTATTGTTGAAGTCAAGACAGAACGATTCTTTAATACTGAGAAGAACGCAATCAAGTACGAAGTGGGAAGGAGATATTGTGAAGAAAGAGGCTGGCAATATGAAGTTTTTACCGAACGGCAGATAAATCCTGGTTTTTTACAGTCGAATCTTTCTCTGCTTCGGCATTTAGGAACACAGGATGTTCCAGAAAGAGTAGAAGAATTTATTCTAAATCAGTTGAAAAAAGTGAATGATAACATTCCGTTTTTTGAGCTAAGGGAGAGCTGCGAGGAACTTGAAGATGAGACTTTTTATGCAGCTGCCTATCGCCTCATTTATCTGCAGGAAATTCAAACTGATCTAATCAATAAAAAAGTAACGGATGAATCTCTATTATCCTACGAGGGGGATTAGTGTGTTTAGTGAATTTAGATACGGAGAAAAATTTCAGATAGGTGAAACAGAGTATGAAGTACTTAGAAAAAGAGGGGAGGATTTAGAGGTACTAAACCTATCAGATGATAGCAAAGAACTTCTGCCATTGAACGATCTTCTGAATGCTTATAATGAGACTCGTAATAGACGATTGATTTTTAAATCAAGAGATGAGGGGGAAAAGGAAATTCCTAACCATCTTGATGATTACAGCAAAGAAGAGATAGACATCATGGAAAAACGATACAAGGTAATAGAGCCTTATATTAAAGGGGACATAAAACCTAGCGGTGTAAAAAATCACCTGGATAATTACCCTGAAACAGACAGACCTAAAGGCGCATTATCTCAGGCATCTTTCTATAGATGGGTTCTGTTATATAAAAGACGGTGCAATAAATTTGATTTAATCCCGAAAAGAACAGGTCCAAAAAGTTCTCGTCTCCATGAAGACGTGCTGATGGAAGCTTCTAGAGTTATATTTAAGTACAATAGCAAGATTGAATACATTACTGTAAAAGACCAGTATGACGTGTATACTGCATGCCTTGAGGATCTGAACATAACAAGGGAAAAAAGGTTAGAGCCGATGTCGGAATCTACATTTAGAAGACTATATAAAAGAGATAGCGATTCTACAAAACGTGATAAAGAAATCCTGGGAACCAATCTGGCCGATCTAAAACATAATGGTGTACGTGATTATATCAGAGCAACTCGGCCATTAGAAGTTATGGAGGCAGATTGGACCCCAGTTGATTGTTTAATTGTTGATTTTGATTTGGACGAAGCCTTTCGCCCGGTCATTTTGTATGGGGAAGATCAAGCAACAGGCGAACCAATGGGTTACCATATCATTTATAAGGAAACACCTAATGCCGGTGATTGGAAACAGTTGCTTTTACATTGTATACTGCCCAAATCCTATATTAAGGAGAAATATCCTAAAGTCCGAAAGGAATGGTCGGCATATGGTATCCCGCAGGAAATTGTGTTAGATAATGCTGCAGTTAATGATTCTGCTGAAGTCGCTGAGGTCTGCAATGCATTAGGAATAGGCTTACGCTTTGCATCTGTAAAAGCGGGTCATCATAAAGGGCAAGTGGAACACGCGCTAGGCAACCTAAATCACAAAGCATTTCAAGGATTGCTCGGCTCGCTATTTTCAAATGTAAATGAAAAAGGAGAATATGATGCGGAGGCAAGAGCAACGATTGATATTAAGAATTTACATCATATTGTACATATAGCTTTAGTTGATATGGTGGCCAACAATTTTAACAGAGGAGCAAATAAGAAAAGGGTTCCGGAACATCTTTGGAAAGCAGGTATAAGGGAAATGAAAGTTCACCCTAGATTGCCACAAAATCCACAATATTTACATTTACTTTTTTCTACTTCGAGCGAAACTCGTAAAATTCAGCCTAAGGGGATTGAATTAAAAGGCCATCTCTTTTTTAGTCAAGAATTGAATGAACTACGGAAGCGTCTAGAGAAGCAAGGAAAGAGTCGTTTAGTACTTGTTAGGTATGGCTCAGATATGAGGACCATATATGTTAGGGATGAGGAAAATAAGTGCTACGTTGAGGCGTATATAAAAAATGCAGGCCTCGAAAGGAAAAAAATCGATATAGACTTTCCGATACACTCGGAGTTGCTTGAATATCTCACTAACAAAGATGGCCACAACTACAATGAATTTGATAATACCCATCTTGGGGCGGCGAGATTGGCGATTGAGGAGATCCAAGAGGATTGTAAACAGGAATACAAAGGAATAAAGAAACGACGTCGAAGAGAAGAAGCGAAACAACAAACTATTGTAAGTGCAGCCATAGGCGTACCGAGTGAGCAGATTCCAGGGATAACAGAATCTATAAATATCCAAAATATCAAAGATTCCAAGGGAACAAAAAGCAGAGAATCTTCAAAACTTGAAAATACTAAAGACGATATGATCAAGGGCCCTAAACCTGGAGAATTATTTGTAGATGATATTGATCTCGAATTTTATGCTGCTCAGTGGGGCTCTGGCCAAAAGGAGCTTGGTTAGAATGAGTTTTGAAAGCTTAAAGGGTAAGAAAGCTAGCATGGAAGAACTTAAAAGACGTGTTGAGCATGTGAAGAGGATTATCGTACATCACCCTAACTATGGAGAGCTTTTGGAAGAGTTAAATATGATGCTGTTCTTTTCCGAGGACTCCGTAAGTCCAGAAGGGTTGTATATATATGGCCCTTCAGGAGTAGGGAAGAGTACGGTGACAACAGAATTTACTGCTCGCTACCCAAGAGAGATTGTAAAGACGGTAGAAGGGGAGTACACACATATTACCGTATTGCACGTACGAGTTCCTCCGAAAGCAACGCCTAAAATGCTTGCATCCAAAATTCTGGAAGTGATGGGGGATCCGCTTCATCATAAAGGGACCTTGACTGATTTAACTAGTCGTATCCATCATTTTGTACGCAAATTGGGTATCAGAATGATTATTCTGGATGAGTTTCAACATTTAATTGATGCGGATACAGATCACGTCCTCACCACTGCCTCAAATTGGGTGAAGACATTTACGGAAGAAATTCGAATTGCTGTGGTGTTATGCGGAATGCCTGAATCAGTAAGTGTATTTCTAAGTAACCCGCAATTGGATCGGAGATATTGTAATAAAGTGATGCTTGAGCCCTTTAAGTATGGAACTGTTGAAGAGATAATTACCTTCCGTGCTTTTTTAAAGAAAATAGATATGGATCTTCCATTTCCTAATCCTTCGAACATAGCAGATCCACATTTGGCCGCTAAGATTTATTACATCTCAAAGGGGATTCCATTTTATGTCATGAAGTTGATGGAAAGGGCTACCTACTTTGCAGCTCTGCAAGGCGCTGATCAAATCTCAGAAATTCATATGGCTCAGGCACTGCCAAAACTAAAACAGGTAGCTAGGCCATATGTAATTAATCCTTTTACGGATATACATTTTGATTTAGCAACAGCTATTAGTAGTGAGAATGACGCAGAAGATAGATTTAAAGAAAAACTGATGGTTAATACCAGAAAATCAAGTAACAAAAGATAAAGAAATTGTGTCAAGATTATTAGCAATATTAAACAATATTTTAGAAAAAGATCAAAAGATATTGGGTTTGCTTGCTATATAAAGAGCTAGACTTGATTTTTTAGGCAATGTCATTTGAATGTTGAGTGGAACCCCCTAAAATCATATATTTAAATGAATATGAGTGAATTTCATTTAGTCTCTATTACAAGTTATATTTTATACAATTGTAAGATGATCGCATAATGTGTTAACACATTATGCGACTGATTTATGATTTCGCTCGGATTTAAAGCTGTATAGATAATGCCTGCAACTCACAGAATTTGCTCGATTTTTGCGGGAAAATGAATTTGACTATTCACTCGCCGCTACACGTTGGCCTCAGTTGATGGAGTGCGTTGTTTCTTTACTCGTAAATATAAAAAATCAAAATTGTATACAAATATTGCTCTGACTGCATCACTACCCAACTAATATTTCTTAGACTTTCAAATTGAAAAGCAAGAAATACTCACCACAGGATTCCACTTATTTTCAAACGATCTACACTTATATATAAAAATAGCCATCTTTAAAATCAAAGCTCAAGAGGACAATTACTGCCGGCCTCCTCACCACCATTTAGGTTTAAGTAACTCAGGAGTCTCTCTTATCGTATTACAGAGTTTGGAAGTATTTGTTCTACTTCGTCCTTTAAAATGTGTTTGCAACCTGGTTCAGACCCGAAAATATTTCTTAAATTAATCTCCCAAAACCGTCGGCGTCTAAAATGACAAGAACCAAACTGCAATATAGTAAATTAATAAAAATATTTTGGCTCCTTCGATCCTCTCTTTGAACGAAAAATCTAGCTGTAAGCTGACCTCATCAGGCAAAAGGTCAGATTACCCCAACCTCTTATTTTAAGCGTAGACCCAAATACCAGTATTTATTAACTCCTCAAATTATTCAGTTGATATAGTGTGTCAAGGAAATCGCCATAAAGAATATCCTTTGTGGCATTTTTAGTGGCATAAAAATAAAAAGAGTAATCAAATTACCAAAAAAGGTAAAAACATTCTGACATCCATGAATTATGATATATATAATACACACATTTACAATATTATGGAATTTTAGGGAGGATTGGTGTCTCACTTTGATATTAAATATTATACCAAAAAAAGGGGAATATACTGATTGCAAACAGCACCTTTTAATTACAGTCGCAGAATGGTGGAACCGAAGATACGAACTACTTTTTATAAAATCATGTAGTTTAAATTTCAACTCAAAAAATTCAGATCTTAGGTTAATTGGAGAGCGGTTAGAAACATCTAGATTCAATGCATATAATTATTTTGAAGAATATCATGGTGTGAAAATCATCATCTCAGATATAACAGAGGAAACAAATATTATAAATATGATTATCACAAATATAAGAAATAATCACCCTGTAGTGGTATCACTCAACTCCTTTTGGACACCATGGAATACCTTTGCATATAAAAAAATTAAAGCTAATCATTATTGTCTGGTTATTGGAATCAATGAAAGGGATAAAATTTTATATTGCTTAGACCCAACTTACAGTATGGAGATATTAGAATTACCTTTTACTGATTTTATTAATGGGTGTACAAAATCGTATGCTTATTTTGAGAAAATGGATCCACTACAGCCAGACATAATTAAAATATTCGGAGAAGTAAATCAAACCTTAAAAAAAGTTAACACTCCTGCAATCGAGGAGTTCGCATTGGAGGTAGGGGAATCCTTTGATTTCAAAAGGGAAATAATAGACTTTCCTAGACTAAGTGATGCTCCTATAAATATTAATTTAGTGAAGATAATTTTTGGTCATCAATACCTTTCTAAAGGATTAGATTATTTAGGATCAATTAATCCTAACATACTAAGGGATATGAAAAAAATAAGAAGTGAATTAAATGACATCACAATCAGGTGGAAATTAGTTCATAATATTATATCAAAAGAATATATGTTGTTTCAAAAAAGCAGAGAAATACCAACAATCGCCAGAATTTCGCCAATGATCAGAGATCTAGGGGAACGTGAAGCATATTTCAAATCCAATTTTGAGAGTTTCTATCAGAAGTTAATTTGCATATAGCTATCATTCTAACCTAATTATTTTTAAAGGGAGATTATAATGGATTTGACAATAATAGAAACATCAAAAAAAGGGATTGACCTGAAGATTAATCTAAAAAAAGAGTATCGTCAACATTATGATTTTTGGACTATATATTACGATAAATGGGAAGAAGAAACATTTAATATTTTCGAAAGATTTCTTAATACTAAGAATAATTACCTTGATATTGGTGCATGGATCGGACCAACTGTATTGGTAGGGGCGCATAAATGTAACCATGTTTATGCTTTAGAACCAAATAAGATAGCCTTTGAAGAATTAATTTGTAATATTTCACTCAATTCATCAATAAAAACAAAGGTTACTTGTATTGATGCTGCTTTGTCTCCTAAAAATCATTCTATAAATCTATATATACGAACTGACCCAAGTGAATCAATGTCGAGTATATTACCGAATAAACAAAAAGGAGATTATTTTGAGGTTAAAGGAATAACATTCGAGCAACTTCTCATAGATTATGAAATAAAAAATGTGAATTTTATAAAAATGGATATTGAAGCAGGCGAGTACAAAGTATTACCAACCATGCGAAATTATTTAAAAAAGTATAAACCAACACTTTATTTATCATTGCACCCTCAATTCTTGTTAGATTCCGCAGAATTGCTGCTTAGCCAAAGTAGCGATAGGTTTAGTTATATTGAGTCCCAAACCCAAAAGCTAATACGCTCTTTAGATTTCTACAAATATATATATGACTCCAATGGTAACATTATTGATTCAAATGAAGTCATCAAAGAAAGAAAATTCAGATCTTACGTCTTTTCTAATGAAAAATGGTGAAATGTTAATACATACAACTTTTCGTTATTTTATAACTGATTAAAAAACAATAAATATTTATTCGTAATTTAGTTTCGACTTACATTACTGTGAAGCTTACAAAAGATATCACCAGGTATTACATTATAATATAAAAGCTGACTATACTTTATTGGAAAGAATCCTTAGCAGATAAGTATGTAAAATTAAGCAATAAGAGGAGACGGGATGTTATGTAATAATGTAACAAGTTCAATGATTATCCTTTAGTAAAAGAGAAAATCTACAATAAACAACAATTCTTATTGCGTTAATTAAAATCTGATATTGAGAAAAGAACAGTAGAGTCTTCACAGTCGTGAAGTGCGAAAACTTTAAGGAATATAATTACCCTCTACCAATTGGCTTTGGCGGGCGCGATGGTAGAGGGTGGTCACTAATGTAGAACTCGTATTTATATCACAGCGCAGTATGTATTTGAATGGTAATCACTATGTTACAACAAATAAATTAAGTAATACGAGGTGAAATAGGAGAAATGAGTATAGAGTTTACTTATAGAAGTGATCTTAAATCATACAATTTATCGAAAGAGCGAAGGCTAATCTTAGTTTTGTGTGATAGATCCTTTAACCCAACCCCTGAGATTGAAGAAATGATAACTGATGAATTGGATTGGACTCAAATTTTTACTGATTCCATGTGGCACAAAGTCTTGTTTATAGTATTGGAGAATTTAATTACGAGTGGTTTAGCGGATAAAGCATTGCGTAATGGAAATCTACCTTTAATGATTCTGAATCATTGGAAGCAGCTAATGCATGTCAATTCTATTAGAAATGATATTCATTTTAAAGAAGTGAAGGAATTGTTTCAAAAGATTCGCCAAGAATCACTGAGCTTAGCTGTTTCTAAAGGTGGAATCGCTTTAATAGGTAAAATTTATACGATGAACAACCGCAAAATGTACGATATTGATTTAATAGGTAAACGTGATGAACACAAAGATATTCTTCAACTATTTAATGATATTGGGTATAAAATGGGTAGCTATCAACATAGTACTGAAGAACTTATCCCGTTACCGAAAGATGAAGTACGTAAATGGTTATTACATACCAGAGGGCTTCCGAACTTCGTAAAAATGACTAATTTAGATATTATGCGTTACGTAATCGTGCAAGTGCAGTATCAAATCGGCACAACTGTTACAAAAGAAACTATACCGAGCGAACTGATTCTAACTCAGAGTAATGATAACCAAGGCATACAAACCGTTTCCGATGTCGATTTATTATTACAATTGGTCTTACATCTGTATAGAGAAACAAAGGAAGACTCATTCAAAGAATGGAATATGGACTGGAACTTAATTAAATTTTGTGATCTAGATCGGTTTATCCATTATATACATGACATGGGGCTATTTGATGAATTCTTTAAAAGAGCTATTGAATTGAATTTATATAATCAATGTATTTATTCAATGGAACTAGTGAATATTGTGTTCCCGTCGGATATAACCTCAGAGGGCTTAAACTTGCTTAAGAGTCGCTCAACGAGTTTAGATAGAGAGAGTTATTCGCCAGAAGATGTGTTCAATAAACTTTTTAAATTAGGAAAACATTATCCTAAACCCTCGAGTAAGTGGAGTGAGCTTATGGAGGGAAAAACGATTTGATTGAAAATATCAAGATAAACGTAGTATTAGGCTTACCATGCACCGGGAAAACGACATTGTCAAGGAAACTCGCACAGGCTCTTCAGATAGAACATATAAGCATAGGAGATCTAATAAGAGACTATTTTTTAAATAATGAGGTTGTAAAGAAAGAACATTATTCTGCATTTGAAGGAAAGCAAGTTTTTGATGAACAGTTAATTATTCATTTATTAAATCATGCTCTTAACGAGAAAACATATGATTCAGTTGTTATTGATGCGGGTCCTCCATTTGACAAAGTGGTTGAAAGAATGAATTTATCAATTAATGCAGTCTTCTTTATTCATGTATCAGATCAAAAAAGGATAGAGAATTTTTCTAAGAGAGAACAACAAGGTGAAAGATTTGATGATCAAATTAAGTTATATAACTCGAGGACTGTATTATACAAACGGGAATTAAATAAACTGTATCAATATTTTGATCAAAAAATAGGGATTTATGATCTCGATGGTGACGGAAGTAAAGAAGTGGTTCTTTCACAAGCCCTCTCTTATATGTTGCTGAATAATCTAGAGAACAGTGAGATATATCCTAATAATGTAAGTGCACATATTGACTTAGGTGATACAGAAATAGGGGAAATAGTTAATGGCCTTATTAAAACATCCAAAGATCTTCATAAACCAACGTACTATAGAACTGACAATGTGATAAACACACATAAAGGGAAAACGTTTTCTAAAAATAACATGTTATTGCTTTTCAAACCCTGCTTGAGTTATCCGCAATCAGTATATAGATATGTCCAACGAAAATTGCAACAACATGGATATGGAATTGAAGCAATAGTTTGTTGGGATAAAGAATCAGTTTTAAAGTCAGGTATTTTTAAAGCACACTTCGATTTGCACTATATAAATGCCAAATGGGGAGACCTTGTAATCCCTACAGAGAACTTCGAGGGTAAAACTATCGTTTCAGCATATCAATATTCAAAGGACATCTCTTTGATACATAAAGTATGGAATGACGAGAAAAAAAAACCTGCAAATATAAAACATTCTCTCTGGGCATTGGATTCTGAAGATGAAATTATTATTAACGGGCATATCCCGAGTATAATTAGAGACTTTGAAGAAGAATCAGACTATGTAATTGCATTTCATATCTGTTCAAAATGCGAAAATTCAATGGACTGGAGATTTATGAGAGATAAATTCTTAGGTTCTACAGATCCTTTTGTAGCTGATTCAAAGAGTCTAAGATGGGAAGCTGCTAGTGGGAACTTACAAATAATTGGTGATATCAATTTTCGTAACAATGCTTTTCACCTTTCATCAGGGCCTTTCGAAGGGTATAGGGAAATCCGAGTATGGTTCGGGGATAAATATGTTCAAGATTTATTTAAGGAAAGCTATGTTAAAGGAGTAATTGATAGACCAATAGAAGAAACACACAAACTTCAGTCTTCGTTATATCAAATGACTCAAAATATAGATTCAGATTCTTCAATGCTGGAATCTATATTAGAAAGTTTAAAGGAGAAATACAATTGAGTAATTTAAAACATATCGGATGGGTAGGATTTGGTAGATTTGGCTTACCAGCCGCATTGAATCTACTTGAACAAGGCTTCCATTTAACTGCATTTGAACTCTTTAACAGAGGTACGAAGAGTATTACTGAGGCGGTTAAACAGGGAGCTGTAAGATCGGAAATTCCTGAATGTACAGGGATCGATGCGTTAATATTATGTCTTCCTAAATCAGAGGACGTACTTCAGGTATTAGATTATTTTGGAGATAATTTACCTCCCTTGATAATTGATCTTACAACGGCTGATCCTAGTGTAACGTATACTCTTCATGAACAGTATAAATATAAAGATACACTTTTTGTTGATTGTCCTGTATCTGGATCTAAACAGAATGCGAGAAATGGTGAACTTACGGTTTTTGTAGGATATGAAGAAAAGAGAAGTGCTTTACTTGACGAGTTACTCAAATATATTGGGAAGAACATCTATTACTTTGATTCTCCAGGAAAAGGTAACTACGCTAAACTAATCAATCAGTTTATTCATCTTTCCAATATGGCAATAATCAGAGAAGGATTGATGATGGCGAATGCTTTCAAACTTGATCCTCAACTTTTAGTTGATGCACTTAGCAATTCTTCAGCTAACAGTGCAATGATGCAACGGTTTGGCCGAAAAGTTGTCGAAGAGGATTATTCAACAGATTTCTCTTTAGCATTGGCATTTAAGGATTTGAACCTGGTACATGATATAGTTTCTGACCGTAGCTTAAACTTAAACTATGAATCTATAACCCTTAATACGTATAAAAAGACTTACGAAAAAGGGTTTGGAGATAAAAATTTTACAATTATTTGTAAATAAAAAAAGTAAAGGTGGAAAAAAAATGAATTCAACTCAAGAGATTGTTACCAATTTAGGTGGATTTGAGATTCGTCCATTAACGAATGGATTATTATTCGATGAATCTCACGGAATGTATCCTACTAAAATGTGGGGTTATGTTGGGGATTCAAAACAATATTTTGGTAGTGAAACATCTACAGTATACGGAATTGTATACGAGGGAGAGGTAGTTTTAGAACAAGGAGATAAAGAGAAAGGACAGTTAACTGCTGGTCAATATTTTAGTGTCGTTGGCGAATTCGCATTAAGAGGAACCGGTAAAATTACACTAGTAGAAAGACTAGGGTTTAGAGGGGTTTTCACCATCGGTGGCCCAATTGAAAATCGCGGACGTTTGAGTTACATTGACGGCTGTAGTGATTCTTTACTAATCTATCCTCCTCGTTTAGGAGACCCGGTATTTAATGTGCTTTGGTTCCCTCACAAAATTCGCCAAACAATGCATATACACCCGACGATTCGATTCGGTTTTGTAATTCATGGACATGGAAGATGCGTTACACCTGAAGGAGAAGTACCTCTGCTAGAAGGTTACGTATTTAAGCTTAGCGAAATGTCTCAGCATTGCTTCTTTACAGATGATTCTAGAATGGCCATTGTTGCATACCATCCCGATAGTGATTGGGGTCCAACTGATGGTGATCATCCTATGCTTAACCGTACTTTGATACAAGGGAGATAAACGTGAATAAATGTGGATTACAACAGATAGATTTCATCAATTCTACCGATCAAATTCAAGTAGAGAAAGTGGGCTGTTTTACAGGTTCGGTGGAAGAAGTACATGAGTTTATCAAGGATTTAATTCGTACTGATGATCGTTCTGCGAAAATATCGGTTGATAACAGTAGGGAGCGTTTAGTTAACTGCAACATAGTAGGAAATGAAGCCTGCTTTACAATCAAATTATTTCAAACGCCTAATAGTCTCCCTACCTTTTTCACGTCATCATCTGAATGTCATTACGATGTCTTGTTAATTTATAGTGATAACCAAGTAAATCCAATATATATTAACGCTTTAAAGAATCAATTAGTTAAAGCGCTTAATGTGTTTAACAAGAAAGAAATTAAACAAATTAATGCTTTAAATCCTTTACTTTCTCATCTTACTAAACAATATCTTCTAGACAATATTTGTCTAGAAGATATTGTTATAGTCATTAGAGAACACTTGCTACTTGAAAAGCTTAATCTAGTATTGTCACTATTTAAGTTGGGTTTAAAACCCAAAAATTGCTTTTTTGTAGCTAAAGATGACAAAACATTGTTTGTAAACAGAGTTGCATCTTACCTAAGTGAACATGGCGTAAGAGTAATTAAATCACAAAAAATCACACAGGATATCACTGAAGAGATTTCTCAGAGATATTCGAAAAAGAAAATTATCGTCTTAGACGATGGTGGTGACATGATTGCTTCTTTGGCTAGAATTGCTAAAAAGTTCAAAATGGAATTATTTCCGATTGAAACGACTAGCAAAGGAATATCATTAATCCAATCCAAGTTCCCTCTATTGAAAGTTATAGATTTAGCTAACTCTTCTATAAAAGTAAACCAAAGCAGAAACATCGCTATTAGTTCAGTTATACGGATAAGAGACATATTACGTCATAAAAAACTATCAGACGAATATTGTCATGTTATTGGTTACGGAAAAATAGGAAGATGGATGGCTTCGTTGCTTCGTGAAATAGGTTTAAAAGTAACTATATCTGAAGTCTCCGAAAAACTTAGAAACAAAGCAAAAGATGACGGTTTTACTGTGTTTTCAAGTGCTAAGGATGCTTTCGCCCACCAAAGACATAAACTAATAGTTGGTTGTTCCGGTGCAAGAACGGTTTCGGAGCGTGAAGTTTTATATCTTGGAAATGAGAGCTACTTTGTAACGGTGTCTTCTCAGGATTTTAAAGGGCTAATTGAGTATTTAAATAAGAATGCGAAGTTTGACTCTTTAGAAGGAATTGGTGATCTATATCAGATTTCTGGAAAAAAGATTTTTATGATTGCACATGGTCACGCTGTTAATTTGCATTTAAGTGAAGGGGTCAGTGAACCTGAATATGATGATTTTACTTCACTAATGTTTAAAACAGTGATTGAGGTAGGGCGGAGTGTTAGTTCAAATTCTCCAATCGATGTAGCTCTGTTTGATGTTGAAGATCAGTGTAAGCTGATTCAATCAATACAAAAAGAACTGTCTGAAGAGGAAAAAATAGATGCGTAAAGTTACAAGAAAATTGAATTATGGAGAGCTATTTGTTGACTCATATTCTTTTTTCAAAGATGAAAGTGAAATTGGTTTTCGAGTATTCTATCAGTCTAATGTAAAGCCAACTAACGCTGCCATTTTTTTTATTAATGGAAGATGGCAGAACTCTTTACTTTGGGCAAAGGACAATCCTCAAAGAGATCTTAGGATCTATTTCGCAATGCGCGGATATATCGTGTGCTCTATGGATTACCGGACAAGTTTTTTGAATAGAAATGAAGTTTCTATATGTAAAGACTGGGATACAGGGATTTTCTTATCAGACATTGAGTACTGTATTAACCTCTTTTCTGAAGAGAAACAAATAGATCAATTATTTATAGCTGGCTATAGTATGGGGGCTGCGTTAGGATACATGCTACCATATCATAAATTTGATTTTAAAGTAAATGGGTTTATTTCACTTGATGGTGGAAATAAGCATCACAAAAGACTTCAAGAGAAGAATATAAATGAAGAAATTCACAAGTTCGAACTTCTTCACAATGGTATTATCTTGAATCCTTCTCACGATAAAAGATTTAGGCGGCATGCCATACAAAAACTATCATCAAAATTTAGTAATTCGTTCTTCGAAAAGACTTTTGACGATGATTTAATAAGGTATCTACTTATTGAAAATAGCAATTGGCCTGCAAGACAAGTTGCAGAGATGAATAGTATTGCTGATTATGATTCCCATCCCGTACTTATGTATGACCAGAATACTAGGGCTATGACTCTACCCATCTATTGTGTAGCAGCTGTAGATAAAATGGAGGAGATAGAACTTCACAGAGGAGTTGTTTCTGCACGTTATACCTCAAGTAAAGAGATAAGTATTCTTGCATTAGAAAAATGGAGCCACACAGAAGTTGTTGCAAGTGAAAAAAGTATTAATGAAGTTTGGGGGCCATTAGAAAAATGGATAGAAATGCATAGTTAAGGAGGGGGATATATGGGAGAACCAGTTATGTTAGATAAAGTTGTTAAATGTGTTGAGAAGACAGTTGGGCTGAAAATAAAAGGGGTTAATGCAGATACAAAGATAAAAGACTCGGGAGTCGACTCCCTTTATTTGTTTAAATTTGTTGGCGTAATTGAATCTGAATTTGAGATAGAAATTGAAGATATAGACCTAACTTCGAAGAATTTTGAAACTTTTGGTACAGTAACAGAACTTATTCTCAAGTATAAAAAATGAGCGTGGGAGAATTAATATTGTGAGAAGTATATTTGATAAAGTACATGATTATTATGGTCGACCGTATAATATGCCTTTACTAGATAATCTGAAAATAACTGATTATTTAGAGAAGTGGAATAAATATAGTCCGAATCAGGAGTTCATAGTGAATATAAGCCCTGATGGAGATGACGAGACAATTACTTATAGAGAGTGTTATCAACTGGTCCACAAAGTATGTTTAGAACTTCAAAAAACATATCAAATCAACTTATTTGATAAAGTAGCCCTTATTCCTAAAAATTCTATTAATTCAGTGATAATCATACTTGCTCTTATAAAATTAGACGTCACTGTAGTGATGATCAACGCTAGTGAACCGGAAAATAAAATTAAAGACCAGCTTGAGACCGTTAAGTGTGAGGTTATCATTTCTGATGCGGGTCATGTAAAGGATTTAGTCGTCCTTGAAGCTGAAAAAATCATTAGCGACTCAAAAAATCAACCTACTATTGTAGACAAATCCAAAAAGATATTGGATATATATTCTCCATCTATTCTTTTGTTTACTACGGGAACCACATCTTCATCTAAAGCAGTAGCTCAAAGCAACTATAATATTGTTAATAATTGTTATGCTCTTTTAAAGCATCATAAACTTGATAATCATAGCAGATTGATGTGCGTATTGCCTATATACTATGCAAACGGCTTAGAATTCACAATTTTCACTACATTAATGGCTGGATCTACTGTAATTTTATGTGATGAGTTTGATCCTTTCACATTTAGTAAAACTATAAACGAGCAGCGAGTAAATATTTCTAGTGTAGTACCTAGCATTCTCAAATCTTTGCTTGATACTAGGATTAAGTTTAAAGAACAGTTCCAGTATTTCGTTTCAGCTGCAGCTCCTTTGACGGTCCAAATCGCGGAACAAGTCTATACTAAGTGGGATAAAAAAATAATTCAGGGATACGGCCTTACAGAAACTACAAATTTCTCTCTGAAAATCCCTTCTAATATCGATTCTGTCAATTATGAAAAATATCTTATTAATACTGATATCCCTAGTGTAGGATGCGAATTGTTTGGAAATCAAGTAGCCATTATGGGTCCAGATGGTGAAATTCTGCGAGACGGCGAAGTAGGAGAGGTTGTAATGAGGGGCCATAATGTGATGCTTCGTTACTATAACAATGAAGATGCGACATCATCGGCTTTTAGCAATGGATGGTTTCATTCCGGAGATTTAGGTAGATTTACAGCTGATTCGATTGAAAATCGTTATTTAGTGCTTACAGGAAGGCTAAAAAATATAATTAAAACAGGTGGTCTTTTGGTATCCCTTGAGGATATTGATAGATTATTGTTGCAACATTCTTCAATAACAGATGCAGTATCATGCCCGATAGCAGATGATTATTTAGGAGAAGCATCAATATCTATAATAGTTTTAAGCGAAAGTTTAACTGAGGATGAGGTAAAAGGTTATTTATCATCATTCTTGGCTAAAAGTAAGCTTCCAAAGCGAATTTATATTGTTGATGAGATTCCAAAAAGTAAAAATGGGAAAGTGAATAGAACTCATCTTGCCAATTTATTTAGATAAAGGAGGTATGTGCAGATTGTATCCCAGCGAAGCAAGACTTAATTATATTCTAAACGATGCCATTAATAATGTAGAATATTTCAGAACTAGAGTTCACCGGTCAGAAACAATAACAACAACAGATTTACTTAATCAGTTCCCTATATTAACAAAAGAAGAAGTAAAGAAACACAAGGATCACCTTTTTTCAGATCGTGCTAAGGAGAAGATAAAAGGAGTAGATCTCTTTTCGATGGATGAGTTTCTCATTCCAGAAAGTACATCGGGGTCCAGTGGATTTCCTATCATAATTTATAAAAGTAAACTGGAGCGTTTTCAGCTTGCCATAGACCTCTGGGCTAAAAGAAGATTAATAGACGAAAGAGTAAATCAAGAGAATATGTTTTGTCTTATTCACCTGCCTCATAATCAAAAGAAGATCATAAAGGATACAAGAAATCTGCATCCTGATGCTATCCAAGAAGTGCTAAATTATCTAATTGAAAGTAAGCCACTTTTACTACACAGTACTCCAAGTGATCTTGTCAAATATGCTGGTTACATTCTGGATAACAATATAGATCTGAAAGATTGGAAGCCTGCATTTATTGAATCGAATAGTGAGATTTTAACAGAAAGTGATAAAGAATTAATAACAACTGCATTTCAATCGAAAGTAGTGAATGCATACGGTAGCAGAGAAGTATGGAGTATTGCTTATGAATGTACTGAAGGTTTATTACACCTATCAGATAACGTGCATGTTGAGATAGCTAGTTTGGATTCGGATGAAATTTTGGAGACCGATAGTGATAAGTATGGTGAAGTAGTCGTTACGAGTTTAATTCTTCGAGAATATCCCTTCATTCGGTATAGAATGGGTGATTTAGCAAAATTAAAAACTAGTAATTGCTCTTGTGGATCGAAAAGTCAAGTAATCGAACTGCATGATGCAAGAAAAATAAACTTAATTCACCAAGTTGAAAGTTCAAACAAAATAGCTAATGGTGTGAGTTTGTTCAAAGGAGTACTCTGGGACATGCTTTCGAAAGGTTATTCTGGTATTAGTCGGTATAAAGTAATCCAAAGCGAGCCAAAACTGTTCGAAGTATATCTAGTCCTTGAAGGAGAGCTAAACCAGAACTTCATAACAAATTTCAGTGAATTTTCAAAGCGTAGATTAGAACAGGATGATGTAACTATATTGATAAAAAAAGTGGATAATGATCATGAAATATTTAATGGGAAAAGCTACTCCTTCATATCGAAAATTAAAATTTAATAGAAATGAGGAAAAATTATATGAATACTGATATGGAAATAAAAATGAAGAGGGTTTTTGAAAATGCTGGCATCGAATTTCCTGAAGATACACAACTTGACCTTGAGAAGTCGGGTGTAGATTCCGTACTATTATTGAACTTAATAGTAAATATAGAAAAGGAATATGAAATTAAAATACCTGATGACGAATTGTTATACGAAAACTTTAGCTCTCTATCTACAATATATGAATTTGTAAACAGATTACTACAAAAAGAGGAATAGAACTATGTCTATGGAAGAAAGAAACCAGGCAATTTATATAAGTCAGTTGATAATGTGAAGCTAAGAATGCATCGAAATAGTGTGTCGATCAAGCTGAGCGGTGCGGCGCTTTCCGGTAACAACGATTTCGACTTTAACCATCAAGCTTTAGAGCACAGTGCAAGCGAATTCTCCTTGTCGTCAATTTTGGTGTGGAAGTCGCTGTTGTTATTGGCGGGGGAAACATTTTTWGGGTGAACGTGGCGGAGGGCTGGGACCGGGCTGAGCTGATAATATTGGTGTAATGGGRACCGTTATAAACGGTTTGTTGTTGAGAGGTGTGTTGAAAAGTAGAAGTAAAAGAGAGATTCGTGTAATGATTTTCATACCCATGAATGCTATCGTTCCAACAAACAGATTCCTCCTCAGGATATTGTTCCCACAGCCTGTTACTTTTCGACTCAATTGGAACGGCACATATATAGGCAAATAGCTATTTGTAATAATTCATAAAAAAGTGAGGTTAAACAATTGAATAATGAAGAAACATCTCAGTTTGATTTTTTAGAGAGAATCGAAAGAGAAGTAAGATCAATATTAAATTTAAAAAACAAGTTGAGTTTTAGTGAAAATCTCGATAATAAAGGTCTTGATTCAATGAATTCAGTCAAATTAATAATTTCATTGGAAGCTATGTTCAATATTACTATTACAGACGAGGAAATGGAAATGGATAACATTCTAACAATTGATAAAATAAACAAATTAATTAGTGACAAATTATCGTAAAAGTTAATTTTCCCTTGATTCTTATTTTTACAAATAAAGGAGTTGTTCAAGTGGAAGTCCTAGTACCAATGTTTAATAAAAGAAATTATTGGTTAGGCTGTGATTCTGCACATATTTTATCTTTCTATAAATTTAAAGGTTTTCCTATTGATCTTATTTTTTATAATGCATTAGAAAAGATTCAAGACATTTTCGAACATTTCTCAAACAACATTAGTGAGGTCGATGAAATTGACCACACAAGAATAAGAAGGGGGTACAAACCCAATTTTCTTGCAAATATATCAATGTTAGGTTTAACAACATCAATTAATCATTCAATTCATTTTGATGATGTTGAAGAAATGATAATTAAGACATTAAAAGAAGGTGATATTGTTTTATTAACTGCTCAAACATTCTTTTTGGAACATCATATACATCACTTCAAAACCAAATACGGGGCTGGTGGACATTATATTATACTAGCAGAATACAATGATTATCTAAATGAATATACAATATACGATGAAAATAAAAACCTTAAGAACTATACACCATATCGATTAAATAAAAGTATAATAAGCGATGCTTATTCAGCATCATCTCATACAATTATTACTGTTAATAACGAAAATAAAATTGATTACGATGAGATTAAAAATACAATTAAATCGTATTTTAGTTCCTGGATAGCAAATGTAAGTGAGGATAATTCCTCTTACGAATGTATTATTCATTTTCTGTTAAATAAAGCCCGAACTGAGTCTACAAATGAGATTCTAATACTTACAAATACATTTGCATTAATACGGGGCTTGAGATCTTTATTTTTAGAATTTTTAATTAAAATCGGATGTCCGGAACGTATTTATCAAAAGTTTTTTCCAATTATTAAATGTTTAGAAATGCTTGAAAATATGACTCTGAGAAACTACTATACGAAAACAGAAATTGATGTAAAAAAAGTAATAAAAAATTGCAACTTACTTAGTAATGAGGAATTCCAATTATGCATTGAATTAAAAGAATGGTGTAAAAATTTTTGAAGTAGTTGACTCAATTTCACAAAGTAATATATAGCTACTTAGAATTCTGTTAGTTTTTTTTACAGTATTTATGGCTTCTTGCTTAGGAATTAAATATAACATTTTAAAAGTGAAAGTCAGTTATTTATATCATTTACTTGCTGAATTCCATTCATCAGATTTATTACAAGCTAACCAACCTGTAAAATGCGGCTATAAAGAAACATGGCAGAGCCAAATGCTAGCCTCCTTCATCGTATCTCTAAAACACATTTTTCCTAATTAAAAGGAGAATTCAATTCTATGAGTAAATCAACGATTTGCATACCACAGTTATTCGAAGAAATAGCATTACATCACCCAACTCGAAAAGCCGTTCTCTTTAATGGAGAATCAATGTCTTACCAGGAGTTAAATGAAGAAGCAAATAGTGTGGCTGGAAAGCTTATTGATATTGATATTCCGTTAAATCAATGCGTAGGGGTATTTATGGAGAGGTCATCTCATTTAATCTCGTGTATACTCGGCATATTAAAAAGTAGGGCAGTGTATGTTCCGATTTCGGTAGAATATCCAGAGGAACGAATCAAATATATTATACGGGATGCTGGAATTTCTATAGTAATTACTCAAGAGAAATTAATGCCTATATTCAAGAATATTAATGGACTTATAGTTTTAGATATTAACAAAATACGAGAATATAGCCCATTGTCTGATAATCAAAGAATGAATCTATTATATGATCCTAACGATACAGCCTATGTTTTATATACTTCGGGAACAACTGGAAATCCAAAAGGTGTAGCTATTCAACACTCAGGTATTTGTAACCATCTATTATGGATGAAAGAAACTTATAAATTACAACAAGGAGATGTTCTACTTCATAAGACCCCGATTGGCTTTGATGTATCAGTGTGTGAGATATTTTATCCTTTAATAAGTGGAGCAGTATTGTGTGTAGCTAAGCCGGACAGTAGTAATAATATTCGTAAACTTATCTCAGAGATTAATGATAATCAAGTAACAATGGTTATGTTCATTCCACCGTTGCTTGATCTGTTTTTGGATTGTCTTAAGCCCGGAGACTGTCAATCTTTGAAAATAATTCTTTGTGGTGGGGAAAAATGGTCGTATTCTCTTGGGGTGAAGACTTTAACAAAACTAAATGTAGAACTTTACAACGTATATGGCCCTACGGAAGCGTCGGTTGGAGTGGCTTACTGGAAATTTGAAGAAACTTATCCAAATAGAAAAATTCCGATTGGAAAACCTATCACGAATACAAAATTCTATGTTTTGGATGAACGACTTGATTATGTTAAAGATGGAGATACTGGAGAACTTTGTATCACTGGTATTTGTCTTTCAAGTGGATATCTTAATAATCCTGATTTAACAAATATCAAATTTGTACCTAACCCCTATAATCATGACAATGAACCATCGTATTCTAGACTATACCGATCGGGAGATCTAGTTCGTAAACTGAAAGACGGTAATCTAGAGTACGTTGGGCGGGCAGACGGGCAAGTAAAAATCCGAGGAATGAGACTAGAGTTGGGAGAAGTTGAAAATGCATTTCTATCTAACGAAGCTGTCTCAGCTGTAGTTGTATTGTACCACGAATCTGATGGCAATTCTTTTCTATCTGGCCATGTTGTCCTTTCAAAATTAAATCATTATACAAATGAAGATCAACTCAAGATTCATCTAAAAGAAAAACTTCCTGAGTATATGATTCCTAATTTCATAACAATACATAATAAATTTCCAACAACGTTAAATGGGAAAACTGACAAAGAACAATTAAAATTGTTGATTGAAAAATGACTTAACAACAACTTATTTCCCATTTTTCGCCCGAAATGAATCATCTTGTAGACCATTGTTGATTCAAAACAATAAGTGTTGTTCTGAACAATTGCTCATTGACTCACTCGGTATGGTCAAAATGATTATTCTAGAACAGGATAATGTAACTATATTGATAAAAAAGTGGATAATAATGAAACATTTAATGGGAAAAGCTACTCCTTTATATCCAAAATTAAAATTTAATAGAAATGAGGAGAAATTATATGAATACCGAAATGGAAATAAAGAAGAAGGGGGCTTTTGAAAATGCCAGCATTGGATTTCCTGAAGATACACAACTTGACCTTGAGAAATGAGGTGTAGATTCCGTACTATTATTAAACTTAATAGTAAATATAGAAAAGGAATATGAAATAAAAATACCTGATGACAAATTGTTATACGAAAACTTTAGCTCTCTATCTACAATATTTGAATTTGTAAACAGAATACTAAAAAAAGAGGAATAGAACTATGTCTATGGAACAAACCAGGCAATTTATAAGTCAGATACCTCATATTCGTGACCGATCCTATATTGACCAAGTTGTTAAAGTATCAAAACTTTCTGAGAAATATAATTTTGATGGCATTCTTGCTTTCTTTAATCATCATACTTTTGATCCTTACATTTTAGCCACATATATTATCCAACACACGAATAGAATTACGCCACTAATAGCTGTACAACCATACTATACATCGCCACTCTCTACAGCCAAAATGGTGCAAACTATTGCAAACCTATACAACAGGAAAGTGGACTTTAATTTAATTTCTGGTTCTAGAGAATCAGAAATTAATGAAATATGTAAGGAATTAAATTATGAAGATCGATTTGAAAAGTTAAATGAATTCAGTCAAGTGGTAAACGGAATTCTTCGTTCAGAGAATGGCTTTTCTTTTCAAGGCAAGTACTACAGTATGCAAAATTTAAAAGTGACACCTCGAATTAGTGAAGAATTAATGCCGAATTTTTTTGTTCCTAGTTTCACAAGTTTTGGCCAGAAAATTTCTGCTAATTTGAATGGGTCCTTGCTTATCCGTCCAGAACCAATCACAGCATTCCTTGAAAACAAAATACTCAATCCTCAACAGGAAAATTGTGCAATAAGGCTGTCATTGATAGCTAGAGCTTCATCAAATGAAGCTAAAAGTTTTGCAAATGATCATTACAAAGAGAGTTTGGTTGATAATGTGAAGCTCAGAATGCGTCGAAATAGTGTGTCCAAAAACACGAAAACCTTAGCTAAGTTATCATCTATGCAGAGAGATTCCTATTGCGATGAAGTTTACTGGTTGGGAGGAATAAAGTCTGGAGGAAATGATCCCATATTAGTTGGTGACTATGAGGAAGTAGCTGATTATTTGTTGAAATATGACCAAGCAGGAGTGCGTAAATACCTATTTGGCGAATTATTTTCTGAGGATTCGTTTTATCATGCTTCACAAGTTATTCAGTGCTTTAACGAAAAAATAAAATATGTTAAAGATTTATGAGGTATACAATTATGTATGAGTTTCATACCCTTACGGATCGATTACGAAATTCTTGGTTCCTTTGGTTAACTCAATATTTATTTCATTATAAGTATTTACTGTTATTCACCATTTTATCAACGAGTATGGTTGCAGCTGGTGATATTTTAACACCTATTTTTGTTAGAAGTTTCATTGATGATATCCTACCAAGCAATAATTTCAACAAACTTTATGAATTCATACTGCTATTACTCGGTATCTATGGGATCGTTCTTCTTGCAAGCGTATTAAGAGTATTTCTACAACGTGAGATATCTGAAAGAAGTTGTTATTTGATTCAGACGCGTACTCTAGGTCACTTAAGAGTGCTAGGTATACCTTACATTGAGAATAAATCTGTAGGAGAATTATTCTCTGTATTTAATAATGATGTCTCTCAAGTACAAAGAATTCTTAGAGATTTATTGCCTGACGTACTTTACAGATCTTTATTTGCAATAGCATCACTTATTTTTATGTCATCTATTGATCCTCTGTTAACATGTATATCTATCGCATTTTTTCTGGTCTTTTATTCTTGGGGGGCAAAATATGACAAGATGACCAATAAACTTGCAAAAGAGCTACATACCATCAAAACACAGTTTGACAAGAAAGTTTATAGCCACATTGCTGGAAATAAAGAACTAAAGACTTTTGGTTCTCAATCTTGGAATCAAAAAACAATTATGCGAATACAAGAACAATTTAATCATCTTGATTTACAAAAATGGTTTTATATTGGCGCGCGTCTTGTTATTCGAAGGCTGGTCATTTCTAATGGCATTTTGATTATATTTATTTATGCTGGTTTTCAAATAATGAATAACAATATAACCATTGGAGAAATCTCAGCATACTTAGTCAACTATATTTTGTTTGTGGGATCGTTTACACACCTTATTACTATACTGATTGAGCTTAGAATGCTGAGAAACAATGTCATTGCTCTTCAATCATTTTTCAGATTGAAGAAAACAGAACCATTGATTTGTCACCAAACATATCCGATTTCAGCTCCAGGGGAAATTCTACTCGATAGTGTATCTTTTTCTTATACCTCAACTAAAAGTCTTATTAATAAAACAAGTTTACACCTCAAAAAAGGAGGACTTGTTTCAATTGTAGGTAAAAATGGTTCAGGAAAGAGTACGATTTTGAAGCTGATTGGTGGACTTTATAACGTAACTGAAGGAAGAGTAATTGTCGATGGAACGGACATTCAAAATGTACCCACAGACATCTTGAGAAAGAAAATTGGGTTTGTTTTTCAGGATACCTATCTATTCAATGATTCCATATTCAATAATATTCTTTTCGGAAAACTTGAAGCAACTCGAGAGGAAGTAATCCTAGCTGCTAAAATGGCAAATGCTCATGATTTTATAATGGAGTTAGAGCAAGGTTACGATACTAAAGTAGGTGAGAGAGGAACAAATTTATCTGGAGGGCAAAAGCAGCGTATTTGTATTGCCAGAATGCTTATTAGATCTCCTGATGTAATCTTGATGGATGAATTCACATCGGCATTAGATACGGAAAGTGAAGATGAGATACTGAGACATCTTATGCAATTGCGGGAGAATCACACCATTATTAATGTAGCCCATAGGTTAAAAATAATGCGTCTATCAGATACGATTGTAATGATGCAGAACGGGCAAGTAATGGAAGTTGGTAATTTTGATACTTTGCAACATACTGGAGGCGCATTCAGTCAGTTAGTTAATGAAAAGAGTGAAAATAATGAAAATAGGTCCGTGGTTTATTAAACATGCATTAGTATACAAAAAAGGTTTTATATTTGGCGGAATGCTAATTCTAACTGAGAGCATTCTCTTCTTAATGATGGCCAATACTCAAAAATATATTATTGATGATGTGCTCGGTAAGGGGTTATTTGAAAATTTCTTATGGCTTCTCCTAGTATTCTTTATTTTATACATTCTTAATAATATAATTCATTTATTTTCGGTTCATGTAATCAGAATTAGTAGTTACAAGTTAAATCTCACTTTGCTAGAAGAACTATTAAATTATATATCCAAAACACCACTACGGACTCTTCAAAAGCAACGAACTACTGATTACGTAAATTATTTAGCTAGCGATTTGAATAAGTTAAACTTCACGTTGTCTTTCCATCTTTCAAAAGGGTTTACTTTCTTTATTAATATTTTGCTTGTAGGTGTAATGATCTATTTTATTAGCCCTGTCATATTATGGGGTGTTATAACTATTACGATTATTTATGTTTTCTTAGGAAGGTTCTTTATCAAGAAAATATTCAAAACTTCGAAAATAGTACAAGAATCAAAAGCTAAATATGTAAGTGCAATTGATGAGGGTGTTTCTTCAACAAGGGAAGTACTGATTTTCGATCGTATTGCATGGGAGTCTCAGCGTATTAACCATTTGTTCGATAATTACATGACTGAGGTAAGAAAAGAATCCCGTATATTAAACATTAAATCTTTAGTTTGTGATCCGTTACAATGGCTAACTACTTTATTGGTTTTGGGAGTTGGAGCTTTTCAAGTACTCAAAGGTGAAATGTCCATCGGGACCTACATTGTTTTATATCAATTTGCTATTCAAATGACTCAGGCTTTGAAAGGAACTTTTGATTTTATTCTAGATATGCCTACAACATTAAGTGTTCCCTTACACAGAATCAGTACTATTATAAACAATAGCAAAGTTGATGATGACAAAGACAAAGGTCTTACTCCCGTAGTAATTGAGAGTATTGCTTTTAGTAACATATCGACAAAGCGCTCAGATAGTCATGAAATGATTCTGAGGGATTTAAATTTGTCCATACCTATAGGAAAAATGAGTATGGTTCTAGGAAAAAGCGGAAGTGGAAAATCAAGCATGATTGAACTTTTTGTCGATTCAACCCATATGATAGCTGGAGATATTTTAATAAATCAACATTCTATTAAAGAAATCGACAGAATATACCTAACTAGAAAAGTAGCAATCTTGCAACAAGAGCCTTATTTCTTTCCTGACTCAATTAGAAATAATCTGTTGCTCGGCAGATCTGAATCTGATGAAACACTCCTCAAGATATCTGAGTGGATGGATATAAAAGATTTCATATTGGAATTACCTGACAAGTTAGATACTAACATTGGTGAAAGAGGGGTTAGTTTTTCAGGCGGACAAAAACAAAAATTAGCTTTAGTTCGGAGCCTTATCGGCAGCCCCGAGGTTCTTATTCTAGATGAAGCAACTTCAGCGATAGACATTGAATCCGAGAATAGTATTCTAACTAATTTAAGAAAGTATCGAAAAGGATTGACAACGATAGTTATTTCGCACCGCCTTGATTCAGCGAAACTGGTGGATCATCTTATTGTTATGGATAAAGGGGCTATTGTTGAAGAAGGGGCAGCCGATTTACTTGATCAAATGGAGGGCCATTATAGTCGACTTGTAACACTACAAAATCAGTAAGGTGGTACCTTATGGGGATTACGTTGGAAATATTAAAGCTTTTTATGATTGAAAGCGTCTTATCGGTAGAGACTCTCGTGAAAAAAACAAATTTAACTGTTTATTATTTACAGTCTAAGACAGGCGCATACGTTTTGAAAAGTGTAAGCGGTCAAGCCAAGGTTAACAGATTGTTCAATGAAATTGATATATTTCAGATGTTGTCCACAACAACTTTTGAGAAATATGCTAAGCCGGTAACATCAATTAATAAGAAATTTATTGAAGCTGATTGTGAGCTTCCAGGACTTTATTGGTGTGTGATTCAATATATTCCGAAACAAGATCTGATTAAAGATTTTGTTACAGGTGCGGAATTAGGACGTACAGTTGCTGAGTTGCATAGTTTATCTTTGGATATAGACTCAGACTCACTTAAGCTTACCCGTGCAAATGAAATTAGGACTAATATTGATTTTTTAGTAAACCAAGGTTATGGAGATTTGTTGTATAACAGAAACCTCTTATCTGATATTGATAGAATAAACAAATTTCCTCGTTCATTTATTCATGGAGATCTAAATTTCGGCAATATTATTTGGACTAACATGAGTAAATTTATGTTTATAGATTTTGAATTCTCAAGATACGACCTCAGAATATTTGACTTAGCAACCCTGTTATCTCCCCAAATTAATGAGGACAACAAAGTAGTAGAAGAGGTTCCAATTGAATTCAAAAATGGTTTGTTAAGCGGATACAGTGAAATTATTCAACTCTCAAAAGCTGAATTAGACCATCTTGAAACTGCATCAATCATTTATTGGATCTTAGTGCTAATTGATACAAATAAGGCAAATGGTGTTAGTACAGACTTAATTCATAATATTCTAAAAACATTAACAGAAAGGTTGTCGTAAAGTATGAAATTATATTTAGCGGTACTTGAAGTGGTGGATCAAGAACAGAATAAGGCTTACAAAGCAGAACACAACGAATATGTTGATAAGAAAGTTGAAGAGAATAAAATAGCCTTTTGTGGACCATTTCTTGATGGATCTGGTGGAGCGATAGTGTATATTGCCGATTCTTACGAAGAAGCGTACAGTTTAGCTTCATCTGATCCTCTTGTCTCTAACCATGCAAGAAGTTTGAAATTACAAGAGTGGGGGATGAAAAAGAAGAATGATCCATTTGCCAAATAATATGTTGGAAGGTAACAATGCCGTTGTAACTGGAGCAGGGAGCGGTATAGGAAGAGCGATAGCAATAAGATTAGCTTCAGAAGGATACTACGTTTTTTTAGTAGGTTCTAGAGAGCAACCTCTTATGGAAACGAAGCAAATTATCTCAAATCAGGGAGGAAGTGCAGAACTTATCGTAGCAGATTTATCCCTTGAAGAGGGTATAAATAAAGTTGAATATACAGTGGCTAAACGTTTTCCACAGCTTAATGTGTTAGTAAATAATGCCGCTATGATAGAAAGTGGAGATTATAGAGATTTTACTCATGACGTTGTTATGAAAATGTTTAGTCTTAACACAGTAGCTCCATTTGTTTTAACTAATTCTCTACTAAATTTACTAGAGGCTGCAGGGAAAGCTGACGTCATTAATATCTCGTCGGAAACTTCAATAAGACCTCATGGTTCAAATATTGTTTATGGGGCAACGAAATCAGCGTTGGAATACATTTCAAGGAGTTTTGCACAATCACTTTCTTCAAAAAAAATAAAATTTAATGTAATATCTCCAGGCGCTGTTGATACACAAATGCTTCGTGATCTTCTGAATGGTTCTCAATTCAGTCCACCCGTGGGAAGACTATTAGCACCAGAAGAGTTGTCTGAATGGGTAATGAATGTGATTCATTCAGATGTTATCACGGGGTCAACAATTATTGTCGATGGGGGTACTTCCTTAATCTCGAATTAGTTGGCACAATTAATTAATTCGGTTTTCTTAGCACTGAAACGTTCTATGAAAGACGTTATAGTTCACCTATTTCCTCAACAATTAGACAACTTATATGCTTTTTAATGGAGGGATCAATCGATGAAGGTTAATTTACCTATTATACATCCACCAATCGATAATGTAGCAAGAAATGCTTATTTACTTGCTTCTGTTTTACATAATAAAGATTTTGAGCCGTGGTTTTTTAATAATTATATCCAAATATTTAGTGATGAAGGTTTCTATATTGATTTTGATCTACCGGGTTATAGCGATCCAAGATGTATTCAATGGATGAATTTCACACATATTCAACGAGATTTTTTAGTGAAATTAGATCTTAAAATAGAAGAATTTATAATGAAGGGAATTATGGAGGGGTATTATATTCACTTGTTTTTAGATGAATACTTTATTCCAAGTTCAGAGTTTTTTCAAGAAAGAAATTTCCCTCACAATATTCTAATACATGGATTTGATTCAGAAAAAGGGATATTCCATATAGCTGGCTTTTTTGGTACTCAGGGTAAATTTGTATATAATGAATCAATTACTCAACAGGAGTTGGTAGATTCCTTCAAGTCAGTTGATCCCCAAGAAGATGATTTAAATGGGTTGATCCTTTTTAAAGCAACTCCTAAAAATACAGTACATGCGAATAGATACGCTAATTTTTATGGTTTTAACATACAATTTGTTGCAGATACCATTAAAGATTATCTTCACTCAAGACAAAATATGGATTACGTAAACGCTAATCATAGAGATGTGAATCAGTCAACGAGAACTTTTGGCATTGCTGTTACTGAATCATTAGAAAGATATCTTGATTTGTTGCTTACAGGAGAGAGGAAACTCGGTAGGCGTACTTTCTACACTCTTCATCAGCATAAAGTTACAATGCTTAGTAGAATAAAATTTATGAAACAGAATAATTATATAAAATCTGATGCTGATTACATCATTGATAGGTATTCGAACATTACTAAAATAACTAAAAATATTGAAAATATCATGATTAAGTTTATGCTTACTCAAGATAGGGATCTAATTGGTAGTGCTAAGAGTAAAATTAGGGAATTAGTGAAAGAAGAAAAGCAAGTTTTACACTATCTATTAACTCAACTAAATATTTAAATGCCAATAAACTCGGCGAGTTTAAAACCATTTTTATTTGCTGTGATGTAAAAAAGTTTAATTATGGATATACTGGTAGCTAACCTGTGTAAAACGTATATAAGTTAATGATTATGAAAACGCTTCTATTCTTTGTGAGAGTAGTGCCTGATGAAGATAACTTCTTTGATTCAAGCATAGTCATTCCAATATAAATTAATATCAATTCAGTTGAGAAAAATGTCACTATGATATAAAATATTCATATATTGAAAAATAATCCTTTCTGGGAGGGGAACTTACTGAGATACAAAAGAGTACTCATAAAATTAAGTGGAGCTGCAATATCCGGCGAAAAGGATTTTGGTTTTGACCCAATTTCATTGGAGCACATAGCAAGTGAAATTCTTTCGGTAGTAAACTTAGGTGTAGAAGTTGCTATTGTTATCGGAGGAGGCAACATCTTTAGAGGTAATGTTGCTGAGGGATGGGGAATTGAAAGAGCAGAGGCAGACAATATTGGTGTTATGGGGACTGTTATTAACAGTTTAATGTTGCGTGGTGTTTTGAAAAGTAGAGGAGAAAGCGAAGTCAGAGTAATGACTTCTGTTCCTATGAATGCGATTGCAGAACCCTACATTCGATTAAGATGTATACATCACTTGGAAAAAGGATATATTGTTGTTCTTGCAGGAGGAACAGGACAACCTTATGTAACTACCGACTACCCTGCAGTACAACGATCACTTGAAATAAATAGTGATGCAATTCTTGTTGCAAAACATGGCGTGAATGGTATATATACGTCTGATCCTAAAGTTAATTCGGATGCTAAAAAATATTCCTCTATTAGTTACGATGATGTTCTTAGAGAAAATATTAAAGTAATGGATCAGTCTGCATTTATCTTAGCTCGTGATTATGGCCTTCCAATCCACATTTTTGACTTTAATGAAAAAGGCATCATGAAACGTATATGCCTAGGCGATAACACAGGAACCTATATTTCCCCGACAGCAACCACTGTTTTAGCGTAAATTTACATTTGTTAAATTTGAATCTAAAATCAGATAACAGTTATGGAAAGGTCGTTAGCATTGAGAATTATTTCTGACTTTTGATAGATGTTTCCTTGCTAATTGGACCAACTAAGGAAGCAAGTCAAACCGTACACGTACATTCGTACGGTTATAGGCTTGCTTCTATCTGTTCTGTGTTGGAATTTTTTATAAATAAGATATGTAAATATCTTAAATATAAATATTTGAGGAACATTCTTTATTGGCCTAATTTCATTTAATCAACATGGAGGTAACAATGACAATTGTTGAAGAAATACAACGTGCAGCTTTAAATCAACCCAATAAACTTGCTATCATTAAGGATAATGATAGGCTTACATATAAAGAGCTTGTGCAGAAAAGCAGAGATATTTCTCAACAAATTCATGGATCTACAAGAGTGGCTTTATGTATCAAAGATCCTATCTTATTTACTATCAATTATCTAGCTTTATTAATGGCGAACTGTTCTGTTGTACTATTTTCTGCAAATAAACCAGGTGAAGAAATAAGACAACAAATGAGTTTTATTCGTTGTCCAAAGATTATTACAGATCGTTCAGATCTAACTGGCATGGATGGTGTTATACATACAGGAACTTTTAAACAAAATCATAGCATTGATCTCAGTAGTCACATGCAAGATGAGCATCCATATATATATATTCAAACTTCGGGTTCAAGATCTAACCCCAAAGTCGTTAAGCATTCACAGTATGGTTTAGTTTGGAATGCTCAAGCCCATAATAAATTTTTACAATTAGATGCAAGTCATGTAGCTTTAGTGATACTACCACTTACTTCCGCTTTTGCACATACTACACAGTTTCTCTCTCAATTGATAATAGGTGGCACCCTGGTCTTTATTCAGCAACCTATAACCGCTGCTGCTATATATAAGAAAGTGTTCGAACATGAAGTCAAATCCATAGGGTGTGTAGCTACGCATCTGCACCTCTTCTTGTCGAAGCCTCCCGAAAGTGAAGTCGTTCAGTCTTTAAATTATATTATCACTGCGGGGGGGCCAGTACCAAAATCACTAGTAAAAAAGACGCAGTCTTTGTTTCCCGAGTCTACTATTTTACGGGCATATGGTTTAACCGAATCAGGCCCAAGGGTCTCTTGCAGCTCACCTAGCTCTACGGTTAAAGATGATAGTTCTGGTGTCCCTCTTGAAGGAGTCAATATAAAAATAAAGAGGTCAGCATCAGCTCTGGATGAAGATGTTGGAGAAATATGGGTTAAGAGTCCTGGCAATATGATCGAATATCTTTATAACAAAGAAGAAACATCTAGGTCATTAATTGATGGGTGGCTAAAAACCGGCGACATTGGAACTTTGGATGATTCAGGAAAACTTTATGTTAAAGGACGAATCAAGAACATCATTATATGTGGTGGTTTAACCATATACCCAGAGGAAATTGAAGAGATGATGGTAGCCATTGATGGAGTTGCTGAGTGTATGGCGAAAGGAATAGAAGATAATATTTATGGAGAAAAATTGCAGATTTATATTGTGACAACGAATAATGATCCTGCATTTGTTGAAATCGTTTTATCAAAGTGTGAAAAATTTATGCGATCATGGAAAATTCCTTTTAACATAGAAAATGCCCTAGAGTTACCAAAGACAGAAAACGGTAAGATCAAGAGATTTTGACTCTATTCGAAAAATCTATACTTTGTTTAGTTGATGCAAGCAGAAGTGACACTCGGTACAAAAGCTATTTATAATAATATCATTTTATCACTTATAGTTAGAATGAGGAGTTTGAAAATTTTTTCCAGGATAATTAACAAGAATATAAAGCTATCAATACGACATAATATCCTCCAGATTCTTAAAAAGAATTTAATTTATTAAGAGGAGGTTAAAAAGTGTTCCAGCCACTATTCTTATTTTGTTGGATTGTTACCTACAAGATATCTTAAACATATTGAATTTGAGAGTATTTCAAATCGAGAACGTGACCTGTTACTTACAAATTACTGGATATAAGAGATGCATCTGATTATCAGAAAAATCCCTGACTCAATTAATATCTCCTTAGGCCGGCTTCCATTTGTTTGGCAAAACCACCTTTCTGATGATCTTATTAAGATCAAGAAAGCAGCACGAATTTTAAAAAAATAGAGGTTTCAAAAACTTATATTTTACTTCTTATGTAAATCGTACTTGAGTTATTACTGAGTATGTGTTAAGAGCAAATTTGTTGCAGCTTTTCTATGTAAAGGAAACCGTTTTCGTACAAAATTATTGTTGAAGGAACAGAAGAATGTATAACTTCAGTGGATATTTACGTCGCCTATTATTAAAGAAATTGATGTGAATGCAGATGGTACCAAAGAAATTGTTATCCGTATGAATGATGTAACGGGTACCGATAAATGAGAAATGTGGAGTGCGTTGCTATGGGAAATTGCTTCTATTGAGTAAACAAGCATGTTGCAAGTCACTAAATCAGTTTCTTGGCTAATTAGTTTGGAATCCTCAATTGATATTACATCTTTCAGATATTTCCAGACTTCCACTTTCGATGGTGAGTGGTTCTTCTCATTGTTTATCAATATCTAAAGAAGACAGGAGGTATATCCTTTAAGAAATTAAGAATAATTCAAAAAGAAGAAATTTGTTTAATATTCTTCAAAATAATAAGTGGAACCTGCAAGAGTTAGAGAAATATCATTAAAGATTAAGTAGATTCGAATTTAAGATAGAGACACTAAAAGATCAATTGACTGATTATATAAAATTTCAAACAATAACTATTGGAAACAAAGTAAAAGAATGATGCATTTCTATTGTTTTCAGTTACTGTAGGTCAACAACTAGTGAATGTTAAAACGGATCGTTGCATAAAATGCAAACCATCCGTTTTTTATACCTTTAAGTACGAATGGAAAAGCCATAGGATTTCTTGAATATTTGGAGATACAGTATTATAGACAGCCATCCTTGACCGTCTGCTTCATCACTCAATAACTTCATCTCCTTCACCAATGTCCAGTGCTTTCAATGCCAAAGAGAATCAACTGGTGACGTACGACCATACGATTGAACAGAACCTGTTGGCCTTGCTGATGTGTAAGAGCGGATAAATGAATACATCCAGCCTTGGACTTCAAGGAAGAGGCTGAAATCTTTGATGAATTCGGTGTAGATCTCGATGTCGTAAACAACTTAATTGAAAAAGAGACAGACGATAAAGGCAAAGTTATTCTGACTTGGGGATACCAACTAGTTTTCTAAACCAGATCCTAATACATGCATAGGGCCCCGCTTCGATGAAGACGGGTCCTTTTTTATGTACCATAGTTTTTTTAAAACAATCATTGAAGAAGCGGATTGTGATAGCTTAAATGGGAGGTTCAAGTGTCCAAAGAAAATAAAGTTTTATACTGAAAAATTTAAGTGTTAGACTGAGGAAAAATAGTATTAGACTCATTGCGACTTTAAGCTAACGGGCAGTTTTCGATTATAAGAGCATGTACATCAAACGTAGAAGTTGGTGCCCAATAATAAGTAAAACAAGAAGAGGGAGACAATCTCTCATGACCTATAATCTTAATCTGACCCGACCCGAACCATAAGCCGGGTTTATTCCATTTGTGGCCATTTTAACTTTTAGTATCAAAAAAACTATTCTCGAAACACAGCCTGTGGGGACAAGACGGACCGTTCGCCACACGTGTGGGTCGAGAAGTGCCAAGAATGCCGCTGTCTGCAGGTGGATTATTGTTAATATGTAGACTTTTGAAAAACTTATCAGTAAACTTTATTTAGATGCGGTGGACCAAGGCACAAGTAAGATTTGGCCGACGCTTGTGATTCTCTTTACTCCGACTCATTCTGACTTTCATTTGAGGGGTGTATGAATTACGTTGTTTGTTGTTCTCTCTGCAGGAACTCGGGTACCAGAATAGCCCAAGAATCAACTTTATCTTATTGAGAATAATGAGGATTATTGGTGGGAATACAAAACAATGTATAGCCTTAGCTATGTTGATGAGTCTGGAGGACAAATCAATATGAAAGATAAGCATCTAAGTAATCCATTTTCTTCCGGAGGCGGAGGAGTACATTTTGAGGCTCATGTTCAAGCTTTCTTTGTTTTTTAATGAGTTCAGGAGGAGTTGCACCTTGTTTCTCCTCGGCCCATAACTGAAATGAAACTACAAGGAAGAATTGATGGGTTTAACACTGATGACTTTATTGTCAAAATAGAAGAACCTGTTTCAAAGAAAAAACGGAAGTTACTTTGTCAGTTTAAACATTGGATTAGAATAACTCGAGGAGTGAAATATTCTCGGAAGTCATTCGAGCAGCTTGGAGTGATTTTAATAATCCTGAAGTGTTCACTAGAGAAAAAGACATCCTTGCACTTATCACAGGACCTCTGAATGCAACCGACTTTTATAATGTACAATGGTTGTTAAATCAGGCGCGACACACAAAAGACTTTGAGGAATTTGAACGTCAAGTGATGAGAGCTAATTTCAGTCCTTCTAAAAGTGATGAAAAGTTTAACGTCATTAACTATCATTAAAAACAGCCAATAAATTAGAGGTATCTGACAAAGAACTTTATTCTTTCTTAGATCACTTTTATTTATTGGGATATGATCTTGGAGATGAAGAAGGGGTCGTTTTATCTCTACTACATTCTCATATTTCTCAGTTTAATCGAAATAATCCACAGTACATCTGGGCTCTCGGTGACATGATTGAAAGCGGTGATTTATATTAAGTGTATGAGGCTGCTTGGCAGGGTTTGCTAGTCTATTATAGGTATTGGTCGTCGAATAACAGCTTTTTTTGGTGTATTTAAATATTTAGAATTTAGAAGAACATGCTAGAGCATGTCGCAATTAAACCTAATTTTGTGGATCTTGCAATGATTATGAGTTTGGTGAAAATCTTGGAAAATATAATTTGGGCAGCTCAAGGAGAAGGGTAATTGTAATGGCTATTAGTGTGAGTCGTAAAGAAGTAATAACAAGAACAGGAGAGCTTATAGGCTATAAGTCTGGCTTAGGCTTAAACAAGGAAGAGTTTGATGATATTATTCCGACAGAATATCATCAAATTTGGTTTGGACCAGCAGAAGTTTATCTGCGATTGTATCCAGAAGAATTTGAAGGACTGATTAAGGAATTATTACAGCGCCTTGGTAATATCGAGTCGACAAGTCCTGGATTGTTTACATTGCATTTACGTCATAAGTATAGGCACAACGCTAAAAAAACAAAACTACTGGATGACGTATTTCCGTTTTTTCTTAAAATGATGGAGAATTTCAATACTGCAGCTCAACAAGGTGAGGATCCAAAAAAGGCAATAGTGTCACCTTTAATTGAAGCGACATTGAAGTATGGTAAAGAAGGTTCTGATCTCGTAATGGAGCTCGTAGATGGATTAAATGGTCATCTTCATAAAAGTCCTTGGACTAGCATTCGGGAAACCGAATGGAATGATGTAGCTAAACTGAATGATTTGTTTGTTAGCGAGAATTTAAAAACACAACACGGGACTTTTATGGATCAGCGGTATATTGATTACTTAAGAGCAAATTTCGATGAAAAGATAGGAAGTATTCACTGGCGAAAATTTGAAGGTCTAACAGCTGAATTTTTTGAAAGACAAGGATACTTTGTTGAAATTGGTCCTGGACGAGCAGATGGTGGTATTGATGTTAGAGTTTGGACAGAAGACCCTAAGCTTGCTGGCCCACCAACAATTCTCATTCAGTGTAAAAGACAAAAGAGTGTGATCGAACAAACTATTGTAAAAGCCCTATATGCTGATGTGCTCCATGAACAAGCCCAAAAAGGATTGATCGTTACCTCGAGTAGCTTTTCACCGGGATCGAAAACATTATGTTTGACACGAGAATATCCAGTCGCCGAAGCCAATCGTGAGACTCTTCGAAATTGGGTTAAGGCGATGCGTAAACCAGGTACTGGGATCTGGGGCTTGTAAAAAGGAACGCGTCATTCATTATTTATACCTATGAATGAAACAATTCCGGTCATACGATCCATATATATTTATTGGAATTTTTCGAGGGACAAGAACATAGTCCCATTGAAAGTCGCTAATATAGCGGCTTTTTTATCTTTCTCGGTACAAGTTCTTGCCCCAAGCCAAAGTCAAGAACTAGTAACGATTGCCGAAAAGGACAAGAACATGAGCCGATTACCGATTAGACAAGAATTAAGAAGTGGCAGATTGTTGCAACAGCTTCCATGCTTAAGTATAATATTTTCGACTAAGCAAGAATCAACTACTATTGTTAATGACATCTGTATAAAAGTCGACCTTTTTGACGATACTTCTAAATATTAGAGATTATTTTGAGGTAAATAAAGTGAATGATACAAATTATGAGAAACTCAGGCTCTTATTTTTGGACTTCTAGCAAGATAGTAACAAAACGCTTTGCTTTATTATAACTGCTTCTGGAAACGGGAAATACCTTTGTATTGAAGAGAAACTGTCATGATATTACGAGAGCTTTCTATATGAGTCTACCTTACCTAACGTTAAAAATTTCCCAAATCTATATTACAATATATACATCAAATATTAGGAGTTCCCTATGCACGACTTCGCTAATTATTTGATTATTTAGAGATTGTGCTACGTAACAAAGACATTTCCCTTTTGATAATCGATGACGTTCAGGAAATTAAATCTAGTAGACACAGTTTTGAGCTATTTGAATATTCAAGATACCTCAGAGAAAATTAGTGTGAAATTTGTTTGCGCAGGCACTGGAATTATAGAGTTTTCATCAAAAGTTGCTAGATATAGTAGGATTCAAAAAGTACTGTAAAAACAAGCTAAGCAAAAAAACTCGATCATAACTGATCGAGTTTTTTTGCACATAATCGCATATGGATATTAAATCATTTCTGCATACATACAAAATAATGCATAAATATACATTCTCGCAATTGCGGTATTCTCATTAATTATGAATTACTACTGATTACTCTTGTTTTCTTAACAGTCCTTCTCAATAATTATGAAAACGCCCCTTGATAATATTAGTTTTTTTACGGCTGCATTCTCATTAATTATGACAGCACACAACTACAGTACTACTCATATGTAATTGTGAAACGGAAGTCCCCTAAATCTACGGGGACTTTTCTTTATTAACTTATTTCGATAGTGGATAGCATAAATGGTCAAGAGATTATAGCCTAAGAAATGGATCGTTAGCATACTATCCATAACGGCAATTGTATACGAGAAATATAAATGAATTATTAGTGGTTGCTTTCAGCTGCAGAGTCGAAATAAATAAGCTCCTCATTAGTGTGATTACACTTGTGGGAAGCTTATTGTTGTTTTACGCACTGATTTGGTGTAAGACTAGAGTATGAAGTGTGGGATATAGGAGAAGGTGACAATGGCAAATATTAATGATATTGCAAAGCGGGCAGGAGTATCCGTATCAACAGTATCAAGGGTGCTGAATCAACATCCTTATGTATCTGAATCGAAGCGGGCAGCTGTGCAGCGTGTGATTGATGAAATGGACTATACGCCAAATCGCTCAGCTGTCGATTTAATTCGTAAGGAAACAAGAAGTATCGGTGTGATCATGCCGTACAACAACAATCAAGCCTTTGATCAACTGCTTCATGGTGTGCTTAATCGATCGGTCGAGCGTGATTATTCCGTGATGGTTCTGCCTACAAAGTACGATCCGGATAAAGAGCTCAGCTGCTTAAATATGCTGAAAAATAAACAACTGGATGGCATCATCATTACCTCTCGCTCAAACACTTGGGATGCCATTGTGCCATATACCAAGTACGGGACGATCGTCGCATGCGAGTTTACGGATCATCCTGAGATTGGTTGTGCCTACATGGATCGATATGCATCTTACGTAGACACGTTTCAGCTGTTAAAGGATAAAGGGCATTCACGAGTCGCTTTTACGACAGCAAGAGGAGAAGAGAGCAATAGTACACAGCTGACGATAAAAGCGTATCAGTATATATTTGGCGATCTGCCGTCAGCATACCATATCAGGGATTGCTACAGCATGGATGACGGGGTAAGAGCGGCACGACAACTACTTAATATGGATCTTAGACCAACCGCTGTTTATGCGAACGGCGATGAGGTTGCGACAGGTATTTATCAGTATGCAAGGAGCATACAGCTGGGGGTGCCAGAGGATCTGGCAATCATTGGCCAGGAGAATCAGCCTGTTGGAATTGGGTTACGCCTATCTACGGTTGATCATCAGTTGGTGAAAGTCGGTGAACAAGCCTTTGATCTTACAATTAAAAAATCAAAGGATAAGGTAGAGATTCCTTATCACATCATTGTACGGCAATCGATATAGCTATTGACTTACAATCGCTCCCTGCATGGTTTTTTTCAATGATCCAGCCCATCATTTTATTTTTGGAGGATATTTATGAATCAACGTTTTCGGATTACAAGATCCATGAATGCAAACACTAGTGATCAAGAGATTTCATTGGAGGAATGCAAAGCTTATTTTTCATCCAAGGCGGATTTCACTTATCAGACGGTGCTGACTGTGAAAGGGGAGGAGAGCACCATGTCTGTTGAAGGGGATTTCTTTATGTGGAAACATGGAGAAGCCCTTATTCCATTTAGACACTATATGGGGGAGTTGTACATAGCCGTCTCCCATCAAGAAATCGTACCCCTCATGATCGGAATTGCAGCTGATTTACGGGCAGATATCGTAGAAGGGTAAGGAATGTAAGTTGCCATATGCCAAGATTTTAAACTTATAAGCCGCATTCTTGGTCATACCCCTGTCAAGTAGACAAAACTAAAAAGAGCCTTAAGCAGCAACCGTTTCTCGGTATTCCACCGGGGAACGGTTGTTTCATTTTTTCTGAAATCGTTCTCGGCGTGTCGTATTGGCGGATGACTTTTTCCTCTTGTCTACTAGTCTAGCAGGGCAGGTTCATGACGATTCTCCTCCTGACTTGGACAGCTTGATGGAGCACAATGTGTAACATATGAAACCTGATAACAGGTTCATATGTTACACATTCTCAGCATCGTACTTCAACAGGGATCGCGGTGATCCGGATGAAAAAATGATGATAGCAGCGGGATCGCGCGGGGCAGACGGATGACAATGCACATCTTACACATTTACGATGTCATGCCGTCTTCTCTACACTTTGGAATGTAAGCGTTACCTGTTAACCACTGAAACGTGATGTACGTGAGTGAGCCAGATAACCTGACATGAATCGATATGTAAGAAAGGAGGGGAAGCATGAGGGGAAAAAGACTACTTGCTGTGATATCCGGAAGACGTTCCATCCATCGTGAAACGAAGCCGCCTCATCCAGGTGTAAACCCAACGTCTCTCGGTAAAAGAATCAGGGTGAACTGGGAGCTTTATCTGTTCTTGGTGCCGGCCACACTGTATTTCCTTGTATTTCACTATGCGCCCATGTACGGTATCCAAATTGCCTTTAAGAACTTTATCCCTAGCAGAGGAATCATGGACAGCCCATGGGTGGGCTTCGATCATTTCGAGCGTTTCTTCCATTCCTACTATTTCTGGGATCTGCTCTGGAATACGTTCAACCTCAGCTTCTACGAGCTGATCATCGGGTTTCCGCTGCCGATCATCCTGGCGCTTGCTTTCAACGAAATCCGTACGGGTCCCTTCAAGAAAATGGTTCAGACCGTTACGTATGCGCCTCATTTTATATCCGTTGTTGTCATGGCCGGTATGATTATTACCTTCTTATCGCCGTCCACCGGCATACTGGTCCAATTCATCAAATGGATGGGTTTCGATGCGCCGAACTTTCTGTCGGATCCGGCCTGGTTCAAGACCGTATACGTTCTGTCCGGAGTCTGGCAAAGCACCGGATGGGGGACCATTATCTATCTGGCTGCGCTGTCCGGTGTCGATCCCCAGCAGCATGAAGCCGCGATTGTGGACGGAGCCAGTCGCTTCAAACGATTGCTGCACATCAACCTGCCGGCCATACTCCCAACGATCACCATTTTGCTGATTCTGAACATGGGCAACATTCTTACGATTGGCTTCGAAAAAATACTGCTGCTGCAGAACTCCCTGAATATGGAGTCTTCCGATGTCATTTCAACTTATGTCTACCGGACCGGTCTGGTAGACGCGCAGTACAGCTTCTCGACAGCCGTTGGCCTGTTCAACTCCGTGATCAACGTTATTTTACTGGTAACAGTCAACCGGATTGCCAGACGCACCAGCGAGAACAGCCTATGGTAGAAAGGAGGGAAGTACATTGGTTACCGCTATGAAGGAATCGAAGTGGGACAAAATTTTTCTGGGCAGCGTCTATATCTATTTATCCATCGCTCTGATTGTTGTTCTTTATCCGCTCATTTATATTCTCAGCGCATCGATCAGCAGCCCGCAGCAGGTGAATTCGGGTGCGATGTGGCTGTTTCCCAAGGAAATTACCTGGGCCGGATACCAGCTGGTGTTCGAAAACCCGAAGATTTGGAACGGATATCTGAACACGATCGTCTATACTGGGATAGGAACGCTGTTGAACCTGGCCGTGACACTGCCTGCAGCCTATGCGCTCAGCAGGTCGGATTTGGTCGGTCGTCTATTGTTCTTGGGATTTATCCTGTTCACGATGTTCTTTACCGGAGGGCTTGTGCCAACGTATCTCGTGGTCCGGAATTTGGGGCTGATCAACACGATGGGGGCGCTCATTCTTCCCGTAGCTGCATCGGTATGGAATATCATCGTTGCCCGGACGTTCTTCCAGACGACGATCCCGAAGGAACTGCAGGAAGCGGCCTATATGGACGGCTGTACCAACCTGAAGCTGTTCGTCCGCATTATTCTGCCGTTGTCAGCGCCGATTATTGCAGTTATGGCTTTGTTTTACGGGGTCAGTCACTGGAACAGCTATTTTCCGGCTCTGATCTATCTCAACGATGAGAGCAAGTATCCCCTGCAGATGGTGCTACGGCAGATTCTGGTTCTTCAGGAAATGACGGCGGAGACGACCGGCGCCGCAATCAGCGGGGATGCCGCCAGGGCAATGAGTTCCAAAGCCGAAACCGCATCGCTGATCAAATACGGGGTTATCGTCGTATCGACGCTGCCGATTGTCGCGCTCTATCCTTTTTTACAGCGATACTTTGTCCAAGGGGTCATGATTGGTTCTGTAAAAGGATGATGAAAGCGTTTTATAAAATATGAGCTTGAGTATGCAAAGGGAGGAAACATGGATGAAGATGAGAAGCAAAACTTGGAAGCTGGTGCTGACGGGGATAACAGCCCTGTCCCTGCTCGCCGGATGCGGTTCGGGCAGCGATACGAAATCTGCCGGAACAAAGTCAACAGAAGCAGCCGCCGTGAATAAGGAAGGCTTCCCGATTATGAATGAACCGATTACGCTGACCATGATGGCGCCTGATGTCGGCGTTCAGAACTGGAAGGATATGATCGTGCTGCAGCAGATGGAGGAAAAGACGGGCATTTCATTCCGATACTTGAACGCTCCGAAGGATAGTTTTGATACGAAGAAGAACCTCGTATTTGCCAGCGGCGATTACCCGGATGTCTTCTATGCTGCAGGCTTGACGGCGGCTGAACAGATGAACTATGGAGAGCAGGGAATTCTGATCCCGCTTGAGGAGCTCATCGAGGAATATGCTCCGAACTTCAAGGCGCTGATGGACGAAATTCCGGAGATCCGTAAATCCATTACAGCTCCGGATGGACATATCTATTCCTTGCCAGCGATCGATTTAAGCCAGCACTGGTATCGCAACCCGCTGTGGTACAACGGTGATTTCCTGGAGGCCCTGAATATCGACAAGCTTCCGGAGACGACCGAGGAGCTCTATGCCTTCCTGAAGCGTGTAAAAGAAGAGGATCCGAACGGCAATGGAGTCGCCGATGAAATCCCGATCTCTTCCGTTTCGACAGCTACAACTAATGCTCGGGATATTCGTACTTGGCTGCTTGGCGCTTTCGGCATCTATGAAGACGAAATTTATGTGGACGATGAGGATGTTGTTCATTATACCCCGATAGAAGAGGGCTTCCGAGAGTATCTGGTTTATATGAATCGTCTATGGAAAGAGGATCTGCTTGACCACGAAAGCTATTCGCAAACCGCAGAACAGAAAAAGGCCAAGGCACAGAACAATCAGGTGGCCCTGTTCTCCGACTGGCATGCCTACATGACCAAAGGGGGAGAACCGTCCACCAAGGATCCGATGTTCGCTCCGGTAAAAAGCGATCTGGTAGACAAGCCGGCTATCGCCAAGAACAGAGGGATCACGACAGGGGCTTTTGCCATCACGGTGACCAATCCTGCCCCTGAAGCCTCGATGCGTTGGGTGGACTACCTTTATTCTTATGAAGGATCGCTCTTTTTCAACAAAGGACCAGAAGGCAAGCTGTGGGAGTACACGGATGAAGCCAACCGGGTGAAGCGCTATTTGCCTGTGCCGGACGGCATGGAGATGGAGGATTACCGTGCGACTTTGACGCCAAACTACGGCATTCCGGCTCCTACCATCAATACGGACGATATTAATAAAGGATTGAAGACCGACTTTGATCAGTGGGTTGAAAAGGAAACGAAGGAAAAGCTGCTTGACCGCGGAGCAAGACCGCCGTTCCCTGCCTTGTTCCTGACCGTTGAAGAGCAAACCGAGATCAACAGCCTGAACTCGGATCTGAGCACGTATGTACAACAGATGGAGGCGAAATTCGTTACGGGAGCAGAACCATTGTCCAATTGGGATAACTACCTGAACACGATGAAGAAAATGGGTGCCGACCGGGTCGTTGAAATCTACCAAGGTGCATATGACCGTTGGAAGTCGAACTAAACGCAGATTGCGTCTAGCAGAAATTAGCCATCAAGATAAGATATACGAGATGACAGAGGTTTTCAAAGAAAAGGTGGCCTGGGAGAAGTCGATTTCTCTTTCAGGCCCACCTATGAATTCAAGAGGGCCTTGATAGATTCTGAATACCATACAAGTGTGGAGGCCTAGCCTATGAAAATAACGAGACATCCAAACAATCCGATCGTCGTTCCGGGAAAATACGAATGGCGTAAAGTTACTGTATTCAATCCTGCGGTTATTATAGACAACGGCAAGTTTTACATGATCGAACGTACCGCAGGCTCCCTAACGCCTTGCAAGAATGTTTTGGGACTGCTGGAGAGTGAGGACGGAGTGAATTTTACGCACGTGACAGACGAGCCGATCGTGACGCCAGACATGCTGGGCTTCCCATATGGAAGCGTCCAGGACCCGCGGATTGTCAAAATAGACGGCACGTACTATTTAAACTATGCCCTTAGGCCGTGCGCCATGAGTTACTATCCGACAGGAGCGGGCATACCGGAGCGTTCAATTCCGAAATATCCGGACGGCTGGGGGGAGGAGGAAGGCCACTGGCTCACCCGCTCTTCGATTGTGAAGTCGGACAATCTGATCGACTGGGAATTCGTTGCCGATACGACACCGCTCGACATCAATGACCGTGACAACATTTTGTTCCCTGAGAAGATTAACGGAAGGTATGTATTGCTGCGCCGTCCGGAGGAATACGTGGGTGCAGCTCACGGAACGGACAGCGCGGCGATATGGATTACGTACTCCGAGGATCTGGTTCATTGGGAAGAGCCGAAGCTTCTGGCCAAGGCTGAGAACCCGGCCTGGGAATCCAGGAAAATCGGCGGAGCAACCCCGCCTGTGCGAACCGATAAAGGCTGGCTGGTCCTTTACCACGGCGTTGATGATCAGGTCGTTTACCGAATCGGGGCGATGCTTCTTGACCTGAACAACCCTGAGAAGGTCATAGCAAGAACGAAGAATTTCATTATGGAACCGGAGGCCTATTATGAGAAATTCGGTTATCAAATTCCGAATGTGGTGTTCCCGACAGGAAACGTGGTCAAAGACGGCCTGCTCTATATCTATTATGGTGTGACCGACACTGCCATTGCACTGGCTACCGTGCCGGTCGATGAGCTGGTAGAGCATATCCTGAACGAACCGCAGTAAGTGAAATAGAAGCATCCGGGCCCTTTCGAGACAATGTCTCGTAAAAGGGCCCTCTTTTTTATATATCCAGACTGCTCGAGCAATGTTGTTTGCGGTACTGACCGGGTGTCAGTCCGGTTTCTTTCTTGAATTTGCGGATGAAATTGGGTGCATCCAGATAGCCCACCTGTTCGATGATTTCCTTCAGAGGAGCGCTTGTCGTCACAAGCAGCCGAATGACTTCTTCCATACGCCTCTTCCAAATATACTGCGAGAAGCTGATCCCGGTCTTTTCTTTAAAGCTGCGGCTTAAGTAAGAGGTAGAGACGGAAAATTTAAGGGCCACATGCTCCAGGCTGAGCGTGTAGTCGGCAAACTGCTGATTTACATAATGTACGATATCATCGATCAGTTTAGGCGCTGCTTGCTCATGGTTACGCTCAACCTTCTCGCAAATCTCGGTCGTCAGCGACAACAGCTTGTCCTCAAATTCCTCCAGCGTCTCAAACGACGTATAGTCCGAGATGCTGCTGAATGCTTCGTTCATTCCGACCTCGGAGGCGGACCGAAGCAGCGCGTTCAGCAGATCGAAGCAAATGCAGCGCAGCAGGTGAATCTGCAGCGGTTCGCCCCGAATGGTCTCCATCATCTCGGCGATCATCTGCACGGCCACCGACTCGTTGCCTTGCTTTAAGCTTTGCTCCAGCTTGAGCAGCGACTTTCTTGGAAGCCACACGCCTTTGGCAACAGGATGATTCTGCTCTGCCAGCTGGGCGAAATAGGTGATCCGGCTGCTGCCAACCATTCGATGCTCAAGAGCGGTTGCGGCTTCGATGAAGGATTGGTTCAGCTGCCCCAAATCCCGGTAAGGCGTACCTATGCCCATGCTCGGATCGAGCCGAGTGTTCTCGGCGATCAATCCCTGAAGCGCACGAATGATCTGCTCCATCCGGATCTTCAGCGAATCTTGACCTGGGTCAGGAAGCGATACGATCAGCGCGAACTGATTATCGGCTGAGAATTCGACGCCGTGGATATTCGCATGAAGCTCTGTTAGTTCAACATGGCTGAGCAAAGCTTGCATCTGTTGACGATCATTTTGGACATCCTCGGTCTCATCGGTTTCTTCCCAGGACAGAATTACACAGAAATACATGACTTGATCTTGAGGAAGCTCCAGTCCCGCCCCGGCGATCATTCGCTCGATTTCGGGATCATCCGGCTTGCCGTGTTTTAGTAGAAGCAGCATGCATTGATTGCGCACGAAGGGCTCCTGCATATCGATTCGGGCACTGTAATCGTGAAGGGTCTGACGAATCCAATCCCATTCACTGCGCGTTTTGGGCTCTGGGGTATCGTTGACTCTGAGCTTGGCGAATTCCATCAAGTCCTTAATCGGGTGATATTGGCGTCTAGCCAGTACAAAAGCGGCGAGCACTCCGGTAATTACGGCGATGCCAAACACCAGCAGAATGAGCGTCTGTACATGAGCGACCCGGCTGAAGAACTGGTAGCTTGGCATGATGGTCATGTAGTTCCAGCCATTCTCCCCGGATTTGACGGATACGACGGAGTACTTGTCATTATTCAGGGAAAGATTGTGTATGCCGGCATCAAGCGCAGCCAATGACCCGAGGTTCTCTTGAGACAGGGTTACGCCATGATTGCTCGCTGTAAGCACTTCGTCATGTTGATTGAAAATGTAGCTGCTCCCAGTGAAATCGCTAAGAATGGAATCCATGACCCCGGTAAGATTGGACTCTTTCACCATATATACGACGCTTCCGTACGGATACGGGGCATTGGGCTTAATAGGTACGATTACGGTCAGCATTGCCTCCTGCCTGGAGCCGTTGATCGTAACATTCTCGGCAGGCCGTATTACCATCTGATTCGTTTCGTTCAGAGCAACGATGATATCCTTCAGACTCCAGTTCTCATAACGATAAAAGGAATCGAACGTAACGTTAACATTCGTCAGGCCGCGGTAAGAATAGATAACCGGGTCGTTATGATAGTATATGAAGATGTCTTCAATGATGCTGCTGTTTGCCTTATAGTTGGCCAAAGCTTGTATGGCTTCCACTCTGTAATAATCATCACGGACCATATAAGGGGTTAAGCGTCTGTCGTAAGCGATTCGGCCGGAAAGCTCCCGAAGCTCCGCGATACGGGAGTCGATGGTCATTTTCACCTGGTTCAATTGATTGATGTTGGATTGTTCAATCTCGGTACGAAGCCCGCTGACAGCGCTATCATAAACAAATATCGTTACTCCCGTCAGGGGAATCAGGAAGATCAGAATATAAGACAGAACGTATCTTAGGAGCAGCTTCGACTTAAAGTGATTCCAATTTATTCGGAAAGTGAAGGTGGATACGATGAATGATTTGAGCTTGTGAATGGTCATTTGGGTGCATCCTCCATTGCATTCTTTTCATGTCATGCGTACATCCGACTTGATCAAAAACGATAGGGTTATCTGAAACATTATATCATTATAATGATTATTCAGAGAAATATTTAAGAATAAATTCATCATCATGATTCATTACATGACATAACTCGTAGTTTCATAGTTTCAATGGCTTCAGTTAGTTACGCTCGTCTTCGCATTAGAGGGGGATTTTGTTATGATAGGGACAAGAAAATAATGGGAAGTGAGAGAAGCTGTGGACAAAAAGGCAAAAAAGGTTTTACTTCAAACGTTCTGGTCATCCAGCGGTTGGAAAAGCAGTCCTTTGCCGTTCGTTGGGGAGGATTTTGATTACGCGAAGAGCATGAGGCTGATGTTCGACCCCATCACGATCGGACATGATGAGCTGATCCAGCGGCTTCATCGCTTACATAAGACGGTTACTAAAGAAAGGGTTGCCGCAGCATTTCTGCACAGCCTGTCCACGAGACAAGTGCATCTGCGAAGCGCGCTTTCCAGTTGGGTGCTGACCTCGCGCCTGCCTCTTCATCAGTACGAAGAACGACGCTCGGCCATGCCGAATTATAGCAGCTGCGGAGATTGTAATCATGCCGGGCTGCAGTCCGACCGGGATTACGTGAATGCTGATCTGAACGTGCTGAATTTCGAACGGGTCAAATGGGGAGGCATCCGCTTGAATCAGCTGCTCTACTGCTGGCTTGATCTGGAGCTGTTGAGCCATGAGGAGGGCCTGACGGTGGACGAGGAGGATATCGCCATTCTGAGGAAGCTGATTGCAGCCGTCAACGGATGTGCCGAAACAGAAAGCCCGCGTCATCTTGAGAAGCGTTTGAAGGATGTTCTGCCTTCAAGCAAGCATGAACGAGACGTGCTCATGGAAGTACTGGGATATGCCGGCGTGCTGGATCCGGAGGATACGCCCCGAACGCGTCCGAGAAGGGACGACGATTTCTTCTCGATGTCGGAGTGGCAGGGAAGCGACGGATATTCCACTGAAGCGCTGCAGTTTTTTTTCGGCGAATATCTCTAGACCGCGCTGCATCATGACAGGTTACAGAATGCGTACCGGTTTTAAGGGGAGGGTTAGAATGGAGCAGCAATTAGAGGAACTCATTGATCGTTATCAACAAGATCATTATTTATCCGGGAACATTCATATTTCCAAAGAAGGCAAAACCTTATTCAGTAAATCCTACGGGCAAGCCAGTATTCAGCTTGGCGTCTCCAATAACAAGGATACGAAATTTCACATTGCCTCAGTCACCAAGATGTTCATCGCAGCTGCCACACTCAAACTCTATGAACAAGGGCTGATTAGTCTTGATGATCATCCGGGTACTTATGTTGACGCATTTAAGGCTCTCCATCCGAAGATCACAATCCATCATTTATTGAGCCATTCATCAGGGCTGCATGATATTTATGCCGTACCTGATCTTACATATGAGATGAGCAAATTAAGTATGGAGAAGAAAGCGTTTATACCCTACCTCGTCGGACTGAAACAGAATTTCATTCCGGGTGAGCGTTGGGAATACAGCAGCACCGGGTTTATCATGCTGGCGTATATACTAGAGGCCGTGACGGAGATGAAGTATGAGGAAATTTTGAATTCCTGGTTCTTCTCGCCTTTGCACATGGGATCGACAGGGGTTGATTGTCCTCGTCAGATCAATTCAGGCAGAGCATACGGACACGCATGGGAAAATAATCAGCTGATAAACGCTGACAATGACAGGCTTAGCACGGTTCAAGCTCCAGGCGAGCTGTACTCCACGGTGCAAGACCTGAATACGTGGTGTGAAGCCCTTTTCAAAGGTGAAATCCTTCAGCCGGAAACGATGGATAAAATGTTTGCACCGTACTATACGACAACATTTGATCCGAACTTAAACTATGGATATGGATGGTTCCTGGGGGCTGACTTTCGGTTAATTGCCGGAGGAACTCCGGGATTTCGATCCGAAATTTGGCACTATCCAGTTCAAGATCTACGGATTGTCATGCTATGGAATTATGAGAAAGTAGATTCGCACCAGTTGTTCCGGATGATTAAACCTCTATTGTTTCATACGTAAACGACTACAAGATCAATCGGGAACCAAGCAAGCATGTATTTATTTTGGTCATTATCACTTTCGAGAGGAGCCTTACATGAGAAGCATCAAACCAGGTCGGGGACCCTCGGCTATGGGAGCGGTTGGCAGTGCTGCAATTGGCGTATTTGGGGTATTCTGGACGATTTCGGCAGCAAATATGGGAGCCCCCGTCTTTTTTGTCCTGTTCGGGGTCGTCTTTGTCGGTGTCGCGGTTGTGCAGGGGATTTTTCATCTTAAAAATGCTACGGGAGCTAACCGCATGTCCGTCTATGATATTACCGACGACGAACCGGATCCATTAGATCCTTACCTTCAAGCGAATGCAAGGCAAAGCGTCAACGAAGGTTTTAAACAGGATGGCGATTTCAATTTCTGCCCATATTGCGGGAGAGCCATCAAACATGAAACGTACCAATATTGTCCGAAGTGCGGTAATGACATTGGGGAGAGGCAGTAATCTTGCTTGGATAATGCATATTAATGCCGAGATAGGAGGATGAATAATGGGCTTTCATGACACGTACAGATTCGGTGTGCATGCCATCATATCGAACGCCGACGGCAAGCTGCTCTTATTAAAACGGACCTACGGGAACAAAGGATGGAGTTTGCCCGGAGGCGGGGTCGACCCCGGCGAAACGATCCATGAAGCGATATTTCGCGAATGCCGCGAAGAACTGGGCCTCACCCTGCAGGATGCGGTCTTGACCGGATTTTATTATCACAGTCATATCAACGTGCAGGTCGGCATATTCCGCTGTTCGATCCCTCTTCATGAGGAAATTATCCTTAGTTCGGAGCATTCGGAGTATAAATGGGCCGAGTTGTCGGAGCTGAGCGACGTTCAGCGGTTAAGGGCCGAGGATGCATTGGCTTATCAAGGAGAAGTCAAAAGCCGGGCGTTTTAGCATTCATCCTGTTCTTCAAAGACCGGATTACCGTCACTGGCCCCATGCAGAATATCAGGGTTACACAAACGAACCCCGTTGACGATGTTCCATCCGAAGCGGCAGACGTTACATCCATAAAGACATCCATCATATAAAAAAGAGGCTAACCGGGAGAGCGGTTAGCCTTTTTGAATTTAGTAGATTCTGATACCCGTCTCATGTCTTGAGACCATGGGGCATGTGGAGAAATCTCTTACTCTTTCAAGGAGCCAATCAACAGCCCTTTTATAAAATACCGCTGCAGGAACGGATAGAACAGCACCACCGGCCCGATCGTCAGAATGGCGGTGGCCATCTTCACCGATTCCTGAGGGAGCGTCTGGCTGCCGAGGATGGCGCCGCTGCTCTGCATCTGCTGGATCATGCTGATTTCGGAGTTGAGCTTAAACAGCAGATATTGCAGGGGATACAACTTCTCGTTGTCAACCAGCATGATAGCGTTGAACCAGTTGTTCCAGTAGGCAATGCCGTAGAAGAGCGTTATCGTGGCCAGAACGGGCATGCACAGCGGGAAGTAGATCCGGAACGCGATATAGAAGTCGCTCGCGCCGTCGATCTTGGCCGCCTCCGTCAGGGAAGGCGGAATTTGGGACATGTAGTTGCGCACAAGAAACAGGTTGAACGGGTTGAACACCAGGGACGGAATGATCAGGGCCCAGATGGTGTTGTTCATGCCGAGATTCAGGTTGATCAGATACCATGGCACCAGGCCTGTGTTAAACACCATTGTAATGAAAAAGAACAATCCGAGCCCGTTGCGGTAACGGATATGCTTGGCGGCAAGCGTATATCCGGCCATGGACGTGATGGTGACCGCAAGGATCGTGCCGACGACCGTCACGATGATCGAGATCATGTAACTCCGGTACAGCGGCGTGCTGCCGAACAGGAGCAGCTTGTAGGCATCCAGCGACAGCTCGCTCGGAAACAGCTGGTAGCCGAATTGTTTAATGCTGGCTTCGTCGGTAAAGGACACCATGAGCACAAGCAGCATCGGCAGGATGCAGAGAATGGAGATGATGCCGATCAGCGCGGCATTCACGGCGTCGAAAAATTTAGGTCTGGACGTCATCTAGGTTTCGCTCCCTTCCGAATGATTCCGGGCTTGCTTTAGAACAAGGCATGGTCCGGATTCACCTTCTTCACGATTTTATTGCTGCCCCATACGAGAATAAAGCCGACCACGGATTGATACAGTCCAACGGCCATGGCTTGTGCCGGATTCCCGATGGTGCGGAGGGAACGGAACACATACGTATCGATGACGTCGACGGTCGGATACAGCAGCCCGTTGTCCTTCACGATGGCATAGATCATGTCGAAACTGCCGTACATGATTTTGCCCAAGGCAAGCAGAGTCAGGATGGAAATGGTCGGCAGCATGAGCGGAATGGTGATATGGCGGATGAGCTGCCACCGGGTAGCGCCGTCGATCCGCCCGGCTTCGTAATAACTGTCATCAATCCCGGTAATGGCCGCCAAATAGATGACGAGATTCATCCCGAGGTCCTTCCAGACGGCCGCGGTCGTTAGAATCCACGTCCAGTATTGCGGGGAGGCGTACCAGTTGACGGGGTCGACATGGAAGAACGCCAGGATCCGGTTCAGGATACCGTAGTCGGTCGACAGCAAGCTGTAGATGATGTAACTCACGATAACCCAGGACAAGAAATGCGGGAACAAAATCGTGGATTGGGTCACCCTCGAGAACCAGCGGCTGCGGAGCTCGTTGAACAGTATGGCCAGCGCCATGGCTGCGAGCGTGCCAACGATGATAAATAGAAAATTGAGCTTCAAGGTGTTGAAGGTGACCTCCCAAGCCCGGGGCGAAGAGAAGAAGAACTTGAAATTGTCAAAGCCGACCCAGGCGGAATTGAAGAGTCCCGTCTTGAAGTTGAATTTCTGAAACGCAATGAGCATGTACGGAAGCGTGAAATAACCGAAGACCAGCGTATAGATGGCAGCCGGTACGACGAGCAGGTAGGCGGATCCGTTCGAGCGGATTTCGCGCAGGAAGCCGAAGCGGCTTTTTTTCATGAGTAGGCACGTCCTTTCGTAAATGATGGGGGCTGCAAGCCTGGCAGTTCTGATTCGAGTGTAAAGAGAGTTGCCGCGTGCAGTAAACTATGAAAATGGAGTTTGAGCGGATTGAAGGGGGGAGCGTCTGCTTTAAAAAACGGTAAAAACTTCGAATTTGAGTATTTCGGACAGTGTCGACAGGATTGAATAATGACCGGAAAAGCCTTGTTTTATAAGGGGTTTAGCTGATGAAGCCTATGAAGGAAAGTTAGGGGAGGAAAATAAAGAATGCGTTTTCATATTGATGAATGCCCTGAGCAAATGTAAGATGAGAGTGAAATATGAAACCGTTCCAAGTGATCGGATCGTTAGGGAAACACCATTAAATTAACATATAGATTACATATTATGTTAGTGATTTTCGTGAATTATGAAGATTTCACTTAACTATACAGATCCAATGGCAGGGAGGGAGAATATGATCCGGCAGCGATTATTCCGTTATGCGGTGTACCGAAATATGTTTCTCAGCTTTATTTTGCTTACGGCAGCCATGATTGCCCTCGTAACCGTCGTCCTGTACATGATGTTCTCCTGGAGCACCGCGAAGGAGGTAGGGAAAATATCCGAATCGATGCTGAAGCAGAACAGCGCCGTATCCAGCGTCATCCGCGACCAGGTATATAACGTGGGCAACCTGCTGCTCAGCGACAAGGAGATCGTGAACGCCCTTTTGGACAAAGAGGCCGATCCGGTGAAACAGTATGGGGTATTCGGCACTCTTAACCGAGTACAGTCCACCTATCCGTTCATCCATTCGATCGGGATCTATAACGGCTCGAATAATACGTATCTGAATACGAAGGGGATTACCAAGGAGCAGGAGAAGGAGCTGTTGGAGGAGATCAACAGCAAGAATACATCTTATTTTCACCTGTTCCCTCGCAAGATATCTACCGCCACTTCCGCTTCGGCCAACCGGAGCGAAGACGTCCTTACTTTCGTTCTCCTTCCGAGCTATTATTCGCCGCTAAGCTCCAAAGGCGCAATCGTAATCAACATGAGCACCGACACCATCCAGGATCTGATCGGAGGCTACCGCAACGAAGCGGTGGATTCGCTGCACGTCATTGACGACAAGGGAACCATCATCACCCATTCGGATCGGTCCCGGTTCATGGAGAATGTATCGCAGGAGTCCTATGTCCAGTCCATTCTGGAATCGGAAGCGGAAAGCGGTTACTTCACTCGCTCCATCGACGGCCGCAAGAGCCTCGTTACCTACGTCAAATCCAAGGATATGAATTGGACGTATATCAGCGTAAGCCAATATCAAAATCTGCTGTTCAACATGCAGGCCCTCCGAACGTCGGCGCTGGTTCTCGCTTTGGCTTGTTTCGTCGTCAGCATGTTCTTGTCGATCTGGCTGACGCATCATGCGTACAACCCGATTCGTCACCTGCTGGAGAAAATGAGCACCATACCGAAAATGAAGGAAAACCGGCGGCAAATCAACGAATTTGCCATATTGGATACCACTTACGCCGAAATGACGGAGAAAATGAAGTCGATGGAGTCCGAGGCTTCCGTCGCTCGGCAGGCGCATGTGCTGCAGCTGCTGAAAGGCGGCGACGAGACGGCATTCCGCCGTTTGGCCCGCGAAGGCAAGGGGCCCTATTTCCTGGCGGTCGTCCTTCTGCTCGACAGCTTAGACGGCTCGCCCGGGGGAGAGGACGAGGACCTGCAGTCCTATTCCTCCGCGGCCGTCGCTCAGGCGGCCCAGCAGATGCTGGAGCCGGAGGGAGCGAGCGTGGCAACGGTAGGGGACGGGACCATTGCGATCATTCTCCCCATGAAACAGAGCCGGCTTCCCCTCCATGTCGTGGGCATGCTGGAGGAGCTGCAGGGCGAGATGCTAAGCACGCTCCGCGTGTCCGTCACCGTCGGCATCGGAACGGCCGCACAGACCTACGAGGAGCTGCGCGAATCGTTCGATTGCGCGCAGTCCTGCTTCCAGCAGCGCTTTTTCGCGGGAAAGGGCAGGATGTTCCATGGCGATCCGGTCAACACCGCGGAGTCGGAGCATTCCGAGGCTCAGTATCCGGACAAGCGGGAGAAGCGCATCATCGAGGCCATCAAGCTGCAGCAGCGGGATAAATTGGAGAAGGAAATCGATCAGTGGATCAAGGAAATTCGCGATTACAACTACCATGAAGTCATGTTTTTCATTAATCAATTCATCGGCGGCCTGTACAAGCAGCTCAATGTCCATACGGTGAAAAATCGGGAAAGCGCGGATCTCTTCCTCGACTTTACGCGGCGGATTACCCGCTTTCAGACGCTGCAGGAAACCGCGGATGCCCTGAAGGATCTTGCTCTCAGGCTTTGCAGCCTGTCCGAGGAATCGGGAGCGGTCCGGCATGCGGAGGTGGTTGATTTTATCCAGATGTACGTACGCAAGCATTATGCAAGGCCGGATATGTCGCTCGAGCAGGTGGCGGGCGAGGTGAAGCTGTCCCGCAGCTATGTCGGCAAGCTGTTCAAGGCGCACTGCGAGCTGTCGTTCAACGATTACCTGAATGCCGTTCGTCTGGAGAAGGCGCGGGAGCTTCTCGCAAGCACCGAGGAGTCGGTCCAATCGATCAGCGAGCAGGTGGGCATTCTGAATACGACCTATTTCTACACGTTGTTTAAAAAGCACTACCAGATCTCGCCGGCCCAGTTCCGCAGCCTGCATGCGATCGAGACGAAAAAGGCGCAGTGACGGGCAGATTAATTGCGGGTTCAAAAGGTCGACTTTTCAGCACCGAGAAGGTTGGATGAAGCTAGGGACTGAGTAGCGGAGCGTAGGCAATCCTACGTGAGCAACGGAAGGCCCGGCTGAATTCAAGATTCGACGCCTTAGACTGCTTCCTTACCTGCCTCGTGATCAAAAGATGACTTTCTGAACAACCTTTTAATGTGTTTTAAAATGGCGAAAACGATCATTTTGAAGTATACGTCATCCCTAATGTCTCCTTAAGATAGGAATCGTACCGCATGACTAAACCAAATGAAGACAGGGGGACACATGCATGAAAAAAAGGAAAGCGCTAGCACTATGGTTGGCTGCGATATTCATGGTATCCGTGATCGCAGGCTGCTCCGGCGGGGGCGATGCCGGCGGCGAGAACGGATCGGCGAGCGGCGAGAATGACGGCGGGGACAAGCTGCCGGTCCGGTATCTGCTTCCGGGCTCCGCGCCGCAGGATTTGGATGCGGCGGTCAAAGCGATCAACGAGAAGCTGGAGGCCGACGGACTGAACCTTACGTACGAACCGACGTACATCGCGTGGGACGTATGGGATCAGAAGACCAACCTCATGATGTCGACGGGCGAGGAATTCGAGCTGATTGCCATCATGCACGATACCAAAGGACCGACGGTGCTTGCGGGCAGCGGCGGTATCATTCCGATCGACGATCTGCTGGACCAGTATGGCACCGAGCTGAAAGCTTCCATGCCGGACTGGATCTGGGAGTCGTCGAAAATCAACGGCAAGACCACGTACGTGCCGAACTTCTGGGCGGATACCGCTTATAACGATGGCATGTTCACGATCCGCACCGATCTGCTAGAGAAAAACGGCCTGAAGCCGCCGACATCGCCGGAAGAGCTGCTCGATGCAGCCGAGACGCTGCAGAAGAACTGGCCGCAGGACAACAAGAACGTATATATCAAGATGCTGGAGGAGCCAGCCTACTTCCTGCATACAACCTACGACACCTATCCGTTTACCGTGGCCGACAACATGATTTATATCGACCAGCAGGGGAACGTGAAGTCTTGGTTCGAAACCGAGGAGTTCAAAAAAGACGTTTTGTTCATGAACGAGGCTTATAAGCGAGGGTTGATCATGAGCGATCTGCTCACGACGCCGACAGAGGTTATCAACCAAGAGGAGCTGGCAGGACGTTATCTGTACCGTCCGGGCGACGTCGGCTTGAGCGATGCCATTCTTCAAACGTTCCCGGATGCGAAGCTGGATATTTATTATTTGGCCGACCAGCCGAAATTCAGATCCTACGCGATCCGCAATTCCAACGGGATCTCGGCCACGTCTCCGCACCCGGAGGCCGGCATTCAATTTTTGAACTGGGTATACAGCAGCCAAGAGAACATGGATCTCGTTCAAAGCGGCGTGAAGGATGTGCATTGGAAGGATACCGGCAAGAATACCAAGGACTATCTGGCCAAGAACGAGAACGGTTCCCCGGCTTATGAGCTTCCGTACTGGCTGCTTGGCCACGTCGAGATGAACCGTTATCCAACGAATACGGACCCAGCGCGTCTGGAGCGCCGCACAACGGTATCGGACGACGCCGTGAACAGCATCACGATCGGCTTCACCTTCGATCCGACCAACGTTGCTTCGCAGTACGCCAACTGCATCGCCGAGCTGAAGACCAGCGTATATCCGGTCATGCACGGGGTCGTGAAATACGAGGACGCCTACGATAAAATGCTGGCCGCCATGAAGTCCGCTGGAATCGATGAGGTCGTTGATGAATACAAACGGCAATTCGATGAATGGAGAGCCGGTCAGTCGTAAGTTCAGGCACACGAACACTAAGAAATAATGGAATAGGGCAATCCTTTACCCGGTTTAATAACCGGGGAGGGATTGCTTTTTTTTTTTGTGCACCGCCATGGAGCGTTCTGTTAAGAGTACCAAAGGAATTCCATGGAGATTCCTAGCGGATTCGAAAGTGATCAATGTTACCGTTTAGGACTTCAATTCTCCGATATTGGCCAAAATCAAAGTTTTCTCTCAAAAGTAAAGTGTTCAAGACAGGGATTCTCGGGCTAGAGTATAGGTCATAAGAAGCCTTGAGACTGCTCAAAGAGCCAGAAGCGTAATATCCATCAAGGCTGACCTCACGGCAAGAGCCGTGCAGAATAAGGAGGACGTTGTTCATGATCAAGCAAGCTCAAGCCATCCGGGAAGGCTGGCAGTGGTTTACGGAAAGCCGGTATGGCATGTTTATTCATTTCGGGCCATATGCCCAATACGGGCGCGGCGAGCAGGTACTGTTCCGGGAGCATTTGGACCAGGCCGAATACGCGCGGAAGGCCTGCGAGTGGAATCCGGTGTTTTTTGACGCCGAGCTATGGGCATACACCGCGCGCAAGGCGGGGATGAGATATGCCTGCTTAACGACGCGGCATCATGACGGGTATTGCCTGTGGGATACGGCCACGACGGATTATTCCAGCGCGAAGCAGGCGCCCGGCCGGGATCTGGTGCGCGAATTTACCGATGCGTTCCGGGCCCAAGGGCTTCGGGTCGGCTTATATTATTCCTGGATCGATTGGCGGATCCCGGCTTACTTCGACGGACCGGAGAAGGATCCCGAGGGCTGGGAGACGATGAAGCAGTATTTGCATGCCCAAGTGGAAGAGTTGGTCACGAAATACGGGCGCATCGATCATTTCTTTTTTGACGGGGTCTGGCCGCGAACCGCGGAGGACCTGGACAGCATCAAGCTGGTGGAGCGGATGAAGTCGATTCAGCCGGACATCCTGGTCAACAACCGTCTTGGACTGTCCGAGGAGGAGAAGCTGCATGCGGACGGCGGCGGCGGTTCGGGCGATTCTGAGGTGCTGGGCGACTTCGGCTCGCCGGAGCATGTCATCGTCCCGGATCAGAAGCGGCTGTGGGAATCCAGCCAGGTTACCACGTGGAGGCTGTGGGGATACACGAATGGCGAACGTTGGCGTCCGGCCGACGTTCTGCTCGACATGCTGTGCGAGTGCGCGGAAAAAGGGGGTACCGTGGGCGGCAATCTGCTGCTTAACGTCGGACCGCAGCCCGACGGACAGCTTCCGCCGGCCTTCGTAGAGCGGGCGCTGAAGATCGGGGAGTGGCTGGACGTTCACGGCGAGGCCATCTACGGCTCCGACGGAGGGAACCTCACCGAGTTCATCACCTATGGGCGGCAGACAATGAAAGACAACAAGCTGTATCTCATCATCCGCTTCTGGGATGGGAGGCCGGTGCTGAGGCTGGCGGATCTGGTGACGCCGGTATTACGGGTGACGCTGCTGACAACGGGACAGGAGCTGTCGACCAATGAATGGGGAGTGAACCGCCTCTGGACCGGCTCCGACCGAGCTGTTCCCGGTCATCCGCATCGAATGCGAGGAGCGGCCGCAGACCAATGAATGGGGAGTGAACCGCCTCTGGACCGGCGACCCTTCCCGGATTGCCGACTGGGCTCGAACGCGCGGAACATCCGTATACGTCGACGGCAAGCCGCGGACGAGAAAGGAGTAAGCGATGAGAACGCTGGTATTTTACGACGAGCATTTTCCTTACGAAGGCGAACGTCCGTCCGCAGAGGCACTGGAGCGATTGCGGGAATGGGCGGTGGTCGCCGGTGCCGCGGATGTGGCTGAGCGGCTGACGGAAGGCGGCTGGGACACACTGATTCATCTGCACGGGTCGTACTTCCCGAAAGCGGCTTGGGCAGCCATCGAAGGCCACCTGAAGGCCGGCGGCGGTCTGGTTCATGCCGGGGGCGTGCCTTTCCGCAGGCCGGTTCGAGAGCTGAACGGAAGCTGGCATGCCGAACGCGAGCAGCTGGCTTATCATCAGCGAATGGATATCCATGATGCGCTGGCGGTTGACGTATCGCGCGTCCGGGAGTTGAAGGCCTCCGCCGAATTTCCGATCCTGCAGGGGCGCGAGGAGCTGTTCGGCATGGAGCCGACCTGGGGCTTGACGCTGCACCCGACCAAAGCGAGCGACATTCCGGCCGAGATGGGGGCATGCGGTCCGATGGACGCCGTCATCTCACCGCTCCTGATCGGCGTGGACCGTGATCGACGCGAGCGGTCCGCACCGGTCGTCATGCTGGAGCAGCATAAGGGCGATTATGCCGGGGGGCGCTGGATTCTGATCAACCAGCAGCTGAGGGCATCGTTCTGGGAGTCTAAAGGGATGGACGTTCTGAAGGATCTGGCCGAATACGCGGGAACAGGCGTGACGGAGCTTTGGTTGAAGCCGAACTATGCCTCCTACGAGCCGGGCGAGCAGATGTGGTTGACGATCCAGCTGCAGACGCTGTCCCGGACGTCCGCTCCGGCGCAGACCTGGCAATTTGCAGTGAGTGTTATCAAGGAAGACAACGGCGAGACCGTCTGGACCGGACACGAGAAGTCGGAAGCCGGCATGCAGCAGCGGGATCTGCAGCAGCTTCGCTTGTCCGTACCCGTACGGCTCGAGGCGGGCTTGTACCGGATCGTTTGCGAAGCCGAGTCCGATTCCGGGGAGCGCCGCACCCTGACCCAGGCGGTATGGGGCGTCGATCGTCCGCTGCTGCAGGCGGGAGAGCGGCTGGAATGCGGGCGTGATTACTTCCGCCGCGGCTGGCGGACGGTTCCGATCGTTGGCATGACGTACATGACCTCCGACGTCGCGCGCAAATTCCTTCATCTGCCGAACGTGCAGCGTTGGGATGCGGATATGGCGGAGATGAAGCGGGCAGGAATCAACCTGATCCGGACGGGCATATGGACGGGTTACCGGATGATCATGTTTGCCGACGGCCATGCGGCCGAGGACGTCATGCGGGCGATCGATGCCTTTATCCTGACAGCCAAGCGGCATGAGCTGGAAGTGACGTTTACGTTCTTCTCGTTTGCGCCCGAAGCCTGGGAAGGAGTGAACCCCTATCTGGATCCGAGATCGGTGGAGGCGCAAAAGCGCTTCGTCGCCTCCATCGTCGGACGTCACAGGGGCACGACCAACGTGCATTGGGACCTGATCAACGAGCCTTCGCTGTTCGATCCGAAGCGAATCTTCGAGGGGCCTGTATCGATCGGAGATCGGTTCGAACGCAAGGCCTGGTCCGAGTGGCTGCGGCAGCGACACGGGGATGATCTGGCGCTGCTTCAGGAGCGCTGGAACATGACGCCGGGCGAGCTGCCTTCATTCGAGTCGGCGCCTGCGCCCAGTCCGGACGACAAGCTGTTCAACAGCGTACTGCAGCCGAAGAAGTGGGGACCGTGGATCGATTTCACGCTGTTCACCATGGACATGCATAATCGCTGGGCGTCCGAGCTTATCGGCACCATTCGCCGCTCCGATCCCCGCCAGCTGGTAACGGTCGGGCAGGATGAGGGCATCTGCTCCCAGCGCCCGTCGCCTTCGTTCTATGGTCCCGCCGTCGATTACACGACGGTCCACTCCTGGTGGCAGAACGATCACCTGGCTTGGGACGGCATATTTACGAAAACGCCGGACAAGCCGAATCTGATTCAGGAGACCGGCATCATGCACGTCCAGCGTCCGGACGGCATTGCCAAGCGGACGGAGGAAGAGCTTCGCAGCATCCTGGAGCGGAAGTACGCGTATTCATTTTCGACCGGGGGCGCGGGTGCCGTACAGTGGATTTGGAATATTAACTACTTCATGGATAATGCCAACGAATCCAACATCGGGGCGCTTCGAGCGGACGGAACGCAGAAGCCCGAAGCCGATGTGTCCTATGACTTCGGGCGCTTCATGAAGGAAGCAGCCGGCCTGTTCGACGATGAACGTCAGCTGGAGGATATCGCCGTCGTTTACCCGTATTCGAATGATTTTTCCAGCCGCAAGCTGGCTTACGAAGCGACGACGAGGGCCATGCGCGCATTGACATTCGGTATGAACGTCCATCCGCGGGGCATCGGCGAATATCAGCTGGGGGACCTGAAACGCTATCCGGCGAAGCTGATCATCGTGCCGAGCGCGCATAATTTCGACGATGCCGCGTTTGCCCAGCTCCTCGACTTGGCAAGGGAAGGGAGCACGGTATTGTGGACAGGTCCGCTTCGCACCGATGCATATTGGGGGCCGGCGCCGCATCGCCTGCAGCAGGAGATCGGTGAAACCGTCCATGCCAACGTTCTTCGGGAAGAAACGCTGGAGCTCGCGGGAGAGCATTTCGCCGTTTCGTTCGGCGAGCGGAAGATTAACGCGCTGGCGGTAGATCGTCCGGCGGGCCGGTTGGATGGGACGCTAGCACCCGTCACGGTGAGCTTGGGATCGGGACGGTTCATCTGGTGCCCGCTCCCGGTCGAGATGAACGAGCGCTGGGAGCCGATCCAGGCGCTGTATGCGGAAGCTATCCGCTCCGCAGCCGTTTCGCCTGAGCTGGAATGGCTGAAGGGAGGCGAGCTTCCGGGCATCTACGGCCGCAAGCTGGCGTTCGGACAAGGAAGCTTGTACGTCTTCGTCTCCGAGCATGGGGCAAGCGCAGAGATCGAGGTAAAGGACCCGGCAACCGGAAAGGTCTATGCCTTCGAATTGGAGCGGGAGCGGACCGTGATGTTTACGACCGATGCCGGGGGACAAGTGCAGACGGTTTACCGGCCGGAGGAGGTCCGCATCCGGCAGAGTCAACCAAGTTGAAGCGTGCTCGCCCATGAAAAGGTTGAAAGAGAGTTCTTCCTGTTGACCTGGATCGTTCCGGCGCGGAGCAGCCTCTGCATGATACACATAGAGGGAGGTTCTCCGGCCGATCGGATCGTGCCGGAGAGCCTTTTTCTTCAATCGGAAATTTCGGCAGGGCTGCTGCTTTGGCGATATTGGCGTTGAAGACAATAGGAAATCGCCTTAAATCCGAACCCTAATAGGATGCGGGAACATTCATCGAACGGTTGCATGTAATCAGTAAGAACGAATTAAACAGGAAAAGAAAGGGGGTGCGCCATGGACTATAAGGACGTTGCATGGCCGGTTTCGCGGCGGGTCGAGGACTTGCTGGAGCGGATGACGGTCGAGGAAAAAATCGGACAGCTGATCCAGCCGTTCGGTTGGAAAGCTTACATAAGGAACGACGACGGCACGATCAAGCTAACCGAGGAGTTCAAGTCGCAGCTTGCGGAGGGAGGAATCGGTTCCTTGTATGGTACGCTGCGGGCCGATCCCTGGACCGGAGTGACGCTGACGAACGGACTGTCCCCGCGGGAAGGGGCAGAAGCGGTTAATGCGATTCAGCGTTATGCGATGGAGCACTCGCGGCTTGGGATTCCGATTTTGTTCGGGGAAGAATGCTCCCACGGACATATGGCAATCGGGGCGACGGTGTTCCCCGTACCGCTCACGATCGGAAGCACCTGGAACACGGAGCTGTTCCGCAGCATAAGCCGCGCCGTTGCCGCCGAGACAAGAGCTCAGGGGGGAGCGGCCACCTATTCGCCGGTGCTGGACGTGGTACGGGATCCCCGGTGGGGGCGTACCGAAGAAACCTTCGGCGAGGACCCCCATTTGGTGGCCGAATTCGCGGTTGCCGCCGTGCAGGGACTGCAAGGCGAGCGCCTTGATTCACATATCAGCCTGCTGGCTACGCTGAAGCATTTCGCAGGCTACGGCGCTTCCGAAGGGGGACGCAACGGGGCCCCCGTCCACATAGGACAACGGGAGCTTCACGAAGTCGATCTGCTGCCGTTCCGCAAAGCCGTTGAAGCGGGTGCCTTGTCGGTCATGACGGCCTATAATGAAATCGACGGAGTCCCCTGCACGTCCAGCCGGTACCTGCTGCAAGATGTACTTCGCGAGGCGTGGGGCTTTGACGGCTTCGTCATTACCGATTGCGGCGCGATCCATATGTTAGCATGCGGTCACAATACGGCCGGATCGGGCGTGGAGGCGGCGGCCCAGGCGCTGAAGGCCGGTGTCGACATGGAGATGTCAGGGACCATGTTCCGGGCACATCTTCACCAAGCGCTGGAGCAAGGGCTGATCACTGAAGACGATCTGAATATGGCAGCCGGACGCGTGTTGGAGCTGAAGTTTCGTCTGGGACTCTTTGATCGGCCTTATGTAGATCCAGCCTGGGCAGAGCAGGTCATAGGCTGCAACGAGCATACCGCACTAGCCTACCATGCAGCGGCTGAAGGCATCGTGCTCCTGAAGAACGAGGGGGGCCTGCTGCCTCTGGATTCGAGCAGCGGAACCATTGCCGTCATTGGCCCCAACGCCCATGCGCCGTACCATCAGCTTGGCGATTATACCTCCCCCCAGCAGCCGGGGCAGATCGTAACGGTGCTGGACGGCATCCGCCGACGGCTGGGAGACAGCCGCGTTCTATATGCCCCGGGCTGCCGTATTCAAGGCGATTCAAGGGAAGGGTTCCCTCACGCGCTGGCGTGCGCGGAACAGGCCGATGTCATCGTAATGGTGCTTGGCGGCTCCAGCGCACGGGATTTCGGGGAGGGTACCATCGATCTGAGAACTGGTGCCTCGGTCGTGACCGGGCATGCAAAGAGCGATATGGAATGCGGGGAAGGCATTGACCGCTCGACCCTGACGCTGATGGGCGTGCAACTGGAGCTGCTGCAGGAGCTCCATAAGCTCGGAAAGCCCGTGATTGTTGTCTATATCAACGGACGGCCGATTACAGAGCCGTGGATCGACGAGCACATCCCTTCCATCGTGGAAGCCTGGTATCCCGGCCAAGAGGGAGGCAGCGCCATTGCGGACATGCTGTTTGGCGATATCAACCCGTCCGGCCGTCTGCCGCTGTCCATTCCGAAGGAGGTTGGCCAGCTGCCGGTCAATTACAATGCCAGACGGACTCGGGGCAAGCGTTACCTGGAGACGGATCTAGCGCCGCGCTATCCGTTCGGCTTCGGTTTAAGCTATACGGAATTCCGTTACGGCCGTCTGACGGTTGAGCCGGCCGTCGTTCCCATAGGCGGCGAAGCCACGGTCCGGATCGACGTGACCAACGCGGGAGCACGGGACGGCTCGGAAGTTGTTCAGTTCTACGTCTCGGATCTGGCCGCTTCCGTTACCCGTCCCGAGAAGGCCTTGAAAGGGTTCCGAAAGGTGTTCCTGAAGGCCGGGGAGACGCAGGAAGTAACGTTCACCATCGGCAGCGAGCAGTTGGAAATGATCGGTCTTGACCTGAAGCCGGTGGTGGAGCCCGGCGAGTTCCGCATTCAGGTCGGTCCCGACTCGACGAGAGGAGAGATCGCAAGCTTGATGGTGGAAGGCTAACCGGTCCGTCCCACCCAGACATAAAGAATCTTAACGATACAGGTTCAACCCGGCGAAAGCGGATATCCCGAAGTTGTCGGACGTCCTCGCTTTAGCCGGGCTAACCGGTCGTGAACAATCGTGTAACCGTTATGGTCCGTTTTTATTCTGTTCATCGGTTAGGCGAAGCGATCATGGTAACGAAGTGGAGGCAAACGATGAAGCTGCTGTGGTTCAAATCGATTTATCCCAAAATCGTGGCCGGCTTTTTGTTGGCCATTATGCCGGTTTACGCCGCTGCCCTGTACATGAACGAGTCCGGGCTTGCGAGCGTGGAGCAGGAAATTACCCAGTCCTTGAATGCGAGAACTAATTTTTTCATGCGCACGCTGGAGCAGGAGCTGCGATCGACGGTGCTGCTGATGAACGATTTGTCGCAGGACTCCGACCTGCAAAAGCTGAGTACCATCGCGCCCGCCATGAGCCGTTCCGAATATTTTCAGGCGATCAACCGCCTCCAGGGCAAAATGCGGCTGCTGCAAAGCTCCAATCAATACGTTCAGGAGGCCAAAACTTATATTCCGCTGATTGAGAAAACGATTGAACAGGTGTCATACGAAGGAGCCATGCCGCCGGAGCAGATGAAGGCGCTTGAGGAGCATCCCGATCGGGTCATTTTCGAATGGAAGAACAAGCTTCTGTTGGGGATGGTATACCCGGAACGATTGCGAAACGGCAATCCGCCTAATTTTGCGATTGCGGCGGAGCTCTCCGTTCCGAAAATGCAAACGGCGCTCCTACAGCTGGCCACGGGGGACGGGGGGGCCGTTCTCATCGGCGTGGACAACAGCTGGGTCCTGACTCAGGAGGATGGAGGCGGAATCGGTCCGCGGTTGGCCGAGCACATTGATTTGGAAGCGCTAACAACCACCGAATTTTCGAAGCTTCCCTACAACACGAAGGTAAAGGCGGATGGGGCCAACTATTGGGTTAGCGTGGAGCGCTCCGCCTTTTTGAATGCCGACCTGGTGGTGTATGTGCCCGAAGCCGAATTTCTGGGCCCGCTCGGAAAATACCGCATGATCTTTTTCGGGCTGTCGGGCTTCTCCCTGCTGGTGGTTATTCTGTTCTCGGGCTGGATCTACAGCCGGATTCATCAGCCGCTTCAGCGGATGGTGAGGGCATTCCGCAACATCGATTTCGACAGTCCCCGGGTGGAGCTGCGCCATAAGCATCATGACGAGTTCCACTATCTGTACGAGCAGTTTAACCATATGGTGAAGCGCCTGCAGGTGCTGATCCACGAAGTGTTTGAGCAGAAAATCCGCTCGCAGCGTTCCGAGCTGAAGCAGCTCCAATCCCAGATCAACCCTCATTTTTTATATAACAGTTTCTTTACGCTTCATCAGATGGGAGAGATGCAGGATTATGAGAATATCGTTCGTTTTACGAGTCATTTGGGGGAATATTTCAGGTTCATCACCCGCAACGCAGCCGACGAAGTTTCGTTGAAGGCGGAAGTGGGGCATGCCAAGGCTTATGTGGACATTCAGTCCATCCGTTTCCATAACCGGATATCCGCTTATTGGGATGACATCCCCGGTGATTGGGAGCAATTGGACGTTCCGCTGCTCATTCTGCAGCCCTTAATCGAAAATGCATACGAGCACGGACTTGAGGAGAAGGAAGCGGATGGGCAAATCCAAGTGACCATGGCCGCTGAACGGCATGTCCTGCATATCATCGTGGAGGATAACGGGGAGACGTTGACGGACGAAAAGCTGCGGAACCTGCAATCCATGATCGCGAATTCGGACGTAAAAGGAGAGATCACCGGTTTATCCAACGTGCATCGACGCCTTCGTTTAAAATTCGGGCCTGCGGGTGGATTGGCCTTTTCGAGAAGCCGGTTAGGCGGTTTGAGAATCGATATGGCACTGCCAAAGCAAGAAAGGAGCGGGATGGATGAAGAGCAGGTACAGAATACTGATCGTGGATGACGAACCTTTTATCGTAAACGGGCTTGCGGAATTGTGCCTTGGCGCGGAATTTCTAGAGCTTGAGGTGTATAAGGCTTATTCCTCATCGGAGGCCTTGAGCTGGCTAAAACGGGCGAAAATGGACATCGTTTTGTCGGATATCAAAATGCCGGGGTTAAACGGTCTTGCCCTGCAAAAGGAAATATCCAGACAGTGGCCCCGTTGCAAAGTGATTTTTTTGACCGGATACGACGACTTTTCTTATATCCAGGAGGCCACACGGCAAGGAAGCGTCGATTACGTTCTTAAGGCAGAGGGAAACGATGCTGTGCTGAGCGCGATCGAGAAGACCGTGGAGCTGCTTGACCAGGAGATGAAAGAGGGCAGTCTGATTGCCAAAGCGAGGGAGAATATGCGCATGGCGCTGCCGTTTTTACAGCAGCAGTACGTGCTGGAGCTGATGCAAAAAGCACCTTGTCCTATTCGGCGGGAGGAGCTGGAGCAGCGCTTTGCGGAGCTGGAGATGAAGCTGGATCCCGGCAAGTCTTGCCTGCTGCTGTTATGCAGGCTAGACGGCTGGCAAAGGCAAGACGGTCCATCGGCCCAATCGCTGATGCTGTACGCGGTCCAGAACATCATCGGCGAGCTGCTCGGCCCGATGACCGACGGCATGGCCGTGGAGTTCGGCAGGGCCAAGATGATCTGGATTTTGCAGCACAAAGAGGAGGGGGAGGAGAATCCGGAGGAGGTTGGAGGACCGGCGGCGGAACGGGTCCAGCGTTTTGTCCACGGGATGCTGGAACAAATTCAGGACGTTTGCAAAACGCTTTTGAAATTGAAGACTTCGTTTGCCATGGCTGGCGAGTGGGTTGATTGGGAACGGCTGCCTGACAAATTCGAATCACTGAAGCAGCTGCTGGACAGCGGCCTCGGGATCGGCCACGAATCTCTGTTGACCGAAGCCGGTGAGCGTAACCGCCCGGATCGCATGGGGAATTTTCTGGGGCGCTCTCGCTCGCATCTGAAGCGGATGGAGCTGCTGCGCGGCTGTCTAGACAATGGGGACCGGGAGGAGTTCATGCAGCTGTTGCATGAGGTGACCGGTACCTCTTCCTTCCCGCCGGAGGTTGAATATTTGCTGAAGATGGAAGTGTATTACGGCCTGGTGTCCGTGATGATGCCGTCTCTGGTGGATATGGAAGCTCTCTGCCAGAACGTGGAAGGAGAAGGGGCGGTGGATTATATCACATTGACTCATCTGGAGGAGCATGACTCCTGGACGGAGGCGGCCGAATATTTCGAAAGGCTGGCGGACATTATCTTCAACCGGAAAGAGCAGGGGAAGCAGGATCAGCAGCATGAGGTGATTGCCAAAGTTCAACGGTATATCGAGGATCACTTAAGCGGCGACCTGTCTTTGACGCAAATCGGGGAGGCCGTGGGACACAACCCTTCGTATTTGTCCAGATTGTACAAACAAGTGACCGGTGAGGGCCTGTCCGAGTCGATTAATGCGGCACGGCTGGCCAAAGCGAAGCAGCTGCTGAAGGAGACAACGGACAAAATCCATGTCATCGCCGCTGCGGTGGGTTTCAGTTCTCCGCCGTATTTTTACCGCTTTTTCAAAAAAACGACCCATTTGACGCCGCAGGAATACAGAGAACTGCACAACATGTAAAGAGAAGATATCAAAGTAAAGAGCTTAAAGTAGATAGCTCTTTTTTTGTTCCCTTATACTCTAAACAAACATCGAATTCAAGGAGGTCGCAAACATGAAGAGAAATAAGATCTTGTCCGTATTGTGGATCAGTATGCTGGCTTTCGTGTTTATTTTAAGCGCTTGCAGCAGCAAAGGGGAAGGAGGCGGAGGCAGCGCGGCTGGTTCATCCACCGATAGCGAAGCCACGGCCTTGGAGCCGGGCGACCCGTTCGGCAAGTATGATCCCCCCATTCAGCTGGATGCCGTCCGGTTCGTGGGAGAAGAAGTGAAGTTCCCGTCCGGACAGGATATTAAAAACAACGTGTGGACCGACCTATATAAGGAAATGGGCATCAACCTCAATTATAAATGGGTGGTGACGGGCCAGGAGCAGTATGAATCCAAAATGAATATCGCGATTGCTTCGAACGACCTCCCGGATATCATGCAGGTGACGCCGGAGCAGCTGCGCCAGCTTGCGGACGCCGGGCAATTGGCGGACTTGACGCCCGCTTTCGAGAATTACGCCAGCGATGACCTGAAGCAGGTCATGGAGATCGAGAAAAACGCTCTCCCTTCCGCGACGTTTGACGGCAAGCTGTTGGCGATCCCGTCCACCCAGCCGGTCATCGGCGGCTCGGCTCCGCTGCTGTGGGTCCGGGAGGATTGGATGGAGAAGCTGAATCTGCCTGAACCGAACACGATGGATGACCTTGTGGCCATAGCGGAGGCGTTTGCCAAGCAGGATCCGGACGGGAACGGCAAGGCCGATACCTACGGACTTGCGCTGACCAAGGATATCGGATTAAACAGCTCTTCGGTAGGTTTCTTTAACGGCTTCGGCGGTTTCCCGCAAATTTGGATCGAAGACGCAGAGGGGCAATTGCAGTTCGGCAGCATTCAGCCGGAGATGAAGGAAGCGCTGGCCAAGCTGCAGGACATGTTCAAGAACAAACTGATCGACCCGGAGTTCGGCGTAAAGGACACCGTAAAGGTCTTTGAAACCGTGACCACCCACAAAATCGGCATGCTGATCGGACCCAGCTGGTATCCGGCATGGCCTTTCTGGGACATGGTGAAAGAAGATGAATCGGTGAATTGGAAGTCCTACCCGATCCCGTCATTGGAAGGCGGTCCGGCGACGGTGCAGATGCCTTTTGCCGTATCCCAATATTACGTGGTCAAAAAGGGGTACGAGCATCCCGAGGTCATCGTCAAGTTGGCTAACCAGTATTATGAGAAGCTGTACAGCGACAATGCGGAATTTGACAAGTACGGTCAAATCATCGAAGACGGCGTATCCATCGGGGTCAACAAATATTCGCTGGTTGAGGTCGTCAATCCGAACAAAGACCTGATCCGGCAGGAGGAGCTGGCCAAAGCGCTGGAATCCGAAAGCGACGCGGACATCACCAGCGCCGAAACGAAAATCATGTTCAAGGAGTTCCAGGAATATCTCGCAGGCAACAATCCGATGGGCTGGTCCGGCTATGCCGCCAATGGGCCGGAAGGCTCCATGAAGCAGCTTCGCGATTTGAACGATGCGGGCAAAGTCATTTCGAACGGTTATGTCGGCGCTCCGACCGAGACCATGGCGGATAAAAAAGCGACGCTCGACCGGCTGGAGCAGGAAACGTTCATCAAAATCATTTTGGGCGAGGCAAGCATCGACGCCTTTGATGAGTTCGTGGCCAATTGGAAGAAGCTCGGCGGCGACAAGATTACGGAAGAAGTTAATGCATGGAAGGCCGCCAGATAAAAGGGGTCCGGCTAACGGGAACAGGGGAGGGAGGTTTCTGACACCCGCCCCTGTTCTCATTTCACCACCTGCTGAGGCGAATGGGATACACATTGACAGACAGGAGGATCGCCATGTTAAGCAAAAAATTTCGGCGGCAGTGGCCGCTTCATCTGATGATCTTGCCCGGCATCGTCATCGTGCTGATTTACAGCTATTGGCCGATGATCGGCATCGCCATGGCCTTTCAGAAATTCGTTCCGTTCAAAGGCCTTTTCGGCTCGGATTGGATCGGGCTGGACAATTTCCGCTATGTGTTCGATCTGCCGGAAACCGGCCAAATCATTTGGAATACGGTGTTTATCGCCTTCATGAAAATCATCGGAGGATTGGTCGTGCCGATCCTGGTAGCCCTGCTGCTGAATGAGCTGAGGAACGAGCTGATCAAACGCGGCGTGCAGACGCTTGTATATTTGCCGCATTTTTTATCGTGGGTCATCCTTGGGGGAATCTTTATCGACATCTTGTCGCCGACGAACGGGATCGTGAACCAGATTTTGGGCTGGTTCGGTATCGAGCCGATTTTTTTCCTGGGCAGCAACCAATGGTTTCCTTATACCCTCGTCATAACGGACATCTGGAAGGAATTCGGCTTTAGCACCATCGTCTATTTGGCAGCGTTAACCTCCATCAATCCTTCCCTGTATGAGGCGGCTACGGTTGATGGCGCCAACCGCTGGAAACAGACCTGGCACATCACGCTTCCCGGCATGATGCCGATCATCATTTTGCTAGCGACCCTCTCGCTTGGGAATGTGCTGAATGCCGGTTTTGATCAGGTATTCAACTTGTACAGCCCGCAGGTCTATGAGAGCGGGGATATTTTGGATACGTTTATTTACCGGATCGGCATGCAGGGTGCCCAGTATGGGGTGGCCACGGCGATCGGCTTGTTCAAATCCTTGATCTCGTTCGTCTTTATCGTGACGTCCTACGCCCTGGCATCCAAGTTCGCCAATTACAGAATATTTTAGGAAGGAAGGTGTCCCGTATGCATAAACCGTCACTCAGCCGCAAATTTTTTCTTGGCTTCAACTACGCTTTTCTGATCGGTCTGGGGCTGCTCTGCTTTCTTCCCATCGTTCATATTCTGGCGGTTTCCCTCAGCTCCAAAGGCGCGGCGACGGCGGGGATCGTGAAGCTGTGGCCCGTTGATTTTACGCTTAGCTCCTATCAGTACGTGCTGAACAAACCGCAATTTATGGTAGCGATGTGGGTCACCGTGCAGCGTGTCGTTCTCGGGACCGGGATCAGTATGCTGCTAACCCTGCTCATCGCTTATCCCCTGTCGAAGGAACCACGGGATTTTAAATTTCGCACGCAATATGCCTGGTTGGTCGTCCCGGGTGCTGTAGCAGTGTTCAACGTGATTTTGCTGCTCAATTTTTTTCGCGGCCTGCCCAAGGAACTGGAGGAATCCTGCTTCATTGACGGCGGGAGCTACATCACCAGCCTGTGGAAAATATACGCGCCGCTGTCGCTGCCGGCCATGGCTACCGTTACGCTGTTTACGATCGTCGGCCAATGGAACGAATGGTTTGACGGACTGTTACTGATGAATTCTCCGGAAAAATACCCGTTGTCGAGTTATCTTCAGACCGTTATCGTACAGACCAACCTGACGTCGATCAATGCAGACGATGCCGCGGCCCTTTCCGAAGTATCCAACCGAACGTTTAAAGCCGCGCAAATATTTATCGGCTCACTGCCGATTCTGCTGCTGTATCCCTTTCTCCAGCGTTTTTTCGTCAAAGGTATCGTGCTTGGCAGCGTTAAAGAGTAATCTCGAATATGCGTTATGTTCGTTTGATCTCCGTGCCTGCTTTTTCGTTATATATGGTATAATTTTCTATCGAGGTGCTAGGAGATAGGTGCTAGGGCCAGCATCGTAAACTCAGACTTTCCGATAAAGCGATCAAGAGAGGAGAGAGCAGAATGAACGAAGCGTATCTTCAATTGTACGATTATCACATTTGGGCGAACGAAAGACTATGGAACCATCTGCAATCCTTGCCGGAAGGCGTGTTTCTCCAGGAAGTGAATCTGGGCTTCAAATCCATCGCCGAAGTCTTCGGTCACCTTGCGGCTGCGGAGGAAGTTTGGTTTGCCCGGATCAAGGAGGAAAGCCCTCCGTCGCTTGCCGCGAGACCGTTCGCGAATTTGGAAGCAGCTTATCAATACATGAGCCGGCTCCAAACCGAGCACCATGAATATTTAGCGTCGGTTGGCGATATGGGGAAGGTTGTGACTTACCACAACACAGCGGGTGAGGCATTTCAGAATTCGATTTCGGAGATTCTCCAGCAGGTCGTAAATCATGGAACCTATCATAGAGGCAATATCACGACCATGCTTCGGCATTTGGGACACAAAGGGTTAATAACGGATTATATTGCCTTTTTAAGAGCGTAGCATAAACGCACCAAATATAGGGGACTTCCTGCTGACATGATCTCATGAGCCGGGGAGTCCTTTTGCTGCTTTTTACCAAATAGAAATTAGGATGTAAAATAGAATATATGCCTTGGGAATCGTTTTAAGTAGAGATTATTTATAAATATAATGGGTATAGTTCTTCCTGCGACTCTCTTATATGATGTAAGGAATGCCTCTAAAGAAATAGATTCTACTAGAACGAGAAAAAACACGGCGGCAATCCCATACGATTCACTCGCTTCACCTAACATGGGGATTAAGGGTTCAAACTGTACGATCCAAAATCGTTGAAGGTACAACCATACCGGTGTGATTTGCAACGGAGGGCAGTACTTTAATATTGATGTAGATATTTATGATGTAGGCGATATGGATACTAAAGATTGGGATTATCAAAGAATCCTCTATCTACCGGATGAGAAAAGAGAAGTGTAATGATACTGCTATGGAGGGCATTAACAAGAAATCACATATAGAATGGAGAGTTTTATTCTATGTATAGTTTGTATGGAGAGCTGTGTACGGAAGTGTATGATCTGAGTAAACCATTAGGTTTCTCGTTTGGTGACGTGGAGTATTATTTAGAACGTCTGAAGGACGTACAAGGAAAGGTGCTGGAAGTCGGCTGTGGATCAGGGAGGGTGTTAATTCCGCTGCTTCAAGCAGGGATCGATATGGAAGGCGTGGATAATTCAACGGCTATGCTGGATTCTTGCAGAAGACGAGTCGAGGAATTGGGCCTAACAACTAAACTGTATGAAGACGAAATGCATAACTTTTCGTTGACGGATTCGTATGAGGCCATTATCATCCCTGCCGGATCCTTTCAATTAATAGAGGGTCGGGAGCAGGCTGTTACGGCACTGCGTCATTTTTATTCTCACTTGAGACCTGGTGGCAGATTAATTGTGGATTTGTTTATTCCTACTAATTTTGACGCGAATCACACCTCGACTAGGAGCTGGGAAACCTCCGATAACGCAGTCATCGTTCTGGAGGATAGACGTACGGAATGCAATCTGCTTGACCAGCGCATCGTCTCGATTCTGAAGTATGAAAAGTGGAAGGAAGGCCATTTGGTTCAGACCGAGCTGCAGCGGTTTCCTCTAAGTTGGTATGGATACCACGAATTTGAACTCATGCTAGAGAAGCAGGGATATGAAGAGATCACGAAGTCGGCTGACTATACATGGTTGAATAAACCTGTTAAAGCGGATCAGATGATTACGTTCGAGGCTAGGAAAGCTCCGATAGGGCGCTAGTAGAACTAGAGCCCTCGGGTGTTTATCCATAAGTGGCGGGGAAAGCCTGTGCAGGGATTAATTAGATTCAGTGAGGTGTTAGTACAGTCATATGAAGTGATGGAATTAGAACGTGAGGGAGGAATAACAGTGACAACCAAAGCGATTTTCCTCGACTTTTATGGGACTGTGGTTCATGAAGATGATGAGATCATTCCGTTAATATGCCAAAAAATCAAGGCGACTTCCTCTGAGGACTGTACCATTCAGGAAATAGGACAATACTGGTGGAAGTCCTTTTCAAACATGTTTCATGAAAGCTATGGGAAAAGCTTCGATAATCAAAGAAATCTGGGAAGAACATCTTTACGCGCGACGATAGACTACTTCAAATCGGATTGCATTGCAGAGGAGATCATTCAGGAGCAATTTGAGCATTGGCAAAAGCCAGGTATTTATGAAGATGCGCTCTCTTTTCTGAAGTCGTGTGAATTGCCCATATATATCATTTCTAATATTGATACATCGGATGTGATGGCAGCGATAAGGTTTCACGATTTAAAGGTCACTGGCGTGATCACTAGCGAAGATGTTAGGTCATATAAGCCTAGATCGGAAATATTTGCAGAAGCACTTAGAAGGTATGAGTTAAAGAATGCGGAGGTCCTGCATGTCGGGGATTCATTAACAAGTGATGTTGAGGGGGCTCAAGCATTGGGAATCCGAGCCGTTTGGATCAATCGCTTGAACAAAATAAGGCCAGATCATATACAGCCCGATTACATCATAAAGAAGCTGACGGAATTAGAAGGGATCATCTAGCGCGAAATATTTAAGAACGATAATGAATAGGAACGCTTGTGCGTAACCACAATGGAAGGTAGAGTAGAACATATCGTATGAATAAGAAAAATCATTCAGTCCGCCAACTCCGTTGAGCAGCTGCAACCTAGTGGAACCAGTTAATCACACTGGGTAACTTTTCGTTTTATGTTTTTTTCATGTCAACGATATGGAAAAGCAGTAGAATGGTATACAAGGTTCCTGGGCGTACCAATCGTACAAGAAGATTTATAAGAAACTAAATTGAAAAATCACATGGGTGGGGGAGAAGACATGTTACAATCCATTGTCCATATTGCATTAGTCGTGAAGGACTATGATGAGGCCATCGCATTTTATACCGAGAAGCTGAATTTCACCTTGATTGAAGATACATACCAGCCTGAACAAGATAAACGTTGGGTGGTCGTAGCACCTCCCGGCTCGGTCGGCACGACGATATTGCTTGCCAAGGCGTCCAAGCCGGAGCAAGAGCCATTTATAGGCAACCAGTCGGGAGGCAGAGTGTTCCTGTTCTTGAATACGGATGATTTCTGGAGAGATTATCGTGAAATGGTATCGCGGGGGATTGAGTTTGTAAGAGAGCCCAAAGAAGCGGATTACGGCATGGTGGCGGTATTTAAGGATTTATACGGCAATCTGTGGGATTTGCTGGAGTTGAAGGAAGACCATCCATTGATGAAACGGACGAAGTAATCGGTATATCGATCGTATATCCAAGAGCCTACAAGGAGGAAGCAACAGATGTCTAAAATTCTCAATGTGATTGTCATTGCAGCGCACCCGGATGAACCCGAAATCTATGCTGGCGCGATCTCGGCAGCTTACGCAGAGATGGGTCATCGGGTGAAGTTCGTAACGCTAACCGATGGATGCTGCGGTCATCATGAAATGAGCGGGCAGCAGCTGGTCGAACGTCGGATTCAGGAAGCTCATGAGGCTGCAAAGCGTCTTGGGGTGCTGGAATACGTCGTTCTGCCCATTCCCGATGGCGAATTGATGCCAACGCCCGAAGTACGCAAGGAAGTGATCCGTCAAATTCGCGGCTGGGAGGCGGATATCGTCATTACGTTCCATCCGGACGGTCCCGGTCATGTGGATAACCGCAATGTCGGGAAGGTCGTGCGGGATGCGGCAGATTTTGTTGCGAACGTACCGAATGCCGTCCCTGAAGTGCCGTCATTGAAGAAATCCCCGATATTCCTGCTGATGCCGGATTATGCGGCACGGGCGACGTACCAACCGGATATTGTTATCGATGCTGGAGGGGTGATCGAGAAGAAATTGCTGGCCTGCGATGCCCATGCTTCCCAATTCTATGAGTTTGCGCCTTGGCAGGGCGGTTTCTTGGATGCCGTACCGGATACCTGGGAAGAGAAGCGGGAATTTATTCTAAAGCATTGGGATCGGTTCCTGAGCGTCTCGGACGAAATGCTGCCTTCGCTTGCGAAGCAATATGGCCAAGACCTTGCAGCCAGCGTACAATATGCAGAGCCTTTCGAAATCGCGGATTATGGCAGAAGACCGAATGAAGCTGAAATGGAGATTTTGTTCCCGATGTTAACGGGTACTCATGTGTAATCTGTTTTTGGTTAGATCAGAAATAAAAGAGCGGATTCCCTTCTCAGGGAAATCCGCTTTCTTTTATGATCCGAAAAATAAGCTTATACCTTCTCTAAGGGGGATTCACCAACTGGACAGAATTCGGGATTCGTTGTACTTAAGCGTTCGGCAAATTCCGGCTGAAGCTTGGCAAGCTCCGCATAATAACTTCCGATTACATGATTGCCGCTCACCGATCCATTCTGGAAGGTCAACGGCCATTGGGTATGGACATGGCTGTAATAGTACTTCTTCTCCCGTTTAGGCATCTTGTAGATGTGAGGCGGGGCATGCGTTACGACGTCGAACAGGTTGGCGATGCGGCAGCTGTTTCGAACATACTTGGCGAAGGCCTTGGTAAAATCGAGATCTCCTACACGAGGGGACCCGTAGGTAAATACATAAGGGGATGGGTGGTCCGTGTTGGCGGCCGCATCGACTGCACATAAGGTTGCGAGCGCTCCTCCAAGGCTGTGGCCGGTAATGAACAGTGTTTTGTGTGCAGGAAGTCGGTTAAGTGCCGACATGACCTGGCCCCGAGCAGAGGCGTAGATGTTCGTGAAACCGCGGTGTGTGAGAGAAGAGTCCTTAATATATTTGAAGTTTTTTTGGGAGGCGATGGCATCAGAGATCCAGTTTGTTGTTGAACTGGTGCCCCGAAAGGCGATAATGATTTCATCCGGTGATTCCAGAATAAACCCAAAGCGCTCGGACACGCTGATTAAGGAGTTGGCCTCAATGGTGTCATAGAGCGAATAATTTAGCGGAAGGACAAATGAGCCGTCCGTGTTGCTGAATTGTGTATAGGTCTGTCCGCAGATCGCTGCCAAGAAAATGGCCCATTGTTCTCGTTCCATGCTCGTACCCATGCACATCCCGCCCTTCTGTTCTCCTACACTATATTAGGGTGTGGAAGGAAAGGTGCCTATACGCCTAAGAATGGCGAATTCGCCATCTTGCCCAGGCGCATACACGGGATTTTATCTTGAGAAGGTTTGGGTAGAATTAAGAAATATGGTACGATTCAATAGACGTTCTTGGTCGATCGGTGCATAAGCATGCACATCATCAGATTGTACTTTAATGATACATAGAGAGCAGGGTTATATAGTATGACGGACAATATTCAACAACGCTTCCGTTACAGTGAGGCACCCATCTGGGAACTACAGCGGAATTATTACGAAGAACTGGGGATGAAAGCCTGGAATAATGATCAGGTTCCGCAGTATATTACAAGCAATCCCATGATTGCTACGGCTTACGCCGAAATTATATTCGGATTCCTTCGGGACCGTGCCGATCAAGGCGAGCTAACCGAAACGGTGACGATTCTGGAACTGGGAGCCGGAGCCGGGCGCCTCGGTTATCACGTGCTGCACAAGCTGTGCGAGCTGAGAGATTTTGCGGGTATAGCGCTGCCCCCTTTCCGCTATGTTATGACCGATTTGCCGATTAAAAATGTTACGGCATGGCGTCACCACCCCGCCATGCAATCCTATATTGAACAGGGGCTCCTGGACTTCGCGAGGTTCGATGCCGTGCATGACACGGAAGTGAACCTGGTGGTATCGAAGACAACGATACGTCCTGGAGATTTGTTGCAGCCGCTGCTGGTTGTCGCGAACTATTTCTTTGACGGTATTCCGCAAGAACTGATCTATGTGGGGGAAGGAAAGATTTACGAGAGCGATGTTGTCATCGAGTTTCCCGAGCAGCACGACAAGCTCAAGCCGGCTGAAGCACTGGAACGAATGAAACTGGCCTACGAGCACCGCCGTGCGCCCAGATACGAGGAGGACACTTACCCGTACCGTGATGTCATTGCCTACTACCAGCAAGAGCTGGAGGATTCGCATATCCTGTTTCCGGAGGTAGGATTGACCTGCATGGAGCGTCTGAATCAGTTATCAACGTCGGGTTTCATGCTTCTCACGGCGGATAAAGGAGATCATCATATCGATAATTGGAAGTTTGCCGAACCACCGCAATTAATTTACCATGGCAGCTTCTCATTAACGGCTAATTATCATGCGCTGCAGCATGTGTTTGAGCAAAGGGGCGCACATGCGATTTTCCCCACGCAGCATTATAAAAATATTAACGTCGGCTGTATCCTCATGCTGGAAGCACCGATGAGTTATGCGAATACTCGGATCGCTTACCGCCAATTTATCGAACGCTTCGGGCCTGATGAATTTTTCAGTATGAAGGAATGGATCGACCGGAATATTGAAAGCATGGGCATGCAGCAAATATTGTCTTTTTGGCGATTGGGTGGGTATGACGCCGAGTTCTTCATTCAGAGCGCGAAGCGCATCTCGAATCTGCTGCCGGATGCCAATGACGAAGAAATGCTGGATATTCGAACAGGCATCTATAAAATGTGGTCGTCGTACTATGTGATGGAGCAGCGTTATGATCTGGCATTGGACGCGGGGCTGGTGCTGTTCGAGATGGATATGTACGAGGATGCAAGGTTCTTCCTGAAGGAATCCGTGGAAACGGACGAAGACGAGCCGGTGCCAACGGTTATATATTGCTTGGCGATCTGCTGCTATGAGCTTGGTCTCGACGAAGAGGCTCTGGAATACACGCGTGAGGCGCTCGTTCTGGAACCCGATCATGAAGAGGCTTTGGCACTGTTGAAATGTTTTGAGTAATACACGCATTACTTAATCTTCGCGAAGGAAATTGCGTATTTTTCTCGGAATTGCATAGAACGACGCACGCGACCCGGCCTCTGAGATTACAATAAGGCTGGGTCGTTCTGTATTTTGAACTAGATCCCATTTACGATTCCATTCATACAGATGGCCCTGCGAGGATTGTTGGAGTGGAGTATAATGTATAAGGACATTTACGTAATGATGCTGACAGAAAAACATACAACGATAGGTGAAAAACATGAGAATAGCTTTTTTTGATTCAGGTTTAGGCGGTTTAACCGTGTTATCGGAGGCAATGAAGGAGCTGCCGCAGGAAGATTTTTTGTTTTATGCGGACACTCTCCATGTGCCTTATGGTACCAAAGCCAAGGAAGACGTGAAATCTTACATCCATCATGCGATGGAATCGATCATGAAGGAAGAAGTCAAAGCCATCGTCGTTGCATGCAACACGGCTACAAGCATGGCGATTTCCGATCTGAGAAAGGCTTATCCGATCCCGGTTATCGGGATGGAACCGGCCGTAAAGCCGGCCGTCGAAATTAATCGTTCCAGCGGGAAGCGAATCCTGGTGCTTGCCACACCGCTGACCATAAAGGAATCGAAGTACAGGGATCTGGTTCGACGAGTCGACAGCATGCATATCGTGGACTCCCTGCCTCTTCCGGAGCTGGTAGAGCACTGTGAGGCTTTGAATTTCGATCAAAAGGTCATGAAGGATTACTTTACCAAGCAATTCGAATCCTTCGATATGAATGAGTACGGCACTATTGTCTTGGGCTGTACCCACTATCCATTTTACAAAAGCATCTTATCGGATCTGCTGCCGGATCACATTCGCATGATAGATGGCAGTAAAGGAACCGTGAACAGACTCATTCAGGTTTTAAGTGACAATGATCTGCTCAGCTCCAGCGGCAATCGGGATGTTACGCTATTCAATTCGAGGCAATCCATGGAGTACACAGAGAAGATGAAGAAAGCGCTGAGCATTTATAGGGAAATAGAGGGATAAGGTAACTCGATGCTGTATGGCTTTATGCGGCATATCAGATTACTTCACAATAAATTGGAGGGGGATAAGGGGTGGGAATTCGCTTTTTATCCGATGTAGAATATGCCGTTTCAGGCTTGGCAGTCAACGAAATTTTGAAACAAAGGTACTGTGTATTTGATTTGGAATCAACGTGCATCCACCATGAAACGGAACATATTACGCAGGTGGGTGCCGTTATCATTGAGAACGGTATCGTTCAGGAATCCCAAACCTTCAACTCGTATGTTCAGCCTCTAAAGCCCATTCCTGAAGCCGTTGAGCGTTTTACCGGCATATCTAATACAAATGTAGAGTCTGCCCCGAGATTGAACGAGGTTTACAGCCGTTTTATCGAATTTATCAAAGTACTATAAGGTGAGTGATCGGGGCCTAAAGCGACATGATGCGCTAGGTGACAGTATTTTGATCGGGCGAATCTTTTTAAGCATATTAGAGGAGTTTCAGGCGAGGAATTTACATGATATTCATTTCAAAGAAGAGGTTGTGGTCAAAAGGTTCCAGATAACGCCCTTGGTTTAAGGGATTATTGAGGTAAGGAGCAAAAGGTCTAAGCTTTATGTATACTCTGTGGTAGAGTTCAATTACATATAAATTCTCCGTATCCTGTCAGGCGTAGGTTGTAGCATAATAGCCGAATAAATGTTTAATTATGAATACGCTTGCGTTTGGCAGGCAGGGAGGTTGCAAGATGAAGGGACAAACGGATATCGTTAAAAGATCTTGGGACGAATGGTCAGACTCGTGGTACGTAGGATATCGAACCGAAGAGGTCATTTCCAGCATCATAAAACAACCTGCTTCCGCGTTTCACACTACTACATTCTCGATGATCATGAAGGTATTCCCAGACCTTCGGGGCAAACGGATATGTGTTCCTTCAAGCGGAGATAATCATGCCGTGTTTGCTTTTCATCTCATGGGGGCTCACGTCACTTCATGTGACATTTCGGAACGGCAGCTCGAGAACAGCTCAGTTATAGCACGGAGATATGGATGGGATATTGAGTTCATCTGTGACGATACCATGAAGCTGAGCAGCATCAAGAGCAATGAATATGATTTTGTCTACACATCGAATGGGGTCCATGTATGGATTCATGATTTGAATTCGATGTATACCCAGATCCATCGAGTTCTTAAACCTAATGGGGCTTACATCATGTATGATATTCATCCATTTATGCGCCCATTTGGAACCAGCTCTACAGATAAGATCCATGTGGTGAATCCATATGACTACACGGGGCCTTTTGGAGAAATACCAACGTATAAGTGGCGTATTCAAGATATGTTGAACGCCATGATGTCATCCGGTTTTACCGTTAAACATATGGAAGAAATGTTCGCAGTAGACGGTAGGTTCTGGGTGGATGAATCCAAAGGCGAGGCTAGTCGTTTGTCTGATCAAGAGATGGAAGATTTTTGTAACTGGAAACTGAACCCGCTTGCAGCGCTTCCTCAATGGTTATCGATCTATGCAACGAAATAATATAACAGAATAACAGACAACATATGACCCGACCTACGTTCTAAAGGCCGGGTTATGATGTTAGAAGGGGACTTTTATGGGCAATCCTTTCGAGAAACTAATATCATATACACAAACTTCTCAGGAGAAGTATGGTGCTTCTGCCTCCGCTTTGTTCATCATTCAAGATGGTCAAGTCGTAACGGAATGGTATTCCGGTCAGCATCATTTTAAGCGTGGTGCATTGCCGGTAACCAGGGATTCGATGTTTAATCTATATTCAATCAGAAAGTCATACGTTGGCATGGCAACAGCCATAGCGGTTACAGAAGGGAACATCTCCATCGATACGGTTGTCTCTGATATCGTTAAGGATATGGCGATAAGCGATTTAAAGGGCGTGACCATCCGAGATTTAGCCACCAAAACCAATGCGAAGTACTTTGGCCCCCAGCGACTCGAACGCGAGGAAGTCGCAGGAAAACTAATAAAAGCGATCACAGGCAAGACGATCGCTCAATTAATAACAGACCGGGTATTTCAACCACTGGAGTTGAACCATTCGGAGTGGGTGTCTGTGCCGCAAGCTCGTTTGGTATGTGATTTTCAAGCTGCGGATGGGTATGCATCCATTCGAATAGAATCCGATGAAGGCTGCGACCGGAATTTGTATGCCAGCGCAAAAGATTTGGCGATGCGGGGATATCTGCATCTATGTCAGGGAACCGTTCATAACCAACAACTCCTATCCAGTGAAGTAATTCGTTTAATTAACCAATTAAGAGTTGAAACTCAGGATCAACACCGGGTTTTTGGATGGTACTATCAAGAAAAATGGTTTTATGCTTCCGGAGCCGCCGGCTGTCATTGCGTAGTTATCCCTGAGTTCAATGCGGTAGGGGTTCGGATGTTGAACAAATATACGGAGAATTATAGTGAAGATCAGACCATGTTTAATGAAACATTATACGAGTGTTTGGGGTTATAAAAGGTAGGGCTGAGAGTGCAATAATAAACCGGTCATATCACAATGACAGATACACGCGCAGTAGCACGTGCTGTTCCCGATCGTCCAAATCTTAGTTAAAGGTGATGTCCATGAAAAAGATGAAGCTTGGCATGATCGGCAGCGGCCATGTCAGCGATCGTTATTTTGAACAGGCGGCAATGCTTGAAGGCGTGCAGATTGTAGCAACATACTCCAGAAATTTGGAGAATGCGGAGAAGAAGGCAGCGGCATATGGAATTCCCGGATGGTATGACGATTATCGACTCATGCTGGACCAAGAAGATCTGGATGGTGTAGTGGTTACAACCCCTCATTCCATGCATGCTGAGCCGGTGCTGGCTGCGCTGGAGCGGGGAGTGCCTGTTCTGAACGAGAAGCCGATGGCGACCACATTCGAAGATTGTAAACGTATGGTTACGTTGGCAGAGGAGAAGGGGCTTATTTTTATGAGCCTACCTTTTGACTTGAATCCCGTCTTTCTAGCTGCTGTCGATTACATGGATGAGCGATATATTGGAAAAATCACAGGAGCGGAAGCACAACTCTCCCTACCCGGCCCATGGCGGGATAACTGGTATTATAATAAATCTGTAGCGCATGGGGGTGCGGTACTGGATTGTCTGGCTTATCCTGTTAGCCGTCTCATTGGTTTGTTAGGTCCCGTTACAAGTGTGATGGCTGAAGTCAACACGCTGATTCCTAATCGCATCGTTGGCGGTGGTAAGAAAGTAAATAGCGATGTGGATGATAATGCGACTCTCATCCTTCAATTTGCAGGCGGGCAACATGCCGTTGTTCGCTCGTTATGGGGAATGTCCTTCAAGCAGAATAATACGCTGATCTACGGACGAAGAGGTACTATTGCTCTAAACGACGGAGGGTATCCTTTGGTTGTTCACACATTGGAAGATGCCATTCCGGATGCAGAGCCAGTCCATTGGCGTGGAAATGATAACTGTTATGTGCCGTATCGTCGAATTCATGAACAACGAGATGAGAGTGTTATTGCTCATTTTGTACGCTGCCTTCGTACGGGTGAACAACCTGTCCAGTCTGCGCAACAGCAGCTGCACGTGCATGAGATTCTGTTCGGCGCCTATCAATCTGCGGAAACCGGTGGGCGGTACGCATTGACGACAACCTTTACGCCAGCGGTAAAATTGGACCCACACATATGGGATACTCGTAGTCGTTTTATTTAGGAGGAAATAAGAAGAGGGTGAAGAAAATATGGGCAAAATCTATTGTCCGGCCCAAGCATGATAAAGGGGTTCGCGATTCGATGCTGCCTGATAACAAATATTATTAGAGATGAATCTAAGAACGAAAGGATGCATTCTAAATATGATCGGTTTTATTATTATCGTTATGATAGTTGGCTTGGCCGGAATAATCAGCAATCAGTATTCTGCTCTGAGAAGAATGGAACGCATGCAGCGTTCACTGGATGAACTTAACACAAGAATACAAGAGATGAACCATCATCCTAAACCGTGAAATTGTTTATTTGTGGAGCGAGGTTAGTCTTCCTTAACGAGCAGAGAAGGAATCTGGGAGCGTATTCGCCTTAATACAATCAATGTGGGAGTATGATATGAACCCTTTTAAGCATTCAAATAAAGAAATCAGAACGAAGTTTGAGATCGATTTGCTGCACCAGGCACAAGCCAAAGAACCTACGAAACCACCACATCCTTGGCGTCATGAGGTTATCATTCCAGCTGCGGGGTGTATTGCGTGCGGGTGGGATGCCGATGAGAATCTTGTTCTAATCAGCAGCAATGGATACAGTATTACGCAAGCCAAGTCAGGAACCTTGATTCACAGAGAGCGGGATTCTGATGTAACCGAAGATCATATTAGCGAGAACTACTTGAGTTTTCATATTCCGAAGAGCGGACAGGACATTCCTATTTTTGGATTTGAGTCTGGCGATGGGATTCACATCACGCACGATGGTTGGATGCTGGAAGTTATTCACCCTTGGTGGCCAAGGGCTTCCGTCGTATTGGATCAGATATTTGTCCCTAACTATGAGTATCTTAAACAAGCCGCGATGATCGATTTGAACCGGCTGGATGGAAAAATAAAATGCGGATTTTCGCCTTCTGGTCGACATTTCGTTATTCTGGGGTCTGGCGGAGCACTTTTGTATTCGAGGGAGTAGTTGCCTGGAGTGGCTATACATTGATCGCATTAGAGAGGTCATCATGTCTAAACAAAGTCTCAGAGATTTGATCTATGTGAATGGGAAGGAACAACATAACCAGTGCTTTTATTCCTACGGAATTGAATTTTATGAATTCATGTCATGTGTAAGTAACCGACCAGAGAATCTGATTCTCCTTAAACATAAATTCGAAGATGCCCAGTGGAGTATTCATTCCAGATTAGATTATGTGACGTCTCAGGAACTTGATGGATTAGTGGAAGATAGCATATACGATTATGGGGATTTTTGCTGGGTTGATTTTGAGAGGGAAGAAGATCTGGTTAAATTAACAAAACTTCAAATTGCGGAATTATTAACCTTCGCCCATCTTGCCGAGCCCTTACATGAAATACCGAAAGCTAGGTTTGCTTACTATGCGCATGATGATGGATGGTTCAATAAGCTGTATGTATCTGATCTTGAAGATTATAAGACCCTGTTGTCTAGGGTCATCGTTTCCAAATTACATAGATTAACACGGCGGAAAATAGAAGGCCTTCCAGATGACATAGCCGCCATGCTTCTGGAATCGACGAAGGAAGGCTTATTTATCGATTTTTCGAAAATCGTTAAAAGCAAAGCGGGTATAAGCATACCCGTTACTGCGGTTGGGCACTACCTGGATATGGATAAGGTATATGAATTTAGAGATGAAATCACCGAGTACAAGATATGGTTAACTTACTCGAACAGGAAATGGAGCTTTGTCAAAGTAAACTGAAACGTTGTGGATAAGGAGAGATAGAATGTCTAGGCCCCCAATAACCTATGGCATGTATACCATGTGCCTGATCCAAAAAGATGATAAAGTGTTATTAATCAATCGCCCAGACAAGCTGGGTTTTCCCGGATATCTTGGTCCTGGGGGGAAAGTGGAGTTTCCTGAGAGTATTTCAGAAGGTGCTGTGCGTGAGGTTTTTGAGGAGACAGGACTGATCGTGAAAAACCTGGTGTACAAAGGATTAGATGAGTACGTGGTTCCTCAGACAAACTATCGTTACATGGTATTTAATTATTTGGCGGACTCTTTTGAAGGCAAGCTGTTAGCGGATCCACCGGAAGGTGAGCTCGTGTGGGTACCGATTGATGAAGCAATGGATCTACCTATGCAGCCCTGGTTTAAACGAAGATTCCCCCTATTCTTTGAAGAAGGAACTTTTGAAATCTCTATTGTCTGGGATGAGGATGGACAGAAGCCGATTGAAGAGAAAATCAAAAGCTTAAGATAAGGGCAACGATCCAGAGGAGGGATCATTATCAGATGATCAAATACAATATTTGTTTTGTTCGGCGCGGTGATGAGGTTTTATTGTTGAATCGTAAATCACCGCCTTGGATGGGTTGCTGGAATGGCGTGGGAGGCAAGCTGGAGGCGAACGAAACCCTGCGAAAATCGATGTTACGTGAACTGGAGGAAGAGACAAATATACAAGATTACAGTCTAACCTTTAAAGGGGTAGTGACTTGGTCGGTCAACGGCTCGATTACGGGTGGTATGTATTTATATCTAGCAGAGGTGCCTGAGGATTACAGTTACCCTACACCGATCGCAACAGCTGAAGGAATATTGGATTGGAAACCAGTGAGCTGGATAACCGACGATGCAAATGCTGGAATTGCAGCTAATATACCGGGTTCGCTCGAACTCATCCTACATGATTCGAATTGCTATGATCATCGATGTACATATGAGGACGGTAAACTGGTCGGACAAACGCCGTTTCCGATCAGTTCCTCGATTGAAATGGATGAAGCGATGAGAGAGGCGTGGTTAAATCATCGGGGAGAGGGAATTGCAATTTAATCACGTTAGAAAAAAAATCGAACACCACATGGCTCGACCTAAACAGGATATATCTGAGGTCGGGTTTTGGCGATTATTGCTTATAAGTGGTACACCCATCGCTGGCATATTAAACGTTAAAGAGCCGCGAGGACGAAGGAATGAACCAGAACTACAATACATCAATCACGGAGATAAATACATGATGAACAAATTACTTCAAAAGGCGTTTGTCCCCACCTCCTACGGACTCTTGCTTGCAGTGATCTGGATTCCTATCGGTATTATAATCTACATGAACTATCTAGCAGGCGTCATTACTATGAAATACATCTTGTGTTTTTTACTCGGGTTGCCCCTCATTGCCATTTTGATCGGGTTAATTTGGTTTCGAAAGAAATCGGGGTATTCTATTTTTTCTGTTTCATTTTTGGTTCTGACCCTTTTGATTACGGTACTTATTCCTATTATTTTCGAATAAAACCATGCCATCTCATAGACTCTGGAGCGCTGATGCTCCAGGGTCTTTTTTATGACAGCAGTAAGTTTATCTTAAGGTCCTCTTAACGTAGATTTAACATTGGCAACCGTATAATGGTGGGGAGGTGGTAAAAGAGATGCGTCTGCTAATAATCGAAGATGATCGTGAATTATCCTATGTCATGAAAGCCGGGCTTGAAAAAAGCGGGTTTCATGTCGATGTTGCCAACCAAGGGCTTGAAGGTGAAGATAAAGGGTTTGCCAACCGGTATGATGCTATTTTGCTTGATTTGAATTTGCCTGACAAAGACGGGATGGAGATCCTTTCCTTTCTACGTGAACAACATATCGACACGCCAATCGTTATTGTTACGGCACGGGATGAAGTCGTTCAGAGAGCACTGGGATTAAACACGGGGGCCGATGATTATATCATCAAGCCCTTTTGATTTTGTCGAGCTTGAAGCCCGCATTCAAGCCGTCATCCGCCGCTATTATGGGCGAACGAAGAATGAGACTGATATCGGCCGCATTCGAGTCCGTTCCCGTACACGGAAGGCCTACATAGATGGAATGGGAGATCGCATTGTCCGCCAAGGAATTTGATATATTGGAGTATTTAGCTAGCCGAAGCCTGGATATCGTATCCGCGAGGATATTGCGAGCATGTGTCGATGAGTTTTTTGACCCGTTCTCGTCGGTGCTAAGGGTGCATATTGCAAATTTGCGCAAGAAATTAACGCTGCAAGGTGGACAGGGGCTGCTGGTCACTATGAAAGGAAACGGGTATCAGTTATGCGGACAACCTCGATGAAAGTTAGCCAAGTTCTTCTGTAGGGAAGATTTCGAGGAGTGGTTCCGGAATAATCAGAATTAGTAGAAGTGTGGAAATTGAGAAGTACAGGACCAAGGATGGATCCTGGGTCAATCGTGAGTAAATGGAACCAAAAAGAACCTCCCATTGGTGAGGTTCTTTTTGGTTCCTTCCCGAGCACAAATCATCTATTATAGAGGGAAGGAAAATTCTTCTATTTGGAATTGAGGCGATATTCTTGTTTGGGTATATGAAAGAATTTCATGAATATTATCTGAAGCTCTTACAATTAGCAGAATACGAGATGGGGACAGACGAGAAGGGTATAGCATATGGGTACCAGCGGCCTAGCTCACACGAAGATTTGATTCTTTTGAGAGAAAAGTATCTTTTGGAACGGGTAGCAGGAACGGGAGATGAGCTATCTCAAATTAAAAATCTAACGCAATGGGTAAATGAACGGCTTCCACATGGGAATGTAAGGCCGCCGGAGCAAGTTAATGCATTACATGTCTTGGGGCTTTCAGATTCAGAACCTATCCAGATGAATTGTTATGTGATTGCTACTGTCTTGAATGAAGTATTCTTGAGCCCAGGGTTCCATTCTCGCAGAGTTCATTGCAGATCCTATGATGCATATGATTTGGATAGCCACGTGGTAACACTTGTTTATTCTAATACGCTGAGCAAATGGGTCTGCATGGATGGTTCATGGAATTGCTATCTTACCGATGATAGTAGAATTCCTCTTAGTTTAGAGGAATTTCGGGAACGCCTTTCTTCCAATCAGCCCGTCTGGGTTAATGGTGAATCGACGGAGACAGACTGGAGCATTTTTTATAAAGGTTATATGGCCAAAAATATGTTTTGGTTTTACAGTCCTGTTGATAGTGAATACAATTATGAAGCTCGTATGGAGAAAGACTACTGTGCCTTATTGCCGGAGCACTTTACTCCAATTGAACTGATGAGAGAAATACCTGTACATCAAAGCGTACAAATTAGTAGAAACCCGCAAAACTTTTGGAGTCGTCCATCCACCATAATGGATAAACCAAGAGAAAAGAAGGTTATGGCATAGTTACCGTTATTAATATTACTTGTATAAAAACATGCTTTGTTGGAGGGGATTGTATTGAAGGACACCAGCTTGGATTTTTACGAAGGTCTTGCGGACACATATCATTTGATATTTAAGGATTGGTATGAGGCGGTTCAATGGCAGGGTGATTTCTTCAATCGATTTATTCGTTCGTTACACGAAGTGGAACACGAGGATCCGATTCATCTCCTGGATGCATCATGTGGAATAGGAACACAGGCTTTGGGAATAGCGCAGCATAATTTTACCGTAACGGCTACGGATCTTAGTCCCAAATCCATTGAACGAGCCAAACAGGAAGCAGACAAGTTGGGGGTTCATGTTCATTTTGGCGTCGCGGATTTCCGTTCGCTGGAGCAAGATATCCCTGGGCAATTTGATGTTGTTCTGTCTGCTGACAATGCGATCCCCCATTTACTGTCTGATGAAGATTTAAGAGAGGCATCCCGCAATCTCTATGCCAAACTTCGAAGCAATGGTTTACTTGTATTGTCCATTCGCGACTATGACGAGATCCTGCAGAATCGACAGCGTGCCACGTTGCCCCGAGTTATGGATGAAGGAAAACGGATCGTTTTTCAAGTGTGGGATTGGGCTGAAGCCGGGCATCACTATATAACCAACCAATTTATTGTGCAAGAGATTGACGGGGCATGGAAGACTCAAGTTAACAGCACATCCTATAGAGCTTTATTGAGATCGGAATTAAGCACAAAATTGGAGGAAGCGGGATTTACCGACTTCATGTGGCATATGCCTTCGGAATCTGGTTTCTATCAGCCGATCTTGACCGCAAGGAAATCATGAACGTAGTCTGCATGAGTAAAATGAGTTTATTCGAATCCCATCATACATGAGGAGGAGCAATGGATGGCCAAATTATCAGGTCACGAACAAGTCGTGGAGTATCTTCACCATCTTGAGCATCCACTAAAGGCTGAAATTGAGGAAGTAAGAAGCTTCATATTAAGCGTCGATGATCAAATAACCGAGCAGATCAAATGGAATGCACCCAGCTTCTGCGTTCAGGGGGAAGACCGGATCACATTGAATTTACAAGGGAAAGGCTTCTTTCGCATCATTTTTCATTGTGGGGCAAAAGTTCAAACGCATGACATCAAGGGAGCCCTGCCTGAGGATACGCTATTGGAATGGGCTTCTAATGATCGGGCAATCGTGAAAATATTGAATTTAAACGATCTGGAGGAGAAGAAAGAACAATTAAGAGAAGTTATCGTTCGATGGATTGAAGCAACGAGTAAGGAGTAGACGGGGAGTAACATGGTTGTCGTTTTAGCGCTATAAGATGCTTGTAAATGGAGAGTGACTTAGTTGAACAAAGTGATCGATTATTATAATGCCTTCGATGAATGGGGGCGTTTGGATAGGGAGCCCATTGAATTTATCGTCAATCTGCATCATATCTTGAGTATGCTGCCTGAGAAAGGTCACGTGCTGGATAACGGAGCGGGACCTGGGAAGTATTCGATGGAATTAGCGAAGAACGGTTACGATGTGACCTTAACAGATCTTACGCCAAGATTAGTCGAGATTGCGGCTGCTAAAGCTGAGGAACTCAAGTTAACCGGCCAGTTCAAAGGATTTCACCGTGCCAATGCCAACGATCTTAGCCTATTTCAAGATGAGCTGTTTGACGCCGCACTGATGATGGGACCGCTATACCATTTACAGACAGAACAAGATCGGTCTACGGCCGTCCGGGAATTGTATCGCGTTACACAAGCGGGTGGCTGCGTCTTTGTGGCATTCATGACCCGAATTCGGCATCTGATGACATCCTTATCATTTCCGGAACATTGGAAACCGAATGATACGATCAGCAGCATTAAGGAATTTGTTAGGACCGGGATATTCAATCATAGTGATGAAGGACGATTTACCGGTGCGTATTATTTCAACTTGGAGGATATCAAGCCGTTCATGGAATCACATGGCTTCAAGACGATTAAATTGATAGGCTCGTCAAGTATAGCAGGCTCCTTCAAGGCAGAGCAGTTCGATTATTGGCGGTCTCGTGGGGAAGAGGAATTCCAGGAAGTCATGAAACTGATCTACCAGGAAGCGGAGAACCCCAGCATTTTGGGAGTCTCATCTCATTTATTGTATATTGGGCAGAAACGATAAGGGATTATAAATACGAGTGCTTGGGGTACTTTATACTTTTTTTGAGTAATAGTCGATGAGTCAGGGGGATAGATGATGAAAAAGGTTGTTGCAGGCGGGCTTTTTTTAATAAGTGGAGTCATACTTTACATAAGTGTACACATCCCGGCAGCATTTCTGGCTTTTAAATTAGGCAGTTGGTCAACTCCTCCTGGCAGGTTAGGTACAGCCTTAGAAGAAATGGGCGGAGCAGCAACAAGAAATGGATCCATTATTCTAATAATAAGCGGTGTGATCGTGATATTATGGGGAGCTTTTGAGGATGAGCTGATAAGACTCTACAAAAATAACAAACGAAGAAGGGACATGGAGAAAAGTGCAAATGAACACACCACACCCATCAAATAAATGTAATTTCAACAAGTCCAATTTTTGAGGTGTTTTTCTTGCACAAGGATTTGCGGGTTGAATCGTGATCCGTATTCTGACGGAAGCATAGGCAGGATTCGCAGATTGTATGTGTTAAAGGAATTTCGGCATCATGGTGCCGGGAGAAGGCTGGTCGAAGCGGTAATTCATAAGGCGAGCAGTCATTACAGTAAACTCGTGTTAAGAACGGACAACCCCAAAGCGGCCGATTTTTATAAGAAGCTGGGTTTTAAAGAAGTGAAGGGTGATGTACGGATCACGCATGAACTTGGAATTGGATGTAATCACGGCTCCCATGCCTCGATTCTTTAGAGTAAAAAAGACCGCCGTGAAGGCAGCCTTCCTACCCCTCGTAGGCTTGCTGTAACGTCTGCATATCGATTTTTGATTTCGTCTGGAGTAAAGCCTTCATGACGCGTTCGGATTTTGCCGGATCGGAGTCAGTTATCATTTCGCTTAAGTTAGCCGGGACAATCTGCCACGATACACCGAACTTGTCCTTCAGCCAACCGCATACTTGGGCTTTCTCGTCGCCGCCCTCAGAAAGCTTCTCCCAATAATAGTCCAATTCTTCTTGGGTTTCGCAATGCACAATTAATGAAATGGCTTCATTGAAGGTAAAATGCGGACCGCCATTGAGGGCAACAAAATGTTGGCCTTCCAGCAGGAATTCCACAGTCATTATCGCACCTTCGGCAAATGTATGGTTGTCATTTTTTTCTGCACCGTAGCGCGTGATACGCTCGATCTGTGAATTTTTAAAAATAGAGACGTAATGCTGGGCTGCTTCCTCGGCTTGGTGATCAAACCACAAGTTTGGCGAAATCTTTTGGACTCTATTCTTCATAATTCCAACTCCTTCATCACAGGATGTAATGCAATCGTACCATATCCTTCATAACACGATTTCTTTTCAATTGCGATTTATTCCTGGAATATAGTACGAAGCTAACTTTTTAGGATAACGGAGGGTTAAAACAATGAGTGGAAGTCAATTCATCATTACGGGAACCTCAAGGGGAATCGGCGAGCAACTGGCTTATATGCTCCTAGAGAAGGGCCATGAAGTGCATGGAATCGCGAGAGGAACGTCCGAGAGATTGAGCAGCTATCCAAAATACAGACATCATGTATATAATCTGAGTGATACGTTGGGGCTGGAGGAGCTTGTGGATAGGGTGTTTGACGAGATGGATCCCGTTCACGCGGATATGATCTGCCTTATCAATAATGCGTCCATGCTTGAACCACTGAAAGCCATTGAACAATGTGATGCAAGAGATATTCATATGAATGTGCAAATCAGTCTGGTTGCCCCCATGATTCTGACATCCGGCTTCATCAAGAAAACGGAGGGGTTGTCCATTCGGAAGAAAATCATCAACATCTCTTCAGGCTCTGGCATATATCCAGCACCTACGATGAGTGTCTATTGTTCGGTCAAGGCCGGAATCAATATGTTTACGCAAAGTGTAGGGAGCGAGCAAAGGAACAGGCCAAACCCGGTAGAGATCATTGCGGTTAATCCAGGTATGGTAGATACGGATATGCAAAGAATGGCCAGAGGGAAAAATGAGCAGGAGTTTGAAATGGCCAAAGCCTTCGCCCATGCGCATGAGTCAGGGCAGCTTCTATCTACACAGGAAATCGGGGCGCATCTGTTACGTATCATCGACAAGGATTTTGCAACCGGAAGTGTTGTGAATTATGACGAAATCTAAGGGACCTGTGAAAGCTGAAGTATATCTTATCTATCGGAGGCTGTTATCATGTTGATGCCAACACATATCGTCGCTGTCGGCGGCATAGTTGAGAATGAACGCGATGAGATTCTATTGGTGAAAGGGCGCAGCGGCTGGGTTTTTCCAGGTGGGCAGGTGGAAGCCGGAGAGAATCTGATGGAGGCTTTGATCAGAGAAATCAAAGAGGAGAGCGGCATGGATACCATCGTTTCCCACCTGATCGGGGTCTATTCCAATACATCAACCTATCCGGGACACAGCGGAGTTGCCGTGGTTCCAACGAAAGTGATGATGGATTTTGCGTGTAAGCCTACGGGCGGCGAGCTGGGGATCTCGGAGGAAACGACGGACAGTCGTTGGATCCCTAAGGATGAAGTGCTTCAATTGATTACGGCCCCGGCCATTCGCACACGATTTCAGGCTTATTTGGATTTTAATCGAGAGGTCGTCTATATGGAATATATTACGAAGCCGGAGTTTGAAATTAAGTTGAGACGGAATATCTAAGAACTACGAAATGGTCAGATAATGTATCGAAAGGAATATTCGCATGGAAGAAGTCAGTGTCACCCCGTACAATCCGGACTGGAAGAATGAGTTTGAACGGGAACAAGATAAAATTAGGTTGGCCCTGAAGGGACTCGACGTACACATCGAACATATCGGGAGTACGGCAATTTCGGGATTAGGATCGAAACCGACCATTGATATGATGGCTGGTGTTTTGAGTTTAGCGCTAATAAATGAACAATATATAGAGAATCTGGCCAGAATCGGGTATGAATATGTGTTTAAACCGGAGTTCCCGGAGCGGCTTTTCTTTCGAAGAGGCCAATGGCGGGCGGGGACACATCATCTTCATGTTTACAAGTATCAAGGCCAACAGTGGAACGACCAGATTTTGTTCAGAGAGTATTTAAAGAACCATCCGGACACACGGGATCAATATTATTCCTTAAAAAAAGTTCTGGAAAGCCAGTTTAAACATGACCGCGTGGCCTATACCAGCGGCAAGGCTGATTTCATTCGTGAAGTGATCCGGAAGGCAAGGCAGGATACAGATTTAGTCGAGGAACTTGATGCGGAAAGGAATTAAAGATGATGTCCGAATATTACTGGGATTCCACAATCGAATACCTGAGGAATACAAGAGGGCTATACTATAACGATGATTATCTGGAATTTCTTGTTAAGAATGTATGGAAAATGAATACTCCCATTAACATTGTGGATTACGGTTGTGGTTATGGGTATCTAGGATTAAAGCTCCTCCCGTTATTACCCGAAGGTTCAACCTATACAGGATAGATAAAGGCAAGGATTTGATTATGGAAGCAAGAGAAGTGTTTGATAAGCTGCCCTATTCTACTGAATTCATTCAAGGAGATATTGAGGATATGTTTGTGGAACGTCAGTATGACGTTGCGATCTGCCATGCATTTTTATTACATATGGCAAGCCCTCGGGAGATTCTTCAGAAAATGATGGATAGTTTACTGGACGGCGGACGAGTCATTTGTTTTGAGCCTCATTGGATTGCTAATACGGCTAATTATGGCTTCGATGGAATCCAGCATTCTGAAGTCGTCCGTCTAGGCATATTACAGAAATTGTATGAAACGAGCGCCAAAGATAGCGGAAAAGACGGGAATATCGGCATGAAGCTCCCTATTCTTCTAAGTCAGCTGGGATTACGGAATGTGGAATGCCGAGTCAGTGATAAAGTGAATTTTTTAGATCAGAATATGGATGCTGCTGAGAAGGTTCGGCTTTTTCAGTCCTTGAAGGAAGAAGGCATTGGGCAGGAACTGGAGGATCCGGTTAAGGTAGTGGAGCAGATGGTACAGAGAGTTTATCAGTGGAAGAAGCTCAAGCCCAATATGCCGCTGAACTCAAGTTGTTCCAGGTGTTTAATAGCGACTCGTGGTTGACTTATGCACCGAATATGAAGATGGTCGAGAATAAACTTGCTTAAGGAGCCCTATGAAAATTGGATTGGTAAGACATTTCAAAGTTATACATATATTGGATAGGAAATGGATGACGTCCGATCAGTTCAATGCTTGGGTGGAAGCTTACAACAACGCTGAAATTGAACAATCCGACCTGGACTATGATTATTCGGAATGGAATGTCTGCATATCCAGTGATTTGCCAAGGGCCATTCAGACGGCAGAAACGATATATCCAGGCCCTATCATCGCAACGAATCGGTTAAGAGAGATTGAGGTTCAATCGATTCACCCTTTGGGAAATCTAAAGCTTCATTACCACATATGGTTGCTGATGGGGCGCTTGGCTTGGTATCTGTCTCACCGCTCGCAAGCGGAGCGGCGAAGCGAGACACGGAAGCGAGCTGGGCATATCATCGATTGGATCGAAGTACATTACCGTGATCGCAACGTATTAGTGGTCAGTCACGGCGCTTTCATGAAAGTCTTGACTCAGGAACTGCACAATAGAGGTTACCGGGGAAAGGGATTTGTACAGCCCAGGAATGGTGCCATGTACATTTTCGAAAAATAAGCGTGGGGAACGTTATATGAGATTTCGAAATGGAGTGATCTATCTTTACGAAAAAGAATAGGACTATAACGATCGTCTCCAATAATAGATAGCCAACTGGGTTCTGTCTCGGAGCTCCAATTTATCCAGTATGATCGAGAGGGTATTGCGCACGGTTCCCTCGCTGATAAACAATTGCTCGGCAATTTCTCGATTCGAGCAGCCTAAGGCAACCAGCTCGAGAATATCGTTTTCCCGCAGGGTAAGGTCGGCACGATTCTCTTTTTCGGGCAGCATCAAGGTCTTCAGCACATTGGCATCCACAACGGAAGTACCGGAAGCCAAAGCACGCAGCTGTTGTGCCATACTGGAAACCTGCGTCGATTTCAGCATGTACCCCTCGGCTCCGGCTAGCAGCGCCAGGCGGATACTATGCTCATCTTGAAATGTGGTCAGCATCATAATCTGCACTTGGGGCCATTTTTGCTTGATTTGCCTCGCCGCTTGGATTCCGTCCATACCAGGCATCCGAATATCCATGAGGACGATGTCCGGCAGGACCTCTTCACAGCATTGAATGGCTTCAGCGCCGTCATTCGCAGTGGCCGTTACTTCCATATCCGGTTCTCTGGATAGAAGCAGCCGGAGACTCTGACATACCAATGGATCGTCATCCACAATGAGAATGTTCATCGAATGCCCCCCTTTCCCATAGGTAATACGCAGACCAATTGAAAGCCGCCGGATGTATTGATGGAGATGCTCCCGCCTGCCGCCTGGGCTCTTTGCCTTAGGTTGCGGAGTCCGGTTCCAGGCAGCGAGGAGGAGTCCAAAACGCCGTCATTTTGGACGCTTAACCGCACGATATGTTCATTGACGTCCAACGATACTTCAACGTGTTTGGCTTTGGAATGACGCACCGCATTGGTCAAGGCTTCCTTGAGACAAGCATTCAGGATGACCCACAGATGGGCGGCTATACGAGATGTATCTCCATAAATTTGCAGCTGGACAGGCATCGCTTTGAAATTACCGCAGATATCCTCCAGGCTCCGAATGCCGATCGCTTGGACAGGTTGCATATTATGGACCGTTTCCCGCAGCTCCAGGGCACTGCTCAACAAACGCATCTGGGCTTGGGCAAACAGGTCTTCCGCTTGCGGGTCATTCTCCCTCCATAATGTTTCAAAAGCTTGGAAAGCTAACAACGCGGCTGTTAATTCATGGCCAACCTCATCGTGCAGCTTCTGGGAGATTCGATGCCGCTCTCTCAGCTCTGCAAGCTGAGCCGTTTGGACATTAGCCATGAGCAGCTCACCTTTCAATATTTCCAATTCGTAGCGATCGCGACGCTCCTGATCTGCCTCCAATCGATACTGATGGATTTGCTTGGACCAACAAAAAACGATCCACCCCGCAAATGAAGCTTGAACGAGCATGAGAAGAAGCGGGAGGTCCGGATCGACATAGCCGATGACAAGCGCTGCCAGGATGGGCAGGGAAAACAGCGGTTTACCGGCAAGCATGGTTTCAAATAACGGCAGAGCCAGTCCGAAGCCGGCCTCCGGCCAGAATGGAATGATGGACATGCATAGAATCTGGTCGACCAGTGTTGTCCATGAAGGAAGGGAAAACCGCCATCGGGCTATTGCCAGGATCGCTAAGGCGAAGATTAGGACGAACCCTTCGGTCCCGGCATCTCCCATAAACCACAGAGCGGCCAGAAGCAGCAGGGCAAACATTCTCCAAATCACGACCGCTATGCTTGGGGACCACGAATCGGTATAGCTTCTCATGAAAACCTCCCATGGCATACGTTCTCTCTTCCCCATATCGTAACATATTTTTCAAGCCAGTTTCCTCCGGCTGCCAATCAGCATAAAAGCGATCGCAAACAACAGCAGGATCCCGAGCGGAGTGAGTTGCTCCGCGAACAAGCCTCCGTTCTTAGCAAGCATGATTCCCTCATGGAACCAATAGGTAGGGGATAACATGGCGATTTTCTGCAGGGATGCAGGCATAGCCTGAATGGGAAATAAGGTTCCTCCGAGCACCGCCATGATCAAGATGATTCCCAGCATAACGGCTGTAGAAGATTCAGGCTGGCGGAACATGGAGCACCAAGCGAGAGAGAAGCTAATCGCGGTGACCGAGAACATACTCAAAATGCTGAAGAGTTGAATCAGACTGCCAAAAACATCTGCATGCAGCAACCAGGCGCTGCACGTGATCACGGCACTTTGTCCTACAAGCAGCAGAGCGAAAGCAAGCAGATTCTGTGATAAATACTTGAGGTGGGTCACAGGTGCAACGCCGATTCGGGTCAGAATTTTATTCTTCCGATCCTCCATGATCATATGAACGAGTTTGGAGGCAGAGAATAACAGCAGGATTCCGTAGAAGTGATACCCTAGCGGTAAGCCATGCCAACCGCCCACCGGGAGGACAACGACGGCTGCGGGAAGGCCTAACAGCAAGATAAGATTGGGCAAGCTGCGGACGCTCCGAATGAGCGCGAAGTTAAATATCGTCAAGCGAGCTTCCTCCTCCCAAGCCATGCGCTGATCATCATGCATATCACGGTTAAGGATAACAGCAATAGGATGCTAAGGTACGCTTTCCCTTGCCCGCCATCGACAAGCATCTCCAGGATGGCCATCTTTCCGAGGGATACCGGATTCCCATAGGACGACATGAACTCAAAGAAACGATGGTCCGGAAGAGGGAACATTAATCCGGTCAAGAAGATGAAGCCGATTCCGAGGACTTCAGATACCCTTTCAGCCAATTTTACGTTATGGATGGATAATGTCAGCAGCAGATGTACGGACTGTGCAAATAAGGAATAAATAATAAATACCAGCAAGACCCAGCCAAGCGATCCCCACTCGATCCCGAACACCCAGGTTGTGAATAGCACCAAGACCAATCCTTGAAAAGTACTGAAGAGTGTGCAGGCAAGAATAAGAGAGCTTGAATAAACCGCTACGTTAATAGGGAGCGAATAGATTCTCCATTTGCGGGTTTTAAGTAAATCGATATCCAAATAACTCATCAAATACGTGCCGCCAAAAAATTGAACGCCCATAATGGTCGTAACGACCGTCAAGTCCAGCGGAGGAACACCCTTCATGCCTTCATAGGGTCCAATAACGACACCCAGCACGGTAATGACGACCAGCGGCAGGCCCACAAGAAGCAACTGCCCGATGGGTTCGCGTATCAGGCGAAGGAAGGAGAAGTACGTCATTCTGAACACAAGCATGTTAAGTTCCCTCCGTGTCACGTAGCTGCTTACCGGTAAGCGTAAGGAATACGTCTTCAAGCGTAGGTTTCTCCGCATGGATGGATAGGACGCCGCCCGCGCTTTTGGCCAACGACAGGATACGATCCAGATTTCCTGCACCTGCCCGTGATATGATCTGAATTTGCGTTCCATTCAAAACCACGTGCTTGACTCCATCCAGCTGTTTGATGTTATCGATCAGATCCTCCGTCAACTCCACGACTTCCAGCTTAATCTTCTCTTCATGGTGGATGTTCTTTACCAACTCATCTATCGTCCCCTGCGCGATGACGTGGCCTTGATCCATAATCACGACGCGAGATGCGAGGGACTGCACCTCTTCCATGTAATGGGTGGTATAGAGAATGGTAGTCCCCCTTTTTTGCAGTTCGCGTACCGATTCCAGGATGTGATTTCTGGATTGGGGGTCGATTCCAACCGTAGGTTCGTCCATGATCAGGAGCCTGGGCCTGTGAATAATAGAGCAGGCGATATTCAGTCTCCGCTTCATTCCCCCGGAGAATTTGGAAGGACGTTTATGGGCTTGATCCGTTAATCCGACGAATTGGAGCGTTTCCGTGATTTGCCTTCTCAATTCTGCGCCTCTTAACCCATATATTCCGCCAAAAAAGGCGAGATTCTCTTGGGCGGTTAAATCCTCAAAAACGGTGATATCCTGCGTGACCAGTCCAATTTTTCGTTTGACCTCCAGCATAGGGCCGCTTAGCCGTTCACCAAACAGCTCGATGCTACCGGAATCGATGCCGATTAAGCCGGATAACGCATGGATCAATGTGGTTTTACCTGCACCATTCGGACCAAGAAGACCGAGTATTTCGCCTTGCCTGATTTCTAAATGGACATGGTCCAGGACAAGCTGATGCCCATAGCGCTTAATGATATGGTTCATGGTAGCGATTGTCATCCGAATCCTCCTTAGCTTGAGTGTTTAGCTTTATTATGGCAACCGGGAGAAAGCGTTCATAGTTACAATTGTAATGAAATCGGCAGGGAACCGCATGTTGAATTATGATGCCGGATACGTTACCATCATGGAATTAGTAAATGTTGAATCGGCTAATAAAGGAGTCGTATCTGCAATGACCAAGGTACTTGTAGTAGATGATGAGATCAGTATCTCAAGCGCAGTTGCTTATGCGCTGCGGAGAGAAGGACATACGGTGGAGACGGCAGGGGATGGGCAGGAAGCACTGGAGCGTGTTGAATCTTTTGATCCCGACGTGATGGTGCTGGACGTCATGATGCCGAAGCTTAGCGGGTACGATGTCTGTCGCAAGCTCGGGGACCGGCAGCGCCCGGCCATTCTGCTGTTGACGGTGAAGGACGATATTGTGGATAAGGTGCTCGGACTGGAGCTTGGTGCGGATGATTATATGACGAAGCCCTTTGATATGCGGGAGATTATCGCCAGAGTAAAGGCCTTGTCCCGAAGAAGCCGCACGGCTGAGGCCGCTGGGCAGCAAGTCCCGGAACAGCATGTCATCCGGATATCCGGGCTTACCATTAATCTGTTAAATCGCACCATTCACGCTGAAGGCAAGCCTCTTGAGCTCACGCCGAAGGAGTTTGACCTCATGGCTCTCCTGGCCCGGAATCCGGAACGGGTATATTCGCGCGAGGCCTTGCTTGAACAGGTATGGGATATGGATTTTGCCGGCGGCACGCGCACGGTAGATATTCACGTCCAGAGATTGCGCAAGAAGCTGGGGAACCAGCACGAAGTGATCCAGACCGTTTATGGGATTGGATATAAAAGCACGGAGATTCCATCATGAGCAAAGGTAAGGTGCGTTTCGGCTTAAAGTGGAAAGTCGCGCTGCTTCTCGCTTTGCTGCTGATCGCCGTTGTGGTTGTTCTAAGCACGTTGGTTCTTGCCGGGATACGGGAGGATCAGCGGGTGCGCCTGGAGCAATCCTTCGCACAGGAGGCCGAAGCAGCCAATCTTAGAATTCATCAGGAATTACTGACGAATCCTGAGACGAAGCCGGATGAATTTATGGAAAATGTCGGTCAACGGCTGGCCGTCGATCTTGGAACCCAGAGCGGCATGCCGGTGACGCTGTATAAGCTGGATGGTACATTCACGGGGACTTCCCTGCCGTTCCAGCCGAAGATGGATGTACAAGACGCGCTTGCACATACGGCGCAAGGACGTTCCGCCTATATAATCGAGGGTGACCAACTGCTCTATCTTGCTCCGCTTCGGCATATGGAGGAGCCGATCGGAACGATTCAATTCCACGCCTCCCTGGCTGAGCAGCACGCTTTCTATGACCGGATCCAGAACCTGTTTATCGTGACGGGCCTTGCGGTGCTGGCCGCCGGCTTCCTGATCGGTTTTCTGTATGTCTGGCGGCAGGTGCATGTCATTAGCAGGCTGAACCAGGCTGCGCAGAGGATCGGTGAAGGCGTCTACCTTAGTGAGCCGACGGTGAAGCGAAAGGATGAGCTCGGCGAGCTTGCGCAAGGCATATATGAAATGAGCGGGCGAATTTCCTCATCGGTGAGCCAGCTCACGGAGGAGAAGCTGAAGCTGCTGGATGCCATCGAAAGACTGCAAGAGCTGGAACAGCAGCAGAAGCAGTTTATCGGGAATATCAGCCATGAGTTGAAAACGCCGCTGACCTCGATATTGGCTTATGCGGATCTGCTTGAACTGTATCGCGATGATCCCGCCCTGCTTGAGGAAGCCAGAGGACAGATCAGCAAGGAAGCACAGCGTCTATACCGCTTGGTAGAAAAGGCGCTTCAGTTATCGTCGATGGATATTTATGAATTCGAAACCCATGCGGAACACGTAGATCTCATGCCGATTCTGGAAGAGGCGGCAGCCCGGTTAGAGGCTAAGGCAGAGCAATCTGACATTACGATTCAATCATCCTTAATGGATGGTAAGGTATGGGCTGATCCGGAGAATCTGATGCATATGGTTCTGAATCTGCTGGATAACGCCATTAAATATAACAGGCACGGAGGGAGCGTTACGCTCTCGAACGAAGTGGACCAGGATCCTTATGGTCAAGATCGTATGATCATTAAGGTAAGTGATACCGGAGTCGGAATTCCGGATGGTGCCAGAGAACGGATCTTTGCTCCATTTTATACGGTGAGCAGCGACCGCTCCAGGGTTCACGGAGGAACGGGCCTAGGGTTATCCCTGGTACGCAATCTGGCAGAGAAACAGCATGGCTCCGTTCAGCTTGCGGAATCGGGTCCCGGCGGTTCTACGTTTGTGATTGCCCTGCCGATGAATCGGCCACAATCCTCAGAGGTTATTTCGACAGAAGAAAGTTCAGACTTGGAATAAGGTCTGGACTTTCTTTTTTCAAGGTTACCTCTTTGTTTACAAGTTCGTTACAAGCTCGATATCGTATCGAGATATTCACATTCTATACTGAGTTCAACAGGGAAAGAGGCGGAATGCCAAGACACATTCTGTGCAGCTGCCGAAGCGCCTTGGGGGATATGCCATTGGGAGGAACCTGTTATGAGAAACAGAGTAGGTAAGTATGGGGTCAAGCTGATGTCTGCTGTTGTTATTGCTGCAGCCCTGACGGCTTGCCAATCCCAGGATCGGCTGACCATCGTGGAGCCAGGCAACAATATAATCGGTCAGCCCCCTGTATCGAATGCTGGAGAGACGGCATCAGGAGAGCGCAAACTTACGGTTGTAGAAGGAGGGAGTGGTCCATCCAGTCAGGAAGTCGTTGTGAATCAGACGCACCGGATCGCCTCGTCGAACATTGAGACATGGCTGTCGGAGAATGAGGTCAAGGTGCTTACAACCAAGCTGATCAAGGAAGCGACCGAAACGGAAGAACCGCAATATGCTTATTCCTCCGAAGCAGTGAACGTAAGTACAGGTGAGCGGCGTGAGCTCACGAATCATGAAGAGTCGCATCCAGGCGAACATCTTGTCAAAGAAGAAATCTCGCCGGACGGTAAATATAGCTTTGTTCAGAAATGGAGGGATAAGTATACGGCTGATAATTTCCTGAAGGACCTGAGTACAGGCAAGAGCATACCGGTTGAAGGCGACAATTACATGGAGGTTGGGGGGTGGCTGGATACAGACACCTATGTTCTTGCAGCAGGCTCCATGAGCGGCAAAGGCGATATTCGTCTCATTTCAACGGACGGGACTTATACTACCATAGCCATTGAGGATGAGGATGTTGAAGTCTACAACCAGTTCGGAGCGAGTAAAGGCCGGATCTATTATATCGATGTAAACCAGGTGCTGAAGGTCGTTGAACCGGGGCAATCGAAGCCGGTACAGCTTATTGAAAATGTATGGAGCTTCACCATCTCGCCGGATGGAGAGTACATTGCCGTCTCCACAGCGACCAACACGGAAGGGAACTCAGGCAGCAATTTACTGATCTATGACGCAGCCGGCAGCTTGCAAGGATCCCTTATCGGAAAAGGCAATCTGATTTCTTACCCGTCCTGGTCACCGGATTCTGCCAGATTAGCCTTTGATGTATATTCAGAGAATGAAAGCGGGATGAACGGAGTGTATGTATTTGATACGGCTTCAGGAAAGGTAAGCTGGATGGCGCCCTATTATTCGGCGGTGCATCCATCGGCCCATCCGGTCTACCCGCTGACTTGGAGTCCATCTGGAAAAAGACTGGGAATTACGATTGACGATAAAGAAGCGTTGATAGTGACGTATGTCATCGATTTTAAATAAAGATATCGAGCTTCATACTATGACTCATCGACTTGGAAGGTTGGTGAGACAACGAGGGGAATGGATGAAATGAAACCGTTGAAAAAAACAATCGTGGCGGTTGCCGTGCTGGGAATGACATTAACGGGAGCAGCAGGTGTCTATGCGGGAGCCAACCTGGAGAAAATCTCGGCTTACCTGAATCACAGCATCGGTATCAAAGTGGACGGAGTCGTATATAACACAGGCAAAAAATTGACTCCGATCACGTATCAGAATACGACATACCTGCCGGTTCGCGCCATGGCCGATGTGCTGGATGTACCCGTGCAGTACGATGCGAAGAATAACCAGGTGCTGATCGGAAGTAATCCTGGAAACGGTCAGACGACCGAGCTGACCAACGTAAAATACAGTGATGCCGAGCGAAAAGAAATCAAAAGCGCATTCGCCAAATTTGATGGTTTTCAATCGCCGTATGCTCCAACTCAGATGGTAAAAGGCGATGTGTATCAAAAGACAGGCGCATCGGAAGATGGCGTTAACATGTTATTCAAACACATGACGGTATATATCTCCCCAAGAGACTATTCTCATGGATATGACAGCAAATCGGTTACATTGTCCAATGGGGTTAAAGCGAAATGGTATACACCGGATGATACGGACATGCTGGGCTTTCAGATCGATGATCGTTTTGTGACAATCAGCTCACCGGATCATTCCTTAAGTAGAGCACAGCTGGAGAAGGTTGCTGTAAGTGTTGCCCAATTGAAATAAATATAGAGATAAAAGAGATAGAGATATGGCTTAGATATGAAAAAGGTGAATAGAGGTTAGTACGAGGAAGCTTGCAGGGTGAAAGGAATGCCCTGTGAGCTTTTTTTTATTTCGAAAAGCTGTCACGAGCATTGATATTTCCTGGGCAATCCAAACTTCCAGTATATGTAAGAATAAGTTTTAGTTTTGCATTGATTTTATAGGAAGTTTACGCATAATAGAAACTAAGGGAGATGATTCCACTTTGAATGATAAGAATATCAGTACTGTTGTTACTGGAGATTTAATTGTTACTCATCTGATAGGGAAGATAAACACGGATGATGTTATTGAATGGTTTAATGGCTTTGAAAATTCATGTCAGCAGTTTATTGGTAAGGGACTGAAATACAAATTGTTGGTGGATAGAAAAGGATATACCCCAAACCACTTCTCCGTTCAAAAAGTATGGAAAGAAAAGTTCTTCAATGACACTTTCCTGAATCATAGCAAGGCCATTGCGTTTCTTCTTGAAGAAGGGGAGATCATGAATTACCTGCAGCAATCCAACACCAAAGAATCCGTTAAATTTTTTGATGATTATAAACAAGCACTCAATTGGTTAAACAACTACCCAAGTTAAGTATTTATGTTGAACCAGTTGCTCAATAGCAACTGGTTTTCTTATGCTCACAGCTTTACGTTGTGGCGAAATTGGCTTGCTTGCAAGCTTCTAACAGTATTCATGAAAAGAGCTAAAAAAAAGAAGCAGCATGATCGCCGCTCCTTCTGAAATCCATTAATTACGCTGTAATAACAGGTAACCGCTAATGCTGGATGTTCTTTGGCGGAATACGATTTTGAAACCTACATCATTATCCAGCAAACAGGCTAAGGCAGTTCTTAGCAATGCATTCGGCGTCAAATCAGCTCGGCAAGGAGAAGCATTGCCAATGACACGAGCAGCAACGATTCTACGCGGGGAACCCGCAACGAGAGGGTTTCTTGACCAGTAGATTAATACTAAATCCGGCTCTGGAACAGCACTGACACGACCCATTTGAATCACTCCTTTTACTATAGTAGAGTCAGTATATTAAATGATAATCTGCTATGAAGTGTGCACAGTAAAGGCGGAGTTTTTTAAGATCGTGGTTGCAACCCAAACTGACGGAAGGGGAGATGTGGTGTGAATTCTATGAAAATGAAGGACATGATTAATGAGTATGTGAGAGCCTATAATTCTTTTGATATCGAGGGGATGATTGCTCTTCTGCATGAGAAGATCGAGTTCAGAAACATATCAAGCGGATCAATCGACGTGGAGACCAAAGGAATCGAGGAATTTCGAGAGATCGCCGAACAGTCCAAGTCGTTATTCTCCTATCGGTGTCAGACGATCATTGGTTATTCGTTCGAAGATGACAAGACTCAGGTTGAGATCGACTACGAGGGTATTCTTGCTAAAGATCTCCCCAACGGTATGAAGGCCGGCGAGAAGATTCATCTGAAGGGAAAGTCCGTATTTGCGTTTAGAGACGATAAGGTAGCAGTGATAGAGGATCATAGTTGATTGAGCAGATGGAACTCAGGTGCACCTGAGTTGATCGTTCCAAACTGTATTAGCACCACCTCTTGTATTGGTCGGAAGGCAGGAAGAGTTTATCTATAGTTGTTTAATCCCGGAAATAGGGTTCCTCCACATGGTATTATTTGGTTTAGTGTACTGAGAAAAGGGAGTGAGCGAGTGTCAGAAATCAACATCAAACGAAGCAGTCCGGAAGAAGCGCTTGCGGTACGGACGAACCTGATTCAATATAATGCACAGCATATTGCAGAAGATTTGCAGCAGAATTACGAGGAGATCAACTTACATATAAAGAATGAGAATGGTGATATCGCAGGCGGGATCAATAGCGTGTTTTGCTGGAATTGGATTGAGGTCGATATTCTATGGGTGGATGATCGATCCCGGGGGCGGGGCTACGGTTCAAGATTGTTACAGGAGATCGAGAAGATAGCCAGGGAAAAGAAATGCACCTTCATCAAGCTCAATACGTTCAGCTTTCAAGCGCCACTGTTCTATCAAAAGCATGGATTTCAAGAGATTGCACGTATCGACGATGCCCCAAGAGGGCATCAGCATTATTATTTGATAAAGCATTTGGTGTAGGCATGTATTAAAACCAACAACCATCCAAAGGAGCTTGATATGATTAGATTGCAGCCCATTGATAAGGATAATTGGACCGAATGCATTAAACTGAAAGCGAAGCCGGAGCAAGAAGGCTTTATCGCCTCCAATCTGTATTCGATTGCCCAGTCTCAATTTCTTGAACATTTTGAAGCAATGGCCATTTATAAGGAAGAGACGATGGTCGGATTCGCGTTATATGGCTTGGACTCCGATGACGGGAACTACTGGATTTACCGTTTGATGATCGACGGTAATTTTCAAGGGAAGGGTTACGGTAAAGCGGCTTTGCGAGACATAATTGAAGAAATCCGAAACAAACCTGACCGGACGGATGTCCTTATGATAAGCTTTGATCCGAAGAACGAACAGGCCAGGCAGCTTTATGTCAAAGCGGGTTTTGAGGAAATCGGCGTCATGCCGTGGTCGGAGGGTGAATCGGTAGCAAAGCTAATGCTGTAAACCCTCAGCCTACAAGTGTGCGGAGAGGATGATGCTGATATGAAAATCGTAGTGACTGGCGGCGCCATCATCCGGGATCATCATGGGCGAATATTGCTTCAGAGACGCTCGGATTACGGCAATTGGGGACTTCCCGGTGGCGGTATGGAAGCCGGAGAATCCGTGGAAGAGACGATGAGACGGGAAGTGCTCGAAGAAACGGGGCTGGTCGTCCGCGATCATGAACTCTATGGTGTTTATAGCGGACCCAGAATGCAGTATCGATACCCGGACGGAAACGAGGTCGTGTTTGTCATGTTTATTTTTAACGCGACGGTGGAATTGGAAGGGAAGACGGAGGAGCAAGGCCGAATCCTTATTTATCACGATGTGAACAACGAGTCGTTGCAGTTGGAATTCAAGGCATTGCATGAGATTGATCTAGAGGATATCAGCTCTGTGCAAAGACCGGTATTTGAGGATCTGCAAAGCGGGAAGGCAAACATTTTAAGAACATGAATCTGTCTTGCATACGATAAAAAGGGAGTGCCTACTGTTTGTGACAGTTCTGCACTCCCGTTTAGTAGCCTATCTAGAGATCGGCTTCAAACCCCAATAATTGGGTGAAGTCCTGGAATGTATCAGAATAATAATACATAACCTTAATGTTATTATTGTCATCGGTGGCTTTCTGACCCTTGCTTCGGATAATGGGAATGAACTCCGCATAGGATGCGCCATTCAAAGCAATTCGAACAGGCTGCTTAGGGTTGCTTAATTGTTCGTAAGTATAAAAGGATGGCTCCCCGTTCATGTTGATCTGCAAGTCGATTTTCTCTGAAGCCTTCACGGCCAGATAGAATTCCGGTACGGAATCGGGATTTACTAAAGCAAAGTCAGCAACCGGACTTTCTCCGTGTCCAGACGGAGATCCCGCATAGATAAAGTTTCTAGTGCCATTCGGGATGAGATCATCTGCCGATGGTTCCCGGACATAGTCGCTGCCATCATAATAATCGTATATGCGATGCAGGATGACCGCGGTTTCGGCTAACGTTACCTTTTGATTCGGACGAAAATGCCCTTTCGCGTCAGGTTTCATGATGCCGGCCTCGGCAAAGCCGAGCAGCGCATAAGCTTTAACGTAATCGAGATCGGAGGCTAAGGAAGGCCCCCATTTTTTGTCTTGCATCAATCCGATTTCGGGTGCCAATGGTTGATAGGCGTACTTCCATTTTTCGTATTGGTTGTAGGAATTGAAATACCTTTTGGGAAGATCTTTGATCTCCCGCAGCCTGGCAATCTCCTCACTTTCCAACACCTCCACAGAATATCCAATATCATCGAACAGCGCATTCAGCGTAATCAATAAGTCCCAGCGTGTTAACACTTTCTCCGGTATAAACTTGAAGGTTTCGTCATGATAATTGATTTTGTCGGCGGCGGCAATTAATCCGCTCGGCGCCGACGGTATGCTGCCGTATACATCTTTAAACATCTGGTAGGAGGGATGTCCATTTGGGACCCCGGGTATCTTGATGTTCTTATCGCTTTCGACCCGTAAATCGGTAAACAGCCGATGAACCATGAGCGTGAGATCGGATTTGGTTACCATCCTGCCTAAAGTTTTTGTCCGATGCTCCATATTTTCAAAAACACCATGAGATCTAAGGAAATCTACGGATTCATTGGCCCAGCCATATTTGGCTTGACTGGTTTCCGCCGCGCTTGCCATGGATGTCATGCACAACGATAGAATGAGGGTAAAAGATAATAATCGACGCCACCTTTTTAGAATCATGAAATCCTCCTGTATGTATCTATGTATTGGATTAATATTCCTCCATTGTAGACGACAAATTATGACAGGAGCAATGTTTTATGAATATTTACACAGCAATAAAGAGTTGACCTGCGCACAGCTCTGGTTTGAACGTATTGGATGAAGAGGAGAAGAATATCGGAATATCGACCATGAAAGGTATGATTTTGACGGATTTTTTTCAATGTAACCGTTGACATTACGGAACAAAATGGTAATATTTTAAGTCATTAGATATATAGCGGTTAAATTGGTGCCTATTGGCTTCTTTCATGACCATGTAATAACAGATTTCGGCTATCTTGGATAGTGGATGCAATGCAGCCTATGACGGAGGAGGTATGTATGGGAATAGACTGGTATGACATGATCGCACGAAGAAATGGCGGCTACAAAGGAAGAGCGGTGTGTACCGTCGTCGGCCGGTCGGCGGAAGAGGTGTTTGAGGAGCGGTTAGTGGAGATGCTGCCGCAGTTTCAATCGGTGCTGGATGCAGGCTGCGGGCATGGCGAGTTCACGCTCCGGATGTCCAGACATGCTAAGAACATCATTGGTTTTGACAACTCCGCGGAGATGATCCGAATCTCCCAATCCTTACTCGAAAGCAGCGGAATCGGTAATGTGGAATTTGTGTTTGCCACAACGAAGACCGAGTTGCCCTTTCAACACGCCCAGTTTGATCTCATCTATGACCGCAGAGGTCCCACCTCGATCCTCGAACATCCCAGGATATTAGCTTCAGGCGGCACCATTATCGGCATACATAATGATGTGACTGCCGTACGAAGGCGATTGTCGGAGAATGGCTACATGAATGTCGAGATTGAGGAGTATAATGAAGCGATTACTTACTTCCCGAATGCCCGCGAATTTGCATTGTTTCTGTCGGATGTGCCGGGTAATCCCGATTTCACTTTGCCGGAAATGAAGGGTGAACTCGAGGCCAAGATACGGGAGAATCAGATCGACGGGCAGCTTGGAGTCCGTGAACACAAATACATCTGGAAAGCCATGAAGAAGTGACGTCAAGTCGTTTATCATACCGAAAAAGGAGTGTTGCGTTATGGATCATGAGTTCAACCGGAAGTGGCTGGAGGACAAATTTGAAAACATCCGCAGCCGTACCTTAAAAGTGCTGGTGCAGTTAAACGATGAGCAAGTCAATTGGCGGCCCAACCATTCCAGTCTGAGCATTTCGACGTTGATCAGGCACATCGAAGGCAACATTCAAGAGCGGGTCATGAAAGGGATTCTGCACAAAGACATCACGCGAAACCGGGAGGAAGAGCTGACGCAGGTTTTTGTCAGCCGGGATGATCTGATTCAGATTGTAAAGAATCGGTTTCAGTTCCTGATCGATACGGTAAAATCCATGTCGAGTGCGGACTTTGAACAGGTTCAACAGGTACGCGGTAAAGAACGAAGCAATCTCGACATACTGCATCAATGCGCCACGCATTATTCGGAGCATATGGGTCAAATTTTTTATATCGCGAAGCAGTGTTTGGCGGTTCAATATAAAGCTACATCGATCTAATAAGCAAGTCCCCCTTAGCTGGGGTATCCAGCGATCAAGGGGGACTTTTATTTTACGGTTGACCTGGGGAAGGGACCTGGTGGGTTTCTTTTTTCTGCATCATGCTCGTCAGCGGCTCGGGCTCTCGATACGTGATCGATTCATTAACCCCGGCATCCAGCTGCCCGTTATTGAACTGTACGCCGATAAGATGCGTGCCGGATGGCGCTGAAATGCCCAAAGAGCGTCCGCTGGTGGAGGTTCCGTTCAGGCCCTGATTGTTGCCCGGCGTGAAGACGGCCAGCAGTTGAGACGGTGAGAAATCTTCGCCATCAGCATTATAGTTGGCAAGGAACTGCTCCATGCTCAGGTCGTAACAGCAAGGCTGCTTCTTGATCCAGATCACCTTGGTTTCATTAGGACGGATGATGGTGTCCGTGCTGTAGCGATCCTTCGTAATGGTCCAGCGGTTGGACTTGGATTTGTCAAACGGAAGAGCAGGGTCGTAATAATAGTAGATTTGATATCCTTCCAGGTCGATTTCCCGATCCGTGGGGTTGTAAATCTCCACATAATTGTAATTACCTTGCTCGTTCGAGTTAGCGACCACCTCGGTGATGTGCAGGGCGGTGGTCAAGGGCAGCTTAGGTACCGTTTCTTCGGTGGTTTTATCGGATTTTTGCAGGGTACCTTCCATCATGACGGGATAATGATCGCTAGGGTATTGGCCGATTTCATTGTAATTAATAATCTCGCTGTGCAGGACATTCCAGCTCTGGCTGTGCAGAATCCAGTCGATCCGGTTTCCGCCGCCGCCGCCCGTAGGGTCCTTGTAATTATGAAAGGTTCCCAGGTCATCGTTGGTGCGTTTCTTGGCGGTGACATGTCCATCCGACATCCCGTTGCTTGTAAAAATTGAATACGTATCGCTTCCCGGCCGGGTATTGAAATCGCCGGTTACGACAACGGGGATATCCGAGGCAAAAGCCTTCATTTTGTCGACAATGAGTTCGGCGCTCTTCTGCCGGGAAACCTCGGATTGGTGATCCAGATGCGTGTTGACTATATAAAAGGTTTTGCCGTTCTGAAGATCCTGGAAGCGAACCCAGGTTGCCATCCGCGGAATCTGGTTCCCCCAGCTGGCGGAGCTGATCGTCTGCGGCGTATCGGACAGCCAGAAGTGAGACTGTTCCAATGGCTTCAGTCGTTCCGTATTATAAAAGATCGCCATATACTCGCCTAAGCTCCCGCCTTCACGTCCGACTCCAATCCGACCATATCCCGGCAGATCATTCTCCAGATCGAGGATTTGCCGGTGAAGCCCTTCCTGCGTTCCGATGACGTCCGGTTTATGCTCCAGGATGAGATTCTTGGTGACAGGGCGGCGTTTCTCCCAAGGTTGACTGTCATTGGCGGCATAACGCAGGTTGAAGCTCATAACACGCAAAGGCCCAGGCGTTGCTTCCGCGGTACTCCCCAACTCGCCGGAAGGGGAGAGCGACGCCGTCGTCAGAAATGTTAGCATCATGAACAGGCTGGTGATTTTGGGGATTCTCATTAAAGTTCCTCCTTTGTCATGTGCAAGAAGTGATTCCTTCTAAATTGGACGTTAAGTAGATGTATCCTGTCCTCCCTTCCTGATTTGCCCATATCATATCTTATTTTTAGTTGGCTGCGTATTTACAATATTTTAGGTTTTTGCTTTCCTTTTGGGTAATCGTGGAGGAAATGGATGAKTATATCCGGAATATACCATTTAGGAATCGAGGTGATATGGTTTGAAGCCATTGAATTATAGCGCATTGATCTGCTCTTTGATTATCGGGATATCCATCGTAATGGCAAGTTTTATACTTCAGAGGACTGAGGGTGTAAAGTCTGTGCCAGCTGTAACGGATGAAGCCTATTCGATGCAAACGGATAGCCCATTAATGACCCTTGAACAAACGGCCGAATTCTTGAACCTTACCGAGTCTCAGGTGAAAAGTATCATCTCATCCGAGAATGCGCTAAGAGCGCAGGGTGACTCCGAGGAGGTGTCGTTTCCTTATATTGTGGTGCAAAACGAAATCTACGTTAGCCAAATAGGGCTTATCTCGTGGCTTGAGGGGGCTACGCGGGAAAGAAGGATATATTGATCATGCGATCGTTACGATCTAAGATCCTTAATCTCACGTGAAGATGGACAAAGCATGCACTCAACCAGAGGTTGAGTGCATGTTAGCTTGCTCTACTTCCGCGTTATGTTTTTTCGTGAGGTTGTTGTGTATAGTAGAGGCATCTCATGGAAAGCGTGGTGTCTGGATTGATGAATCAGGCAAACGGCGTGATTGGTAACAATATTGGCAGGCTGCGAAAACAGCTCGGCATCACACAGGAGCTATTGGCTAACAGACTCGGTGTCAGCTATCAAGCCGTAAGTAAATGGGAGAATGGACAATCTTGCCCGGATATTTTACTGATTCCGATACTGGCAGATGTATTCGGGGTCACGATCGATGAGCTTTTTGGCAGGACTGTCCATAACATCGATTTACGAAAAGGACTCGTACTTGAGTATTTGTTCGACGGCGATGTGAGAGATACCAGCGGGGAGGGACATCATGGGCGACTAGAAGGCGGGAATTATGGCGAAGACCGCTTTGGCCGGAAGGGCGGGGCTTTAGTGTTGGATGGCGGAAGTCATTATGTCCGGATCGATCAACCGCCCATTCTTGTGAATGATGCTTTTTCAGTATCCGTATGGTGTTATTATGATGCACACAAGATCCTCCGTGGATGGCATAGCGCGATTGTCTCGCAAGATGGCCATCACCAGAACCGGGCGATGCAGCTTAGCACGAAGGATGAGTATATTACGTTCCATGGTTTCCTTAGAGAACCGGATCTATCGATGAACACCAAGATCGTGAAGGAGCACTGGTATCATGTGGTTATAACCTATGAGAAATCCCGTTACCGAATGGTTGTCAATGGCCGTCTCGTTGCTGAGCGTACAGGCAGTTTTACACCCTATAATAAAGAACCGATGTATGTAGGTAGAAAATCAACCGATGAACCGTATTTCTTTTTCCAAGGGCGTATCGACGACCTGCGAATCTATAATCGTGCCATGCAGGACCGTGAGATCGAAGCCCTCTATCTTGAAGGTGGTTATAAGCCTGCCCCAATGCCGCATGTGGAGCCTGCGGAGGAGCCCATTCCGGTTCTTGAGGGATTGGACGACATCCGTATGGTCTTTACAAAAGATACCATTGATGCAGCGGCTGACTGGTATACCCGAAATTTAGGATTCAACATATTGATGCAGGAAGAAGGCTTCTATATGTTAACGTTGTACAACAGCCCGAATTTGATATTGGAATGCGTGAAAGCAAGGGAGCTGGAGTCTGGACAAGAGGCATCATTTATATTCAAAACCAATCGGGATATCGTAGAACTGAGCTCTACTTTATCTGCCGCTAGTGCGAGAATTGAGCAAATTCGGGACGAAGGCTTCGCATGGTTTCTGGATTTTATGGATCCTTATGGACAAGCTTGGATCATTATGCGCGAAAAGGGGAGTCATTTGAGTTGAAGTTGTAACAACGTCGCGCGATTGCGCGTTATGTCCGTTAACGGTAGAATGATGTAAAGCAGTTGATATTTCATCCAAGAACCCTCCTCATGGTTAACGCCAAAGGTGGGTTTTGTTTATTTAAGACCATACGCAAAGGAATGTGGATATGACGGAAAAGGGAATTGTGCTCGTGGTCAGCGTGACCCTTGTTCAAGGGGATCAAGTGCTTATCATCCAAGAAAATAAACCTTCGGTACGGGATACCTGGAACTTCCCGGGAGGGCGCATCGAGCCTGGGGAAGTTATGTTCGAGGCGGCTATAAGAGAAGTGAAGGAAGAGACAGGATATGATGTGCATTTGACAGGCACTACAGGCGTGTATCCATTTATCAGCAGTTTGAATCACCCTGTGATCATGTTTCATTTTACCGGAGAAGTGGTGGGAGGCTCGCTTCAAATTGGTACAGGCGAGATTAAAGCTGCCCGCTGGGTCACGCTGCCTGATGTCTTGGCGGATAACAGCATGAAATTCCGGGATACCGAAGTCATGAGACAGATCGTTGAGAATCTCAAGAATGGCGTGCAGTACTCGCTTGCATTGTTTCATCCGTCTTTGCTTCTAACTTCGAAGGCATCGCATATTCATAATGCTTAGCGGATTATTTCGTATTATTTTTTGCTGTGGAACACAGTTCTTTCGTATGGGAAGGATACGATGATGTATCGAGGAGGTAAGGAAGTGGCCAGCATCCGTTTTCCCCTGGGTTCCTTTGAACCGAAGGTGGAGCCGACATTGGAGGAGAGGCAGAGGTTTATACAACAGATACCTTCAATCGTACCGACGCTCCGGCAAATCATAATGAAATGCCCCCTTTCTCAGCTGCTTATGCCTTATCGTGAAGAGGGCTGGAGCATTCAGCAAATCGTACACCATCTGGCTGATAACGACATGAACGCATACTTGCGATTTAAACGTGCATTGACCGAGGAGGAACCGGTGGCAAACTCGTACCGGGAGGATTTATGGGCTGAACTGAGTGATTACACGGAGGTTCCCATTGAGAACTCGCTTACGCTTCTCGAAACACTTCATTTTCGTTTTCTTATACTGCTTAAGGACTTACAGCCTGAGGATTTCAAAAGAACCATGAGAACTCAAGTGCTCGGCAGCATTACACTGGATATCGCGCTGCAGCGATTCGTGTGGCACAACCAGCATCATATCGCGCAGATAACATCCATATTGAACCGTGAAAACGCGAAGTTACATAAGGAGTGAGCCCAATTGAGCTGGAGATCCAAGTATGCTTATGGAGGCATTGTGTTCAATCAGAATCAAGAGGTTCTCATGAGAAGTCCGCGCGGCCATTGGGGCGGCTATGTTTGGACCTTCGCCAAAGGCGGTGCTGAATTAAGCGATAGCTCCCCAGAAGAAACCGCAACCCGGGAAGTGTTAGAGGAGACAGGGTATAAATGCAGCATTATCGCAGCCATTCCGGGTGAATATGAATCGGATACATGCTTGACGAAGTATTTTTTGATGAGCCCTGATGGTTGGAGCACCCATCATGATAAGGAAACGCAGGAAATCAAGTGGGTTAGCGTAGAGCAGGCCTTTGAACTGATAGAATTGACAACAACCTTATTAGGTAGACAACGCGATACAGATGCATTAATCAGTGCGATACATACGATGAGGGCATTGATAATAGAGAACAGATTCTAGTTATCCATTTTATTAGGAATCCAAAGGAGCTATCAAACCATGGGAATGTCAGATTACTATAAGGATCTAAGAGAAAAGATCGGAGACCAGTTAATATTCATGCCGTCCGTTGCGGGCATTATCCGTAATGATCAGGATTTTGTTTTATTTGGAAGAAAGCATCGCGAAGATGTATGGGGACTTGTAGCCGGTGCCATCGAGCTGGGAGAATCCCCGGCAGAGGCGATGGTTCGTGAAGCGAAGGAAGAAACTGGGCTGGATATCGTACCTGAACGAATCATTGGAGTATATGGTGGAAAAGAACGCCGATATACGTACAGCAACGGACATCAAGTGGAGTACCTCACGATTGTGTTTGAGTGCCGCATCATTTCGGGAGAGTTGGATCTTGAGAATGACGAGTTTGCTGAACTCGTATTCTTTCCGGAGGATCAGCTGCCACCCACGGCTTTAAAATATCCGGAACATATTTTCATCAAAGCGAATGGAGAGCGGGCACATTTCTGATAGAAAGCAGGTCCCCTATGACGTTAAAAGCGATAATCTTTGATTTGGATGAGACACTAACGGTCGGCGATTGACTCGTTTATTGAGCGATTGATTGCCAGGTATTTCCCAGACTCCGATGAAGATGCTCAGTTTAGGATAGCCAAGCGATTTAAGGAAGCGGATCAGAACGGCTACCGGGATAAGCGTGAAGTGTATAAGATGCTGGTCGAGCATCTTCCGTGGGAGAATCCGCCTACGGCCGATGAATACCTGACATTTTTCAGGGAAGCCATCCCGCTTTGTATCCAGCCGATGGATCAGCTGTTACCCGTACTGCGTCATTTGAAGTTTAAGAGGCTGAGGCTTGGCATCATTTCGAATGGAACCGTCCAAGTTCAAGAGGGGAAGATCCGTCAATTGGGTATACGCGAGTACTTCGATTCCATCGTGATTTCCGAAGAGGCTGGCGTCAAAAAACCGGATCCCAGGATCTATAGGAAGGCTTTAGATTTGCTAAACGTACGGCCAACAGAGACGTGGTTCGTCGGCGACCACCCGCATAACGATATCATCGGAGCAGCGCAATGCGGAATCAAACCCATATGGTTTACGCGAGATGGAAATTGGAACTACTCTGAAGAAATAAAGCCATATCGGACGATACATAAGCTGGAAGAATTGATTCATATTTATACCGAATACCATGAGAATTAGCAATAAGGGTAAAGTCCAGTGTCTTGGAGGTGCAGTAATTGAAGCGATTTAAAAGCGATAATGGACAAAAGCTCGTCTATGAATCCTATGACCGCCTGATGGCAGGATGGACGGTACCTTACGAGCAGCACCATATATCCACCTCGTACGGGATGACTCACGTAATAACGGCAGGTTCATCGGATCTTCCCCCGCTGCTGTTATTGCATGGAACGGGCGATAACGTCGCCATGATGTGGATATATAATGTGACGGAGTTATCCCGGAACTTTCATATCATCGCCGTGGATAATATCGGAGGTTCGGGAAAAAGCGAGCCGAATGACCGGTATGCGCATGACTTCAATCAGGCAAAATGGTTGGACGAGATCCTTGAGGCGATGAATGTTGACGCAACCTATATTGCCGGCGTATCCTATGGAGCTTATCTGGCCTATCATTACGCCATTGTCAGACCGGATCGGGTAAGAAAAATTGTATGCTTGGCTGGCGGCATTGCCGGAAGTCAATCTGAGCTGATGAGCAAAATGATGCGGGCTTTTCTGCCTGAAGCACTGTTTCCTTCAGAACGGAGTGTGCGTAAACTGCTTCGCAAGCTGTGCGGTACGAATGCAGATGCATTCGAGAACCATCCGGAGCTTATGCAGCACTGGGTCTACTTGCTGAAGTACTTTAACAATCGCTCCATGATGAAACACGCCATTACAATCCATTCGTCTGCCGACATTCAGACTATACGCAGCAAGACCTTGTTCGTTATAGGTGAGCAGGATCTGCTTAGTTGCTATCCGAAGGCGGTTGCCAGACTGGAGGCGAATGGGATGCGGTTCCGCCTCGTTCCGGGCGCGGGCCATGCGATCAATCATGAGATGCCTGAGCTCGTTCATGAAGAGATAATAGGCTTTTGCAGGGAAGCTTGAGGGGAGGGGGATAAACATTGAAGATAAAACGATTCATCTGGCTGTTTATAAGTGCGCTTCTCTGTCTGCTCGTGGTTCTATTCGGGAATGCGATGACACCTAAACTCGGCACGAGTTCGGGGAACGGCAATCCTGCAATTCTGCTGTTCATCCCTCTGAGCATACTTTTTCTTGTGCTGGTCATTCAATGGATTCGTGTATTCAAAGATGTAAAGATGTCCCTCATCTCGTTAAGTTTGTTGATCTTTACCCTGGCTGGCTATATTATAGTGGGTTATGTATATCAGCTCCGAAGACTCGAAGTCTATAGACAAATTCAAGCGGAGGCATTCGAATCGGAATATGGTAAAGTCGATTGGACACATATCGAATCCATTACGTCCGGTATTTTATCGATACATATGAATAATCAATTTTTTAATGTAAACACGTACTTCATGATGATGGCCTTTTCGCTTCTACTGTGCTTTTTGTACAAGTTGATTGAAGGACTCATAAACACAAGTCAAGGAACCTCTGCGGAGAATTAAATCAGTAATCCAGGTGGATAGGAGGAGCATGGTATGTCAACGAACGGGATATACGATAAGCAGGCCGAAGCTTATGAGGCCATGATTAGCAAGCAGCCTGATTTAGCGGGGGTTATTTATGAAAAAAAGCCATTCGAGGGGCTGGATGTACTTGATTTGGGGGCAGGATCAGGGCGATTATCTATGCTGCTAGCTGGAGACGCCAGATCTTTGATATGTACTGACATAGCGCAGCCGATGCTGGATATTTTGGATAATAAATTGTCTGAAGCCTATAATTCTCGTAATTGGACGACCGTAGTCGCTGATCATCGCAGCCTGCCGATTGATTCATCGAGTGTGGATCTGATCGTATCGGGCTGGAGCATTAGTTATCTGGCCGATTCGAGTCATGACGATTTAACCATCAGTGGATTCGAACGGATTATGTTTTTGAAACAGTAGAAGAGGCGCTGCATCACACGGGATTCTTTTTCGGAGAAGAGCTGACGGACAAGATTCAGGCGAACCAATGGTCAACCGTGCCGGAATGCGCGGGGATCTGGTGGAAGCATGTATAGGCTAGGACGGTGATGTGGCCTCGTGGAATTTCTAATGTATGTGGTCTTGTTTATTCTTAACATTCCGATATACAAGTGGATTTTCAGAAGGATTTTCGATGATGTGGATGATCTGAAGCAGTCGGTAAAGTATTCGTTGACGCCGGATATCATCTCCTTGTTCCGCAGACGTTTTTGGAAGGATCAATTTGGAGAGCTGAAGCTGTCCGTATTCTATTTTTGTTGTTTAGGGATCTTTGTCATAGAGTGCGTGGTATTGACCAAGGTGGTTGACGTGATCTTTCAATGAATTAGCTATCAGGGGTTGAACGGTTACGTACCGCTGAATCTGTGGTAGAATTGCGAGGGACAATAACCCATACACATTCTACTGGAGAAGCAGGGAACGTATGTTAGCCCTGCCTTTTTGATTTGAAGATGTTTGCTAATGGATCATAAGGAGAATAGAGAATGCCAACGATGATTACAAAGTCATTTGATCAAGAAATGCAGCGATGTTTAAGTGAAATTACATCGGCTTATCATGCAGGGGAACTGAGCACGATGGACCTAGCGGAATTACCGGAAGAAATCTATATCATTGAGGCGGAAGATGAGATGGTAGGGTACGGAGTCGTGTGGGAATACGATAACGGGAAGCAGCCCATGCAGAAGGCCGAACAAGATTATTTTAGCGCCGATGAGCGGTATTTGGAGAAGGACTTCTATATTGATGTCAAGAATAAGAAGGATTTTATCTTTATCCAAGCCTTGGATGTACTCAAAGAATTCGAAAACAAAGGGTACGCGGCTTTCTTCATGAATTGGCTCAAAGCAAAGTATCCTAACAAAAAAATGTATGTCTATACCCTGGATAAATCACGGAATTTCTGGTTCAAGCAGAATTTCGAGATTCTAGGAAGTACGGCATGGATGACCTTTAATTAAGGTATCTTGCAGCATCAAAATTATTCAAGGGAAGTTCATTGCATTCTTGACCCGAAAAGACAAGAGCTTGTCAGATGGTCTGAAGTAGACATCAAGATAAACCGGCTGCAAACATGCAGCCGGTTTATCTTGATTCGAGTCAAGCAGGGTTGAACGCCTGTTATTGATCCAACGCGTTTTCAAACTTGCCGAACCACTCACTCCAGCCATATCTGGCGCCTTCGAGTCCATGAACATGGGAGAAGCCCGTTTGTTCGAGATGAAGGTTAACCTTGCCGTCGCCTAAATCTTGCAGCGTCCAGGTGACGGTATGCCGCTCGTCTCCGGTAGCCCAAGAATAGGACAACCGATTGGGCGGTTCTACGATAAGTACTTCGCCGTCAACGATTCCATCCCAATATTCGGACGGCTCATGGCGAAACTGAAAACGATGTCCAACGATAGGCTTAAAATCATTTTCCGTGATCCACTTTGCTAACTTACTTGAATCGGTTAAGGCAGCCCAAGCCTTCTCGATCGATGTCGTGTACTGAAAATCCATGGATAAGATTAAACTCATTCTTCTTCCTCCTCGAACAGCTGGTTCAAGCGCAGCATATTTGTAGTCCAGTATTTGCTGTAGAAAGCCACCCAATCTTGAACTTCTCTAAGCGGATCGGGGTTTAGCTTAAATCGCGTTTCTCTGCCTACTTTCCGGTCGAGCACCAGCCCGGCCTCTTTAAGGATAGTCAAATGCTTGGATACCGCTGTACGGCCCATTGAAAATTGTGCCTTTAGTTCGTGAAGCGGTTTCTCCTCTGCCTGTGATAACAGATGAATCAGTTGACGCCTAGTGGGATCTGCAATCGCGTCAAATACATCGCGGGACGGATTATTCTCAATCACGACAACCCTCCTAAAAGTCTAATTTTGTTGTTAGTCATCTAATGATGGATGAAGGGACCGCCGTTAATTTCACCACCTCTGCTTCATGATTTTATAAGTGAAATTTTCAGATATACCTGGAAATGACGATCACTCGATTAGAGAGTTAGTGTTAATCTCTAATGTTCATTCTAAACTAATACCCAAAAAAGGCATCCTTTTTGATATTTCGCTTAGAAATCTGATTACTCTGCAAATGGCTGGAAATAGAATCGACCAATGACTTCGGGCCCGCAATAAAGTATTTTCCATTGTTTTTATATAAGGTGTTAAACGTATCGATTTCCTGATGCAAGTCATTCTCTTGAATCAAGATAAGTCACAGTTAATGAAGGATGGTTAGCCATTTCATCTAGCTCATTCTTGAAGATATAAGACTTTTTGCCATCCAAATAGAGCAGCTTTCTTTGCTTCCCGTCATGATTCCCTTCTGCCTCTAATTGTTTAAGGATCGACCGAAATGGTGTGATTCCAATTCCGCCTGCGATCAGAAGCGAGGGACTGTTATCTTGCATATAAAAAGAACCGACAGGGCCGCTCATTTTAACCTTCATTCCCTGCTTTAATTCTAATAGAGCTTTTTTAAAATCACTGGGATCATCACTGATACGCGTTGTTATTTTAACTATATTCTCTGTAGGAGCAGCTGCCAAGCTGAATGGTTTTGTAGGGTTTTTTATGGTCTTATGAGTAATGCTGAACAAACCATATTGCCCTGCCTTCCAGGTTAAGTCTTTCTCTCTTTCAAATAGAAAAGAATAGACATCCTCTGATTCTTTGCGGCTTTCTATAAATGATAGTTCTCTCTTCTTGAATATGGAGAACATATCCTGAAAAAAACTCATTATCCCATCTCCCTCTTATAACGTTATCGGTAAGGCAATCGCTATATCTTCATCCTGACTTCTAATTGGACACCATTTAGTGATACTTTGATTTTAGGCCACCATTTGGTGTCGTGTCAATGACATATTTAAACTCCGTATGAACACGGTCCAGCCCATATTGCATTTTAACAAATGGGTCACTCCAGATGCGTTATATCCCGATATGGATCGGAAGATCGTTGTATAGTAAGCGCTTTACCCGCGCTTCTATAATGGTAGCAAGCTGTAAAAGGCGCTTGATGCTAAACGTCCTGAATGCAGCACAGATGCACGCAGAAGGAGGCAATCCACAGATGTTAGGAAGCAGCGATACGGCGGTGAACGTGGGGGTGAATGCCGAAACTCACATTCGCTTGGCGAATGGCATGGTGGCCATTGAGGTGGATTTGGAAAAAGGCAATTACGCCTACGCAGGCAGCAGGGGATTCGCTTTGCAAGAAGTACGAAGCGGCTTTCGATGGCAGGGCCGGGAATACCATACGGGACATTACGACCGCCACTATATGATAGGGAAGCCGGAGAAGATCCAAGATCCGTTCGGAACAGGCATCCATGCCGTGATTAAGCATGAATCCGATCTGCTCCCAGGCCTGGAACAGCATTTTTACGTCTATGAGGGAGCTTCATCTTTCATCACACGGGTCGTCATCGTCGGTGAAGAGGAATTAAAGGTAAACCGCATCGCGGTGGTGAAAACCGATAGCGTATCGAGCGGGAGCGAGACGGTTCCGGGAGAAGCACTGCATGTGCTGCGCGTGCCGTATGACAATGACAAATGGGTGCGCTACCTGACGGAGACGGCCCCGCTGGAGACGGAAAGCTACGAAGTGACGGCCTTGTTCCAGCCGGATAGCCGCAATGGATTGATCCTGGGATCGATCAGTCATGACGTGTGGAAGACCGGCATTCGCGTCAAAGGGGAAACCGCAGGCAAGCTGGATGAACTGGAACTGTACGCTGGCGCGGCCGACACCATGACCCGAGATTCCCAGCCACATGGCTATGTAAGAGGAACGCGCGTCGAATCTCCACTGGTTATGGTCGGGGATTACGACGATTACCGGACAGGACTTGAAGCGTATGGGGAAGCGAATGCGAAGGTAGCGCCTGCACTGAGCTGGGACGGCGGCGTCCCGATCGGCTGGAACAGCTGGTCGGCCGCCATGAGCACGCTGGATTACGATCTCTATGTGGCGACGAGCGATTTTCTGAAGCGGGAGGTTCAGCCGCAGGGCTTTCATAACGAGGATACCCTGTACATGAATTTCGATGCGTTCTGGGATCGCCTGACGCCTGCCGAGATGGAGGATGCCGTGAAAAGAGTCCGCGAGAACGGGCACAAACCCGGTACATACTGGACGCCTTTTGCGTTCTGGGGAAGTCCGGCTGGGTTCGGGAACCCCGTGGAGGGTACTGATGGGAAGTACACCTATGGCGATATCCTGCTTCGCGACCAGGATGGCGAGATTTTGCCGGATGTTGACGGCGGACTTGCAATTGATCCTACGCATCCCGGGAACCTGGCGCGAATCGATTGGTTCATGGATAAATTCGTCTCCGAGGGATTTGAGTATATCAAGCTGGATTTCATGGCTCACGGGGCTCTGGAAGGCAAGCATTACAACCCGGATATTACGACGGGGATCGCTGCATACAATTACGGATTGTCGTATCTGACGGAAAAACTCTCCCCGGAGCGGATCGGCAGACCGTTCTTCATCAACCTGTCGATTGCCCCGCTGTTCCCTTATTCCTATGCGCACAGCCGCAGAATTTCCTGCGATGTGTTCGGAACGATCCGGGATACGGAATATTTGCTGAACTCGCTGACGCACGGGTGGTGGATGAACGATACGCTGTACCGTTATAACGATCCGGACCATGCCGTGATCTATAAAAGCTTCAACCAGGATTCGACGACCCGCCATGAAGGGCGAAGCCGTCTGACCGCGTCCGTGATCTCGGGAACGGTGCTGCTGCTGGGCGATGACTTTCGGCATGAGGAAGCGGCATGGCGCGCCAAGAACTGGCTGGGAAATGAGGCCATCATCGAGATTGCCAGACTGGGCAGAACCTTTGTGCCCGTAGAGGGGAATCTCGGGAAACAGGCTGCGGATACGTTTGTGCTGACCCATCCAAGCGAAGCGGGAACGACGTATATTGCCGTATTTAACTTTGACGGGGCCGAGTCCGTGCAGAAGACGGTTTCCTTGGAACGCTGCGGCCTCGAGGCGCACGCTTCCTACTCGGTTCTGGATGTGTGGGAAGGCACGACGGGTCAAGCGGAGTGTACACTTGTGGTCGAGTTGGCGCCAGCCGAATCGAAAATCCTGAAATTAAGCCGAAATCAATAGAAGGAGGAGAGGTTCAGTGCGTATTCATCCGTTCAAATACTTCCAAAAGCCATTCATGCTATTCTTATCAATTCTGTTAGTGGGGTCTGTGCTAGGCAGTTCCCTCGCTTCGGCAGAACCGCAGCAGTCGAGTCAGGCGGCCGGAGGCATCCTTTCCTACGAGGCCGAGGCTTTTCAGAACACGTTTACCGGCAATGCAGGAGCGGTCGATTGCGGCTTCTGTTCAGGCGGGCAAAAAGCCGGCAATCTGTACGGCGGTTCCACGCTAACGTTTAACGGGATTCAGGCCGATAAGGCCGGTATATACAATATGAACATGTTCTACATCTCCGGGGATTCCCGCGCGGCTTCGATCTCCGTGAACGGAGCGGAGAAGGAAAACTTCAGTTTTCCGAAAACAGCGGATTGGAACACGATCGGTACTTATCAGATTCAAATTTACTTGAATCAGGGCAGCAACACGATTCTGTTCGATGACGCAGGCGGATACTCTCCTGATTTTGACAAGATTGAGCTGACCTTTGATTCAGCCGGCGATGACGGATCAGACCCAGATGGCAGCATTGGCGATTTAGGCAAGCAAAAGAAAGCCACCAGCTATGGCTCCATCACTTTAACCGAGTATGCCAACGGCTTTAAGGTATCCAATCCGACGTATGAGCTTCTCTACAACACCTCGACCGGATTGTCGCAATACAATTGGAACGGCCAAGCGGTTGCCAAGGGGTTATACAGCGAGATCCAGCTCGACCGGATGATTGCAAGTAAAGATTATAAACATCATAAATTCTATAAAAATCAAGTGGCCCCGTTCCAGGATGCAACCGGCAAGGGGATCAAGGTGACAGTCGTGAATGAGGATGGGGGAATGCCATCTCTCAGCCAAATTTATTACGTCTATGAAGACGGGCCGTATCTGCTTACGGAAACAGTCGCTTCCCATCATTCCGCAATATCTACGGGGAACATAGCACCCATCGCGATGGAAGCGAGAGGCGGTATCGACATCGGCAGCTATGACGATAACCGGGTTCTCGTCGTTCCTTTCGACAATGATGCTTGGTCCAGATACCAAGCGAAGTCGATGAATACCGGCCTCAACAACGGTCTGTATGTCAGCTCTGAGCTTACGGCCATCTATGACAATACGAGCCGGAACGGTCTCGTCATCGGATCGGTGACGCATGACACGTGGAAGACCGGCATCTATTGGAGCGGCTCGAATGATAAATTGAACAAACTGCGCGTATATGGCGGATTTACGTCATCCACCTCTACGTGGGACACGATCCCGCATGGAAAGGTAACGGGCAAGCAAATTGCTTCGCCGAAAATCATGGTCGGATTTTTCGAGGATTACCGGACCGGACTGGAGGCGTTTGGCCAGGTGAATGCAGCGATCCAGCCTCCGTTAGCCTTTGGCGAGGACATTCCTGAAGGCGTTCCGGTCGGCTGGAACAGCTGGGGAGCTTATGCCAGCGATTTAAGCTTTGACAAGGCAGTTTCGGTCTCGAATTATTTTAAAGACCATATTCAGAACCTTTCCTTCAACAACGATGGCGATATCTATATCAATCTCGATTCCTATTGGGATAACATGACGGATCAGCAGCTGACGGATCTGGTTCAGCTCATTCACAGCAATGGACAGAAGGCCGGCATCTATTATTCGCCGTTCGTGTACTGGGGCAACAATATGGAGCAGGAAGTCGAAGGGACGAACGGCAAATATAAATACGGCGATATCGTGCTGCGCGATTGGGACGGCAACGTGCTGCCGACGCTGGACGGCGCTTATGCCGTGGATCCGACGCATCCGGGCGTGAAGCAGCGGATCGATTATTACATGAATAAGTTCAAGAGCAAGGGCTTTGAATATATCAAAATCGATTTTTTGAGCCATGGGGCAATGGAAGGCAAGCATGATGACCCTAGCGTTCAAACCGGCATCCAGGCCTATAACCAAGGGATGGCTTACGTGAATGAAGTGCTGGACGGCTCCATGTTCATCAGCGCTTCCATCGCGCCGCTGTTCCCTAGCCAATATGCGCACAGCCGCCGCATCTCCTGTGATATCGACGGCAGCATCGGCAGCACGGAATACCAGCTGAACAATCTCACGTACGGCTGGTGGCAGAACGGAACGATCTACCATTATACCGATCCGGACTATATGCACTTGACCAAAGGCGGATCGATCGAAGGCGCGCAGTCTCGCGTCAATGCGGCCGCGATCTCCGGCACGGTCTTCCTGAATTCGGATGACGTAACGGATGCGACGGCACGGCAGTACATGGAAACGCTGTTGACGAATCCTGAAGTGAACGGGCTTGCCATGAAGGGCAAGGCGTTCCGGCCGGTAGAAGGCAACACGGGTACGGAGGCAGCCAACGTATTCGTGCAGGACGATCAGGGGACCCACTATGTAGCCGTGTTTAACTATACGCAAAATGCGGCACAGCACACCGTGGATCTCGTTCGGGCCGGTATCGCTTCGGAAGGGGCGGCGTCCTATACGGTGACGGATGTATGGAGCGGCCAATCTCAGACGGCGTCTGGCTCTTCGCTGGATGTGACGCTAAAAGCGGCCGAATCCAAGCTTTATAAAATCGTCCCTAATCCATAACAAGTAGACATAGATTAATCATGAACAACTGCAAGTTCATCGCGGTTCTCGGCTCCATCCGGGAATCGCGATTTCTTGCTTTTGCTGTAAGGGTAGTGCTTGTCTCGATACTGGAAAATCAAATGAAGAGGAGAATGCAACATGTCAGATATGAAGCTTTGGTATACGAAACCGGCCCAGGGCTGGTCGCAAGGGCTGCCGATCGGCAATGGCCGAATAGGGAATGTGGTGGTATCCACTCCTGACAGAGAAATATGGAATATCTCCGAAACCACCTATTGGTCTGGCCAGCCGGAGCCGCCTCAAGGACGAAGCAACAGCAAAGCGGATTTGGAGCAGATGCGGCAGCATTTCTTCCAGGGCGATTATCGCAAAGGCGATCGACTAGCTAAGAAACACCTGGAGCCGGAAAAATTGAATTTTGGTACCAATCTGGGACTATGCCAGGTTGTTCTGGAGTTTGATCATAACGTGAAGTCATCCGAGGGCAGGAGACAAGATGCAGCAGCTGAGCCGCTGTTCCATCGGGAACTGGATCTGGAGGAGGCGGTGGCACGTTCTGTTTGCGAGATCGATGGAGCGGAGATGACGCGAGAGGTTTTTGCTTCCCACGCCGATCAGGTCATTGTTGCGCGGATCCGCAGCAGCCAGGGCTCGTCAGGTGTATCATTCCGGATTTCGATTCGTGGCGAGAATGGTCCTTTTCATGCTGTCGTAACAGGGAAGGATACGATTGAATTCCAGGGACAGGCGCTGGAAAGCGTACATACCAATGGGGAGTGCGGGGTGTCCTGCCAAGGCCAGCTGCGCGTCGTAACGGAAGGCGGGCAGGTGAGCTGCACGGATGACACCATAAGCGTATCCGGGACGGATGAGGCGGCGATTTATTTTGCGGTGAATACGGATTACCGTCAAGAAGGTGAGAGCTGGCGTGAGAAAAGCGCGTTGCAGCTGCAGCAGGCTGTGCTGCTGGGATATGACGCGCTGAGAGCCAAGCATCTGGCGGATTATCAGCCACTGTATGCCCGTGTACGATTGAACCTGGGAAGCTCCGAGCATGCCAGTCTGCCTACGGACGAGCGGATCGGCAGGTTTAAGCAGGGCAACTGGGACGATCCGGCGTTGTTTGCGTTGTTTTATCAATACGGCCGGTACTTGACGATTAGCGGGTCACGGCAAGACTCCATCCTGCCCATGCATTTGCAAGGCATATGGAATGACGGCGAAGCCAACAAAATGGCCTGGAGCTGCGACTATCACCTGGATGTGAACACCCAGATGAACTATTTTCCGACGGAGGCCGCGAACTTGAGCGAGAGCCATGAGCCGCTCATGCGGTATATCCAGCAGCTATCGGTGGCCGGCCGCTCGGCCGCGCGCCATTACTACGATGCCGAAGGCTGGGTGGCCCATGTATTCTCCAATGCCTGGGGATTTGCGTCACCGGGGTGGGGGACCTCCTGGGGGCTGAACGTGACGGGCGGACTATGGATCGCGACGCATATGATGGAGCACTACGCGTACAACCGCGATCAGGCTTTTCTGGAGGAGCTGGCGTATCCCGTCCTGAAGGAGGCCGCAGCCTTTTTCATGGATTATATGACGGTACATCCGAAGTATGGCTGGCTGGTGACAGGTCCGTCGAATTCACCGGAGAACAGCTTTTATACCGGCAATCCAGAGGATGGGCATCAGCAGCTGTCCATGGGCCCGACCATGGATCAGGTCCTGGTCCGGGATTTGCTGGCGTTCTGCGTGAAGGCAGCACAGACGCTGGGCGTGGATGAGGAGCTTCAGCAGAAGTGGCAGACGGCGCTGGATCAACTGCCTCCGCTGATGATCGGCAAGAAGGGACAGCTGCAGGAATGGCTGGAGGACTATGAGGAGGCGCAGCCGGAGCACCGCCATCTGTCGCATCTGTTTGCCCTCTATCCCGGCAGCCAAATCACGCCGCATCATACGCCGGAACTCGCTGCGGCAGCCCGAGTGACACTGGAGAACCGGAACAGCCGGGCCGACCTGGAAGACATCGAATTTACTGCGGCGCTGTTCGGACTCTTCTATGCCCGATTGCATGACGGAGACCAAGCCGTACAGCATATCGCCCACCTGATCGGGGAGCTGTGCTTCGACAACATGCTCACCTACTCCAAACCCGGCGTAGCCGGAGCCGAGGCGAATATCTTTGTCATCGACGGCAACTTCGGCGGCACCGCCGCCATTGCGGAAATGCTCCTGCAGAGCCACGAAAGCGAGATTCATCTTCTGCCCGCACTGCCGGCCTTGTGGCCGACAGGCAGTGTGAAAGGGCTGAAGGCGAAAGGGAATATTGAGGTGGATATGAGCTGGGAGCAAGGGAAGCTGGTTGAGGCGAGGGTGAAGGGAAATGAGAGTGGGAGTGTGAAGGTGTTTTATGGGGGGGGGGCTATTTCAGCTTCAGAGCTAAAAATATAGTAATGAATTGTAAAATCAGTTTTGCGGGCATAAAGCGCTATGATGACGAGTGAAGAAAGTATAGGGTAGATATTAAGACTATTGGACTAAATAAACAGAATGTGAGAAAAGTAAATAAGCCATATAGAGTGTTAATTCAGGTAGCTTCACTATGCCGTCAGGAAGTGTTTTACACAAACGAGGAAAAAATATGTTCTGTGTTTGGATCTTAATAATACGGAAAGCCACATAAAGGGGGTTCTCCGTCTTATTTTCAATCTGTTAAATTTATCATCAATCGTACCCACCCAACTGCCTTTATTTCCAACGCCGCCTTCTCTGCCTTTTTACTTTTTAGATGGTATAATATACCTATATTAAGGAGGGGGTACAATTGAACGACGTTCGAGGCTCTAAGTGGAGAAAATGGGACTTGCATTTCCATACTCCATCTTCATTTGATTATCAAAACAAGTCAGTTACTAATGAAGAGATAATAGAGATGCTTGAGGCAAAAGAGATTAAAGCTGTTGCAATAACAGATCACCACGTAATGGATGTACACAGAATAGGGGAACTTCAACGATTGGGGAAAGAAAAAGAGATTACTGTATTTCCAGGTGTTGAATTAAGGTCTGAACTCGGTGGAAGTGAATCGATACATTTTATTGGGATTTTTCCAGAGGATTCAGACATTGGGGATATCTCGGTAAAATTACAGGGAAGGCTTGGAATTACCTCAGCTGATATTAAAAGAAAAGGTGACGATTTTGTTTATTGTGATTTTAAAGAATCGTCCAGACTAATACATGAACTAGGTGGAATCGTAACAGTACACGCGGGTAAAAAAACAAACGGTATTGAAAGCATTCGCAATAACCATAAATACAAACAAGCAATAAAGAGAGATCTAATAGAAGGAGGATTTATAGATGTATTCGAAGTTGGACAATTAGAAGATGTGACAGATTACCAAAATATTGTTTTCCCTCATCTAGGCAAAAGTTATCCATTAATTATTTGCTCAGACAACCATCTGATCAGAGAGTATCACACAAAGGCAAGTCTGTGGATTAAATCCGATTTGACATTTAAAGGATTGAAACAGGCGATTACTGAGTCAAAAGATAGAATAAAACTAGGAATAAAGCCAGAACAAATAGTAAACTATGAAACAAAGAAAACCAAAATTATAGATTCAATTACTATTAATAAAATAAACGATAAACTAACAGAAACTTGGTTTGATAAATGTGAGGTAAAGTTCAATTCAGGACTTGTTTCTATTATCGGTAACAAAGGAAATGGAAAAAGTGCTTTAGTTGATATACTTGGACTTCTCGGGGGCTGCTCACATAATTCGTTTGAATTCTTAAATGATAAGAAATTCAGGAATTCAAAGAACAATTTCTCACAGCACTTTGAAGCAACACTAAAATGGGCTAGTGAAGACACAGTTACAAAAAAGCTTTCTGAAAATGTGCACAGTACTGAAGTAGAGAGAGTAAAATACATTCCACAGCAATATTTAGAGAAATTATGTAATGAAATGAATCTTGCTAGTGGCAACAGTTTTGATGCTGAAATAAAAAAAGTGATTTTTTCTCATATTAGTATCGAAAATAGACTTGGTTGTGAAACTTTTGACCAATTATTGAATTTAAAAACCAGAGAGTTATCTGAAGAAATGAATATTTATAGAAGACAAGTTAATGAAGTCAATTCGTTAATATGTGAATTAGAAATGAAACGTACTAGTAGTTATAGAGAACAGATAAATGAACAACTAAAAGCAAAACAAATCGAGTATGATCAACATTTAAAGACGATGCCAGAAGAGGTAGAGAAGCCATTAAGTGATAATCAAGGGAATGTTGGTTATGCTGAACTGACCCAAAAAGTAGACTTGTTAAACTCTGAAAAGGCAAAGCTTCAAGAAGACAGGTATAGAAAAGTAGAAGAAAGAGTGTTTCTGGCTAAGAAACAAGAAGCAGTAAAAAGCATTCTGGGGAAAATTGATAACTTTACATTGCAATTTGATAAATTATCCAAAGATTTAGGTGGAGATTTAGAGTTGTTGGGGATAAACCAAGAAAAAATTATTACTGTTAAAGTAGATAAATCTTCACTTCTGTCTAATCAAGAAGAAATTGAAAAGCAGCTCGATAAACTTGCTCAATATTTAGATGGAAACTCTGGTGGAGCATACAATATTGTATATGGATTACTTGACGAAAGTTTAAGACAACTGGAAGACAAGCTTGATAGACCAAATAAACTTTACCAAGAATATTTGGGAAAAATTGAGGATTGGAGAAAAGTAGAAAAGGAATTAATGGGGGATGTGTTTACACCAAATTCTCTAACTTACATACGAAACCAACTTTATGAACTTGATTCAGTGTTACCACAAAAGCTGGTAGAGGCCCAAAAATCTAGAAGACACCTTTCAAACCAAATATTTGATTTGATCCAAAAACTAATATCAACTTATCAAGAGCTTTATAATCCTGTTCAAAATGCAATAAGTGACCACCATTTAATTCGCGAAAAATATCAACTAAATTTTGAAGTATCAATGGTACTAAACTCATTTGTGGAAGAATTCTTTAAATTGGTAGGTAACTCCAGGGGGTCTTTTTATGGAGCTGAAGACGGTAATAGAAGGTTAAAGGATATTATTGATAGATATGAATTTATTGACTTTAATTCCATCCTGTCTTTCATCGATGAAGTTATACTAAATTTAGAAACTGATCAAAGAGATTCTTCTAAACCTAACGTACCTGTTGAGTCACAGCTTAGAAAAGGAATAACAAAACAAGAGCTATATAATTTTTTGTTTAACTTGACCTATTTATCACCAATCTATGCTTTGAAGCTTGGAGATAAAGAAATTGACAAACTTTCGCCAGGAGAAAAGGGTGCATTGTTGTTAATGTTTTATCTCTTGGTTGATCTTGATGACCGACCTTTATTAATAGATCAACCTGAAGAAAACTTAGATAATCAATCTGTATTTGAACTATTAGTTCCATGTATCAAAGAAGCGAAAAATAGAAGACAAATATTTATTGTTACACATAACCCGAACTTAGCAGTTGTTTGTGATGCTGAACAAGTGATTTATAGTTCAATTGATAAAAAAAATACAAATAAAGTAAATTATCTTACAGGGTCAATCGAGAATATTGATATTAATAATAAAATAGTAGATATTCTTGAAGGAACATGGCCTGCTTTCGATAATAGAACAAGTAAATATATTATGGTGGTTTAAGAAATTAATTGATATAAACCTGAATTTCGAAAGTGCATAAGATCAATGCAAGATGCTAAAGCAATGGCGACTTAAGAAG
>NZ_JBNDYG010000033.1:0-104422 GCF_049893405.1 Paenibacillus sp. Dod16
GTGTTGCTGATTACATAAGTTACATAAGTTACTACAATGCTGAGCGATACCAATGGACATTAAAAAAGATGACCCCTGACGAATTCAGAGGCCATCTGCTTGCTAGTTAAGTCCAGGCTGTTTTTTATAAATCCTCCACAATTGGGGTCACAGTTCACAACCACGGGGCTTCCGGCTATTTTCGGATGATTATTTAAACCAACCTTTTTCTTTAAAACGCGTGATCGCTTCGATCCGGTTGCTGACGCCAAGCTTATCAAGAATAACGGAAATATAATTCCGCACGGTGCCCGTTGTAATAAACAGCTGATTGGCAATTTCCTTCGTATTCTTGCCGTCCGCAATCAGGCTCAGCACTTCCTTTTCCCGCTCCGTCAGCGGATTCTCTTCGCCGGAATACGCTTCATCCACCAGCTCGGAGGCGTATATTCGTCTGCCGGCCATAATGCTCCGAATGGATGCCGCCAGTTCCTCGCTCGGGCTGTCTTTAAGGAGGTAGGCGTTGGCGCCGGCCTTCACGGCACGCTCGAAATACCCCGGCCGGGCAAAGGTTGTCAAGATCATCACCTTGCAGCCAGAGCCCTTTAGTTCTTCAGCCGCTTCAAGTCCGTTCATCATCGGCATCTCAATATCCATGATGCAGATATCCGGTTTATGAAGTTTGACAAGCTGTACGGCATCCTTCCCATTACCTGCCGTCCCGACCACCTGCATATCTTCTTCCAGATCAAGCAGTGAGGCCAGGGCTCCAAGCAGCAATCGCTGATCTTCGGCTATGACAATTCGGATCATATTCCCGCCTCCTTATCCGGCATTCTGAGCACATTAGGTACACGTAGGACCAGCGTAGTCCCCTCGCCGGAAGTGAGCTCCATGCTTCCGTTTACGAATTCAAGCCGCTCTCTCATTCCCCGCAGTCCATTTCCGCGGTTTCTCGCATCGGTCACGAACCCTGTTCCATTATCCTTCACCCTCGCAACCAGATCCGTTTCCGTGGATTCGATGACAATGGAGCAAGCCGTAGCATTGCTATGTTTCACTATGTTATTCACGGCCTCTTTCAGGCACATGCTGATCACATTTTCATTCATTAACGACAGATTTTCCGGCTCTAACGTTCCCTCAAAGGTTAATTCAATCTGGGCAGCCTTTAGAATTTGCTGTATGCGGAAAATTTCATCCGTGAGCCGGGTCCCCCGCATCCGTGTCACCATCTCACGCACTTCCTGGAGTGCCGTTCTGGCCGTCTGGCGCACATCGTTGATTTCGGCCTGGGCTCTTTCCGTATCTTGCGTCATCAATTTACCGGCCAAATCACTTTTGAGGCCAATAAGAGACAGCTTCTGTCCAAGCGTATCATGCAAATCGCGGGCAATCCGCTGACGTTCCTCCAGCTTCACCAGTTCCGAAATCCGTTTGTTGGCATCCTCCAGCTGACCCTGCAGCTGATCATTCTTGTTCCGGTTATAGTTCGTCACGGGCAGCAGAATAACCCCGACTACACTGACTAGCATAAATGGCAGCTGTGTGATAAAGAACGGATTCCGCGTTAACAATCCATAATTGACCGTAATGATGGTCGTGACCAGATGGATCGAATACAGCGTGATAAACCCGGCCTTATTCTTGATGTTCCCGATGAAAAACGCGAGGAATAACGAGAAATAGATATACCCGAATACCAATGACATCGTAATCGATATCAGAATTTGCAGACTCGTCCAGAAGTAGACGAGCCAGCCTTTGGCCAGAAATGAAAGCACATAAAAGGCAAAGAACATCACAATCATCAGAGTGCCGAAGACGACCTGATAGGTAGAAGTCGACCGGAAGATGAAATAGAACGGAAGGATATAGAAAACGACCCATACATAAGGGCTCAGCCCCGTACTTTTATGAAATATCTGATACCATTTCTGCATGGAGTCCCACCTTCTGTCGGTTCAAGCTTCGTCCTTATTTCTGCCTAACGCGTATTCTTATTCATTTCTATTATAACCTCGTAGCCGCAAAGAATTACTCGCCCTGCACTCTGCGTCTGGTGCTCGCCAGGCTCTTCTCGGCTTTCGCCAATACCGATTCCTGCGGTTTACGGAGCGACTTCTTTGCTTCCCTAAATGTGACAAACACCTTTTTCTCTTCATCCCACAGACGGAAACGTATAGACTTCAAACTGGTCTTCAGTGTAATCGTTGTTGCCTTTTGCAGCGGAGGAGCGGCTTCATGCGCCTTCTCCAGGTTGTAATTAGGAACCTTCGGGCTAAGATGGTGAACGTGATGGAAGCCGATGTTGCCCGTGATCCATTGCAGGACCTTCGGAAGTTTGTAATAAGAGCTGCCTTCTACGGCTGCATTGATATAACTCCACTCTTCATCATGCTCATAGTACGTTTCTTCGAATTGATGCTGTACATAGAACAACCAAATGCCAAGCATCCCCGATACCATGAATATAGGAGCTTGAACGAGCAGGAATGCCTGCCATCCAATCGCCCAGCACAGCAATGCATACAGCGCAACAATCGAAATATTCGTTATATAATTACTGATCTTCTCCTTGCGTCTCGCACCTTTACGGTTAAAACGGTAGGTTATCAGAAAAATAGCAATAGGACCCAGTCCAAACATCACGATCGGATTACGGTAAACCCGGTAGTATAGACGCTGCCAAAAGGAAGCGGCCCCATACTCTTCAACGGTCAATACCCACATATCGCCGATTCCCCGCTTATCGAGGTTGCTGCTCGTCGCGTGATGAATCGCGTGCGTGTTCTTCCATTGTTCGTAAGGACACAAAGTAATAACGCCTGTAATCGTGCCGAGAATTTTGTTCGCCCGGCGGCTTTTAAAGAAAGATCCGTGACAACAGTCATGGAATATGATAAACGTCCGAACAACAAATCCCGATGCAATAATCGCTATGGGCATGGTCAGCCAGTATGATACGGATAAACTTAAATAGGCTGCATACCATAGCAATATCAAGGGAACCAGTGTATTGAAAAGCTGACCTATACTCGCCTTTGTGTCAATTTCTTCATAAGGGGCAACGTTCTTTTTCAAGCTGGATAGTTTGTTATCGGGTTTAGCCATAGTTGTCTTCCTCCTCGAAATGGCGCAAGGACGTTATACATGCATCACGCACTTGTCTAATCTAATTATAGATAGAATGTCACGCACGTCGTAGTCATAAACGTCATTTCGGGAGTATGACAAATATCATATATCGGTCCGGGAATCGGCCGGAAACCGCAGTCCTACCTGGCGTCTGGCCTCCTGCATGATTTCGGCCGTAATGAGGGAGTTGGCATGGGTATTGATTGCACTTTCCCGTTCGCCGCATTGGATTAAATCGATAAATTCCCGGGCTTCATAATACATCGATTCATGGGTCTGCAGCTGGGTCACGTTCTCAATGGTGCCGTCTCTGTAATGAATCTTCACATCGTAAGGCTGATTGATCTTGTCGATAATCATCGTGCCGTTCTCGCCCTGGATTTCGGCAGGGGCATAGGAATCGCTGATCTTGGAGTGCATGATCACGGCATCCATCTCGGGATAGGACAACAGCAGGCTGCCCTCGCCATCAACCCCGGAGGATAGCATATAACCGGAAGCTTTGACGGAGTCCGGTTTGCCGAACAGGGTGACCATCGGATACAGGCAATAAATCCCCAGATCCATAAGAGAGCCGTTGGAATATTCGGGGTTAAACGCATTGAGCACCGTCCCCTGCTTGAAAGCATCGTAACGGGAAGAATATTGGCAATAGCTTGCAAAATAACGCCGAATCGGACCCAGCTTGTACAGGTTGTCCCTAACGGTCTTGAAATTCGGCATCAACGTCGACTTCAGGGCTTCCATGAGCAGAACGTTGTTATTCTTCGCTGCTTCTATCATGGCGGACACTTCGGCTGCGTTAGAAGCCATCGGCTTCTCGCACAGAACATGCTTCCCGTAGTTCATGCATAATATCGCCTGATCTACGTGATAGGAATTCGGACTCGCAATGTACACTGCGTCAATCTCGTCATCCTGCAGCATCGTCACAAGATCCGTATACACTTTGGGATCCGCGTACTTCGCCGCGAAAGCCCTGCCCTTCTCTTCCGTACGGGAGTATACGGCAGCAAGTATAAATTCTTCCGTCTCCAGAGCGGCTTGGAGAAACCGCTCGGTAATCCAGTTTGTGCCGATAACGGCAAAACGGATGTTCATCCCTAATCCCTTCCCTTCTCATCTGATAATAAGTGATCTTTCACATTACGTTACATCCATCCTTCAAAAGTCGAAATCCGCTCGCGTGCCGAATCCGGAATCGGCGTACTCTTACCTGTCGCGGTGTCGATGAGCACAATGGTTCCGCGACCGGCTGCTTTTAAGGTGCCGTCCACCACGATCGCATACTGGACGTCCATGGAGGAGCGCCCGATCTCAGCCACCCGGACATGAAGCTTAAGCGGGTCCTTCAGATACAGTTGAGCAAGATACTGGCATTCCAGATCCGCAACCACCGACACCTTTTGTTTGCTGAACAGATCCTCGGTCAATCCCAGGTTCTCGAAATACTCAATGCGTCCCTGCTCAAAATACATGAAATAACTGACGTTATTGACATGACCCAGCATATCCGTTTCGCAGTACCTTATCTTTATCGGAATTTCAAAGTGAAACGTGTCCAGCCAAGCCTTGGGATCCGGTTGTATAAAGGTTGTTTTTTTCATGATGAGTCCCCTTTCTCTCTGTAAGAGACAAATGTATGTACAATTAAATCAGTCTTCTACAAGGATAGTCAATAAAAGTTCAGTCCGTCAACTACCTAACCAAATCGTGGATAACCTGCCAGAATGCAGCCGGCTATGAAAAAAGACCACCCACTCCAGAGCGAATAACCGGAGGGATGGTCTTGATAAGGATGAATGGAACAGGTTGGTCAAAATACGTGCCGCTTAGCCATCAATGTCTCTTCTTATAGTAAGTTAAGGCAAGCGCCAACGCCAGCACCGAGCCCTTCACGATATCCATTGCATAATACGGCACGGACAGCATGATCAGACCGTTTTGCAATATGCCGATCAAAACGGCGCCGACAAAGGTCCCGAGCGCGTTCGGCTTGCCGGCTCCGAATACGGAGTATCCGATGAAGGTCGCAGCGACGGCATCCATCAGATAAGGTCCGCCGGAGCCCACCTCGGCCGTCATGACGCGAGCCCCAAGGATAATCCCGCCGATGGCGGCAAACAATGCGGAGACCAGGTATGCAATCAAACGGTATTTGCTCACCGGAATCCCGGATAAAGCTGCCGCTTCTCGGTTGCCTCCGATCATGTACATATACCGTCCGTGTTTGGTATAGGTCAGGAACAGATGGACCACGAGGACCACGAGGACCATGATGATAATGATCCATGGCACCTGCCCGATCTTCTCAAACACCGCCGGAATTTTACCCGTGGCAAAATCTCCGCTCGGCAGGATCATATTCTGGGAAATGGTAGCGCCCCGTGTATATGTCAAGGCAATGCCCTGGAAGATAAACATCGTCGCCAGGGTCATCAGCATGTCGTCGATCTTGAAATTGATGACCAGAAACGCGTTGATCAGCCCGACGACCAGACAGAACAGCAGCGTGAGGCCGATGCCGATGCCGATATGTTGCCCGTGCCAGACGAACATGGAAATAACGAGCGCGTTCGCCAGTGACGCCGTTGAGCCGACGGACAGGTCAAAGCCGCCCACGGCCAGCGATACGGTCAGTCCCACGGCAATAATCGTCACGATCGAGATCGAACGGAGTATGTTAATAATGTTGCTTGTATTCAAAAAGTTGTCGGCGACGGTCCCGAATACGAGAACAAGTGCAAATACCGTGATCAACGTGCCGTATTTATATAGAAAATCAAAAGCGAAACTAGCCGCCGGCTTCTCCTTAATTGGTCTTGCYGTATTCATGTTAATCCGCCTCCTGTGCAGTAAAGCAATAGTTCCTCTTCGTTGGATGACTGCGTCGTCAGCTCCTTCGTGATGCCGCCGTCATACATCACATACACCCGATCCGTGATGCCAACGATTTCGGACAGCTCGCTGGAGGCGTACAGCACGCACTTCCCCCGCTTGGCCAGCTCGGCCACCAGATGAAAAATGTCCCGCTTCGCGCCAACGTCAACCCCTTTGGTCGGCTCATCAAAAATATACACATCGGCGTCGACCAGCAGCCATTTGCCGATTGCCACCTTCTGCTGGTTGCCCCCGGACAGGTTTCTCACTCGGGCCCGCTCGTTCGGGGTCTTTATTCCGAGCGACTCGATAATCTCCCTCGCCGCCCGCTTTTCCTTGCCGAAGCTAAGCCAGGATCCCCATCTGGAAAAACGGGACAGCACCGCAGCCGTTAAATTGACGGACACCGGCTCTTCCACGAAGACGCCTTCGCGTCGGCGTTCCTCGGTCCGAATATCGCCCGGCACAGCTCCGTTTTCCCGGCCCCGACCAGCCCGGCCAAGCCGACGATTTCTCCCTTGCGTATGTGCAGGTCAACACTGTTGATTTTGCCTGGGTCGAACATGTTCTTCACCTCGAAGCAGACGGAGCCGATCTCTCGCTGGCTATGGGGAAACTGCTGCTCCATCCTGGAGCCCAGCATGTACTCCACCACTTTGGGCTGGTCGATATTCGCAATGCGGTCACTCTTCACCAGCTGACCATCCCGCATGATCGTAATATCATCGCAGATTTCATACAGCTCCGGCAGGCGGTGCGAGATGAAAATAATGCCAACCCCATCCTGCTTCAGCTTGCGCACCAGCTTGAACAGCTGATCTGTCTCGCTGTGGCTGAGCGGCGCGGTCGGCTCGTCCAGAACCAGAATCCGGCACTGCTTGGAGACGGCTCTTGCGATCAGCACCATCTGCTTCTCCGCCAGCGTCAGCTCCGAGATCAGCTTCTTGCCGGGAACCCGGATGTTCATCCGTGCAAGAATCGACTCAGCTTCCTGATGGAGCTCCTTCCAGCGGATCAGGTGCCGCTTGCCCATATCGTGAACCGTCCGGTCGAGCATAATGTTCTCTCCGACCGTCAGGTTCGGAATGAGCGCCGTATCCACCTCTTGATAGACGATCTGAATGCCCAGATCCTTCGCTTCCTTCGGGGAACGGATGTCTGCCTTGCTCCCATCGATCCAGATCTCGCCCTCATAATGGTTGTAAGCACCCGATAGAATCTTCATTAATGTAGATTTCCCTGCGCCATTCGCGCCAATTAATGCATGTGCTGTTCCTGCGACCGTCTGAAAGTCAACATCGATTAACGCCTTAACGCCTGGAAAAGAGATTGAGATATGCTTCATTTGAAGTAAGGGTGCCGAATCCGACACGTCGGTCGATGTGGCAGTTGTTGGCTCCATAACGCTTCGCAAGTGTATTCTTCCCTTCAAATAGGATAGGGCGCCCTTATCGAAAACCGACAAGAGCGCCTGTATGAATAATGCTGTTTATTTGCCGCTTGCTTCTTTCAACGCCTTCATCCAGTCCTCTTCGAATTCGGTGCTCGTCCCCCAGCTAGGGATAATATCCGCCAGGTTGACCATGTTGACTGCTTCGGCTGCACCCTCAAGGCTGGAGCGCTCGATCAATACAGGCTCCAGATTGACCGTGGCAGGCGTTTCCTCGCCGGCAATCTTTTTAGCAAGCAAACGGACGTTGATCGCGCCGATCGTTTTCGGATCTACGGCTGCGGTAGCCACCCAAGGGCTGTCCGGCTTCTGGATCAGCTCCAGGTCCGCGTTGGATACGTCGATGCCGTAAATCTTGACCTCGGTGCGTCCCGCTTCCTCCAGCGCTCTGGCTGCGCCGATGGCGAACGCATCCCAGGTTGCGAAGATCGCATCGATTTCGCCCTTCGGATACTTCGTCAGGATGGCGGATACCGCATTTTGCGTTTCCAGCGAAGTCTGGTCGCTCGCCACGCCGAAACGCTCCACTTCCTTGATGCCCGGATTGTTCTTCAGCGTTTCCTGGTATACGGCATTACGTCGTACCATCGGCGGGAATCCGTCCACCCAGAGGTAGACGATGTTGGCTTCCGGCCCTTGCTCTTCGACCAGCTTGTCCAGTGCCAGCTTCGCCAGCTGCTCATCATCCTGCGACGTCTGGGTTACCCCTGCAATGTCGCCGATCTCCGGCAAGGAGTCAAAGGTAACGACAGGAATTCCTTTATCCGTAATCTTCTTCACGTCTTGAACGGATGCGGGATCATCTCCATGCGAAATGATAAATCCATCGTAATCGCTGTCAATGGCTTGGGCGATCGCATCGTGGAATTTAGCGGAATCCCCGTTCGCCGAGAAGGTATCTACCTTAAACCCGAGAGCCTCGCCTTCCTGCTTCGCGCCTGCCAAAAATTGCGCCGTATGATCATCGCCCCCGATTTTCCGGACGACCATCAATTTCACCGGATCCTTCTCGGCAATGCCTGCCGGCAGGTTCTCGACCTTGTCCGCCAGATTGCCTGCTCCACTACCGCCGCCGCTGCCCGATTCAGCACAGCCGGTTAAGACAATCATAAACGCTAGCACCAGCGCGGTTAATTTCCTTACGTGTTTACTGCCTCTCATGTTCTCTCTCCCCCTGTTTTCCGTTAAAAGGACTATACTAATTAATACAAGTAATCCTATAGGATTTAATTAGAGGCGTCAACCCTTATTTTCTCGCTTTAATGCATTACACCACAATGGCAAAAAAAATGAAAGTTATTTCTAACTCTCGTTCTGCCTTCTGGACGCTTTCATTCCAAACGCCAGCCCATTTGATATGTATCGGAAGCGGCTTTCTCATATTTCATATCCCGTGCAAATCCTATCAGAAAAAAAAAGAGCTCGGGAAGGCAGTGATTCACCCCCCGAGCTCTTTACCCATCCTAATCGATCAGCTCACCCAAGCTTATCCTGCAGCATTTGCATTCCGCTTTTCGCTGATAAATGAATTAATCCAAACGAACGCCCATCGTTTCAAGCCAAGCCTTCGCGATCAGCCCGTGTCCGGCCGGTGACGGATGCACGCCGTCCGGCGCCCAGTAGGCAGCTTCGCGGCGCGCCGACGCCGCAGCAAACAATCCGTCCAGCGGCACCAGCAGCGCCCCGTATTCCACTGCTAATTCGCGAACGGCCGTGATCTTCGGATCCAGATCCTCGCGCCAAACTCTGCGATCCTCCGGATGCGGCAGCACGAACGGCTCAACCAGAATCAGCTTGGCGTCAAGCGCCCCTTTGGTGCGTTCGATCAATTTACGGTAGCCGGCTTTGTAATCCTCGGTGCTTGTCGGGTCCCCGCTATCATACCGGCGCCAAGTGTCATTGATTCCGATATAGATGGATACCCAGTCCGGTTTCAAGTCCAGGCAATCCTCCTGCCATCTAGCATTCAAGTCGACGACCCGGTTTCCGCTGATCCCTCTATTCAAAAAGGTTACGTTTAACTCAGGAAATTTCATGCCGAACAACGAGTCAATCAATAGCGGGTATCCGTTCCCCAAGCTGCCGGAAAAGTTCCGGTCGCGACCGCAATCCGTAATGCTGTCTCCTTGAAATAATACGACATCCCCTTGCTGCAAACGATTCATTCCACTTCCTCCTCATCGGTATGTTGCTAATGTACGTACAATTGGAAATCCGTAGGCTCATTTCTCGTGAGAACGCTTCCTAGCATTAAATATTTGCCATGCAGGGCTCAATTCCTTTTTATGTACCATGCAAATCGTCGATTTATGAGCGAATTTTTTGGCATGACTCATTGGAAGAGAACAACGTGTATCTACGCATCTTCTCAGGAGACAGTCCGCTTTAAGCGGAAGCTTTTCTTGTGAGATCAGGATGCTAATAAGCATCTGAAGTTTATTCTTATTTACTCATATAAAAACCTGCCCCAAAATCGGGACAGGTTCTGTTATAGTTCGATTAAGCTCCGGTTGGCATGGCCACCCAATGGCCTTCCGATACTTCCACAAGCTCCGAATGCTCGAGGTTATATTTGTCCTCACCGGTGCGCTCTTCCAGCAGTACCCGTTTCTTCTTGGATTCGATCTTCGGATCGGGTACCGGAATCGCCGCGAGCAAGGACTTCGTATAATCATGCTGCGGATTGGAGTACAGCTCTTCGCTTTCAGCCAGCTCCACGATTTTGCCCATATACATAACGGCAACGCGATCGCTGATATGCTTCACCATCGACAGGTCGTGCGCAATAAACAGATAGGTCAAGCCCAGACGATGCTGCAGTTCCTCCAGCAGCTTCACGATCTGCGATTGGATCGACACGTCGAGCGCGGAGAGCGGCTCATCGCACACGATGAATTTCGGCTCCACCGCAAGCGCCCGGGCAATCCCGATTCGCTGGCGCTGGCCTCCGGAGAATTCATGCGGGTAGCGCGTGGCATAGGCCGGATCCAATCCGACCATATCCAGCAGCTCCTCGACCCGTTTCTTCCGCTCCTGCTTACTGCCGGTCAATTTGTGGACATCCAGCGCTTCGCCGATAATGTCCACCACCTTCAATCTCGGGTTGAGCGAGGCATACGGATCCTGGAAAATCATCTGCATATGGCGCCGCATGGCCTTCATTTCCGAAGGAGAAAGTCGATTTACGGACATTCCTTGATACAGCACTTCTCCGCCTGTTGGCTGGTGAAGGCGAAGGATGGCTCGTCCCGTCGTCGATTTTCCGCTGCCGGATTCCCCGACAACCCCGAGCGTTTCCCCAGCCTGAATGTGAAAGCTGATATCATTCACCGCTTTAAGCACATTACCTTTGCCCATATCAAAATACTGCTTCAAGGATTTAACCTCTAACAGAGGTCCCTTGTAATCCGTGCTTGGCACGATGATCGGCGCGGGCTTCGCTTTCTTCTTCTCGTCCAGGCGCGGAAGCGCGTTTAACAGCTTCAAGGTGTAGGGATGCTGAGGGTTCTCGAAAATTTCCTCCGTCGTTCCCGTCTCGACAATCACGCCGTCCTTCATTACCGCCACACGGTCGCACATGCCCGCAACAACGCCGAGGTCATGCGTGATCAATATAATGGAAGAACCGAAGCGATCCTGCATATTTTTCATCAGATTGAGGATCTGGGCCTGAATGGTTACGTCAAGCGCCGTCGTCGGCTCGTCCGCGATCAGCAGCGCAGGTCTGCACGCCAGGGCGATGGCGATCATCACCCGCTGCCGCATGCCGCCCGAGAACTCGTGCGGATATTGATTATAACGCGCTTCGCTGTTCGGGATGCCGACCAGCTTCAGCATCTCAAGCGCCTGCTGCTTCGCTTCCTGCTTGGACAGCTTCTGGTGTTTGACCAGGCTCTCTGATATTTGTTCCCCGATTCGGATCGTCGGATTAAGCGAGGTCATCGGATCCTGAAAAATCATCCCGATATCGCGACCGCGGATGCTCTCCATCTCTTTCTCGGTTTTCTCCGCCAGGTTCTGGCCAAGGAACAGAATCTCCCCATCCTTCATATAAGAAGGCGGGGAAGGCAGCAGCCGCATGATCGAGCGTGCGGTGACGCTTTTGCCGCTTCCCGATTCCCCAACGATTCCGAGCGTTTCCCCTTTCTTCACTTCAAAGCTGACCCCACGCACCGCGTGAAATTCTGAATCACGGGATTGAAAGGCTACACTCAAATTTCTAACCTGCAATATCGGTTCCAACTCTGCTCACCTGCCATTATGCGTTTATGTCATTAAAGTAATATCATCTACAACTCTTATAATCTATTGACTTTTAAAATAGGCTAAAATAAAATATACTATATCACTCGGAATAATGCAATTTGAAACAAGGAGGAAAGGCAGCTTATGGGGGGGACAGAAGCAGCAAGACCAAACAGACTCATAGGTTCGATAAGCAGCACATACAGTAAGATCCTTCTGAATCCTTCTTATAGATATTTACTATTATTATTGGGAGCGCCCGTGAATCTCGTGGTCTTCCTATTTTATTTGGTTCAGAGAAAGAAGGACGACTACGCGGCGGCTGAGAACCGCATACGCAGCGAGATGCTGGCTGCCGGAGATCTGGAGGCCCTTCGCTCCGAGATTATGGAGCAGCAGAAGCGCAAGCACGACTTCTTCAAGCAAAAAGTCAATGAGGGGCAGCTTCGGCAGGAAGTCGACAAAATCGTAGAAGCAAGATTCCGGGAAGTCCTTAAGGAACGGACTGTCAAGGAACTGAAACTGAGCAACCGGAAACGGTTGACCATGGCCGATACGTTTGGTTCTCTCATCGAGAATCCGTTGTTCTTCATTATATCACTTATTCCGGGCTTGCTGATGTACATCCTTATTTTTTTGTACAGCAATCCTTACCTGAAATATATTCTGGAGAGACTCGTGATGACGATCTTCGTTATCTTCGGGGTAGCGGTGCTCGTCTTTACGATTCTCCACTTGTCGCCGTTCAACCCGGCGGCCAACATTCTGGGCGAGACGGCAACGCCGGAACAGATCGCGGCTTTTAACAAAATGCACGGACTGGATCAGGGCTATCTCACGCAGCTGTGGAACAACATTAAGGGAATCGCCTACTTCGATCTCGGCAAATCCTTCTCGGGCAATGAAGAGATTACTTCAAGCATCGCCAGAAAGTTCCCGATTACGCTGACGCTTACGGTCATTTCCCTGATTATCGCGATTGTGATCGCATTGCCGATCGGGATTATCTCGGCTACGAGACCGAATTCGTTTTTTGATTATACGTTTATGTTTATTGCGCTGATCGGGCTGTCCATTCCAAACTTCTGGCAGGGACTGATCTTCATCCTGAATTTCTCGATCAAGCTGCAGTGGCTCCCCGCCACCTTTAACCCTGAGAACTGGTTGTCCATGATCATGCCGGTGATCGTGCTCGGTACCGGACTTACCGCTTCGGTAGCGAGAATGACGCGCTCCTCTACGCTGGAGGTTATTAATGAAGATTACATGATCACGGCCAGAGCGAAGGGGCTCAGCAAGGGCACCATTCTGATGAAGCATGCTGTCCGCAACGCCATCATTCCGATCATTACGGTCATCGGACTTCAGTTCGGCGGAATGCTCGGCGGCTCTGCCGTTACGGAGAAGGTATTCAACATCAGCGGAATCGGCAGCTACATCGTCGATAAACAATTCATCCCTGACATCCCGGCCATTATGGGCGGCGTCGTTTACACCGCCATTACCATATCGCTGGTGAACGTCATCATTGATATCTTGTACGCGTTCTTCGATCCACGGATCAGGTCCAAGATGAAACAATACTAAAGCAGGTGTACTCATGATCAAGAAGCTTCTTTCTAAACAAGAAACCAAACACCAGCTGAAATCCTCACACGAGTACAGTCAAGCCAGCTTCACATGGGTTATTTCTTTGACCTTAACGGTGATCCTGCTTCTGAACAGCTTTGATTTCACTGGGGGAACCATCAAACCGTGGGTGTTCGCCGCCTTTGCGGCATATGCATTGTTCACCATCATTCAGATCATCATTACGCTGTTGATCCGCAGAGATCTTCAAAGCCAGGGAGAAATCCGGCGCTCGACAAGGATCCTGGGATACATTCAGCTGCTGAGCATTGTCACAGGAAATCTGTTTACCGTCACGTTCGGTTTCAATCTGATAAAAAAACAGAAGCCTCCTGAATATACAATTGCCGTCTACATGCTGTTAACCCAGCTGTTTGTCATTGCGGTCTCGGCACTGAATCTGTTCAAGCCTTACGTCTCGAATACATTCCTGCCAGCGATGGCCTTGCTTCTGATTATTGCAGTCATTCAGCTGATCGCGCTTATACTCGTTGCCCGATATGTTACAACGAATTCTGCACCTCCCCGGATGGCCTGGCTTGCCTTTCCGCTCATTCTGACTGCGGTGACGGGTAATATTTTTGCCTTGGTGCTCGGCATCAACCTGCTTGCGAAAATACGCAAGAACGGCAATCCGGCGATGACCCGCTGGGGTGACGTGTGGGTGAAGCTTACTGCCAACCAGGCGGCCATGTCCGGACTGTTCTTTGTGATCTTCCTGTTCTGTCTGTCGGTAAGCAGTCTGTTTACCTTTGATTACAGCATCGCGATCGATAACAATTACAGTGCCATCCTGCAGCCGCCAAGCCTTGTGTACCCATTCGGTACGGACAACTTCGGCCGGGATTTGTTCTCCCGAATCGTATTCGGTGCCCGAATCTCGCTGATCGTCGGATTTGCCTCTACAGCGATCCCGGTTGTCATCGGCGGTGTTCTCGGTGCCATCTCCGGCTACTATGGCCGCCATACCGACAACATCATCATGCGTTTGCTGGACGTGCTGTACGCCATTCCGGGCATCCTGCTCGCCATTGCGATCATTGCTGCATTCGGAGCCAACACCGTCAATCTCATCCTGGCGCTCAGCGTAGGCGCAATTCCGACTTATGCGAGAACCATGAGGGCGAACGTGCTCCTGGTCTCCACCTTTGAATATGTCGATGCGGCCAGAGCTTTCGGCTCCAGCAATTTCTCGATTATATTCAAGCATATTGTTCCTAACTCGCTTGCACCCATGATTGTCAAATCTACGCTAACCATTGGTGCAGCCGTCATCTCGACGAGCAGCTTGAGTTATCTGGGTCTCGGCGTTGAGCCGCACATCCCGGAATGGGGGAATATCCTGAAGATCGGAAGCACGTATCTTGAGACGCATTCCTACTTGGCCATTTATCCGGGTCTAGCCATCATTGGGCTTGTCCTGTCCTTCAACTTCCTTGGCGACGGACTGCGGGATGCCCTGGATCCTAAACTGGATTAAAACTTTTCGTGCCCTCGGCACACTAACTATCGGTTTCAAAAAATATTTTATATATATACAACTCAGGAGGGTATCACCAATGAAAAAGAGTTCCTTGCTGTTACTGTTTCTCTCGCTAGTCATTGTACTGGCCGGATGCAACGTAACAACCAAAGATGATGCACAGCAAAATCAGCAAGAACCATCGGATACAGCAACAGACACATCCGCTGTTAATATTGAACTGCTTGGCATGAGCTCGAACGAATCCGATGTCAACATCATTCGCGACCAGCTCACGAAGAACGGCTTCAACGTGAAGCTGAATCTGCAGGCGGACTACGGCAGCTTCAAGGCACAGCAGGATGCCGGCAACTACGACATCGCGCTGTCCAGCTGGACTACCGTCACGGGTAACCCTGACTATGCCGTTCGTTCCCTGTTCAAAACCGGCGGCGACTACAGCATCCTGTCCGACGAAGAAGTGGACAAGCTGATCGACCAAGCGGCTACGCAAACGCCAGAAGACGCTGTTGAAACTTACAAACAATTGGAACAACGTCTTGTAACAGACAAAGCTTATATCGCACCATTGTACATCTCCCTGAAGAGCCAAGCGTTCAACAAGGATGTACTGGACGAAAATTCCGTTCGTCTCTCGAAATCCCGTTCCCTTCCTTGGGAAGCCGTTGATTTCAAAGACCAATCCAAGCGTGCTTCGCAGCCGCTGATTCTGTCCCAATCGATCTCCGAACTGACTTCTCTTGATCCAATCAAGGGTAATGACGGTTCCATCAACATCATCAACACCAACATGAACGTACGTCTGATCAACCTGACCGATGATGACAAGATCACATCCGAAGGCTCGCTGTCTTATAACCATGCCATTGGCGAAGGCAACTCGGAGTATTACTTCATTCTAAGAGACGACATTAACTTTGCTAAAATCACAAACAAAAAAGCAGAAGATTCCGGCGAGCGCGTTGGCGCTGACGATGTCATCTTCTCCATGAACAGAGCCAAAGACAAAAATTCGGTACCGGATCACCGCACCTACACGCTTCACGAGCATATCAACACGGTTGAAGCTGTAACCGATCTGAGCGCACTGGAGAACACCAAAGTATCCGGTGGCAGCGAAAGCATTAAGGATGCGCTGGAAGCCGGCTTGGATACCAAGATCACTTCCCTCGTTGACGACAAGAATCAAGCAAGCACGAAAGACGGTAAATACCAAGTCATTAAATTGACGACCACCGAGCCGTTCCCGCAAGTGTTGAACTACCTGGCTCACCAATCGGCCGGTATCGTATCGAAGAAACAAGTGGAATCCATCAACACGTATGACGTTGAGAAATTCGATGTGAACAAAGACATCCCTTACGGCGACCAAAACACGGTAACCGAAGGTGACAAATATAACAACACGCTGTATGCCAGCGGTCCTTATATTCTGTCTTCCAAAAATGACTATGAAGCGACCTTCTTCAAAAACCCTGGCTACATGAAGGGCACCGAGCACGAACCGAAAATCGAGCAAGTGAAAGTGCGCTTTATCAAGGATGCGGACAGCACGCTTTCCGCACTGCGCAGCGGCGAGATTCATTTGTACTACGGCGTTCCTGAAACGAAATACGATGTGGTTAAAGGCGACAGCAAGCTGAAGCTGCAAACGATCGAAAGCAACGCCGTATCCTACTTGCTGTTCAACACGAAGAACCGTGATGTGGCAACAAGCGATGATCTGAGAAGAGCCGTGCTCTACTCCATCAACCAGGATGAAATTTTGACTTACTACAACAATAACAAAATCAAAGCCTACTCCACCGTCAGCCCAATCGTAAAAACCGGCAACGAGCTGGTGGCCGATCCGGCGAAGGTGAAGGAATTCTTGAGCGCATATAAAGCGAGCAAGTAAAAAAGAGGACGACATTAGCGAAAAGCTGATGTCGTCTTTTTTGATGCGAGGTTTATATAGGCGCCGCTTAACTTCTGGCTCCCATAGCATCGCAATGGGAGTAAGGAATTCTTTTGCATCGCTCCGGCTGTTTTTTTGCATCGCTCCGCATGCGGATGATTCTTCCGATCTCTGTTGCCCCCAGATTTCCATGAATGAATGGGCCAGTGTAGAAATCCGGGGGCGGTTTACGCTTACGATGCAGCTTTCTTTCAGAAAGCTTTCGGGAGACCGCTATCGCTTCTCCAGAATCATTCCGCCTTCTCCGCTGGAGCAGTACCTTTTAGGATAACAATTTTGGCTCATGCTTCGATGCGCTTCACATAAACCATGGACGAATGATTCGCCACGCGGCAGCTAATCTCGTCCCTTTTTTATCTACGCTTGATATCGTCCACAAGCTCGGGCAAGCCCTCGCGGAAGTAATGATCGTCACCCTCGTATGCCCGGGTGACGGCTTGGGGCAGCTGCTTCGCGTAGTGCTGGGCGTGCGCGAAAGGTACTACTGGATCGTGACGGCTGTGATATAGAATTAACTTTGATATGTGCGGTAGCTTGGCTGCAAATGACTTGGATAACGTGTACTCTTCATGCTGCCAATTCTCGTCCTTGCCCCAATAGGGGGCTGCGACCAAGAACAGTCCAGAGATGGTTCGCTTGCAGCCTTCTTCCGAGAGATATTTCAGTAGCACCGAGCCGCCTAGGGAATGGCCTATGAGGAAAAGCTCCTCATCCAGTTCCTCGATTTCACTAGCTATCTGCGCTTTCCACAGAGCACAATCCAGATTCTCGGGCATGCCTGGGGGTATAACATGATAAGCTTCACCGAGCTGTTCTTGTAGATGGGCGATCAAGCCGCTGCTGCCTTGGTGAATACCTTGCGGGCCTGCACTATGGATGAACAAAACTTGTTTTTTCATGTTCAGCCTCCTTCCCGATCTTTGCTTATGGGGTATGAGCATGTCCAACAGGATGTGTACCAACCTAGAATAACTGATAGCAGCGTGCCGGATTTCTTTTCGTTTGCTGACATCCGACCTGTATCACAACCCATGGACCCTTTATCACATAACGGTATCCAGATCAAGGTGTCGACCCCCGTGATCACCCGCTTATGATTAAGCCAACAAAGAAATGGTTAGCATCAAATTCATGGGTCCACTAAAGACAAACAAGCCGCCCCTTCACCAGAATCGTTTGAAGGGACGGCTCTTTTTAGCGGATCTATTATGGTCTCTTTTTTATATCGCCAGCACCATCGCCGGGTCAATGCAATCAGCCATGGACCGAACCTCGACCTGACCTGGCTTGCCAGGTACGAATGCCTGCTCTCCGTTGTTTCGGCAGCTGAAGGAAACCGTCATCGGAATGCCCGGTATCAAGTCGAAGAAGTTATCGCTATAGAAGCCTTCCGCTTCCGACGACAGCCATACGTGGCGGGCAAGCACGTTGCTCTCCAGCACAAACGTGGTGCCGTTGCTTCCCTCGACCTCTTTCACGTGGATGGTCGGGCTATGCAGACGAAGTTGTTTGTCATTCACGAAATAGAATGTTTTGCTGTCCACCTCGTCTCCGTCCTTAAGCAATTGCGCCAACAGCACGACCTCGGCTGGATCATGTCCACGAAGCAGTTCCTCGTTCACAGCTCGGAACACAACGAGCGACGCTTGCTCTTCCGCACGGATCGATTGCTCCGATACATAGAGCTCTTTGCCGTTAAAATCGAATAACTGAACCTTAAGAGTCCCTTGGACCTCTTCTGAAATGTCAGATACAAGATGGACCAGAATGTCGGAGTCCTTGGACTCGATCGACAGACTCACATCCCGGAAACTGCGCTTGGCCACATATTGCAGCGCCTTCCATCTGCCGAGATAATCCATGCCCGCCCACGAAGCGACTGGCCAGCAGTCATTCATCTGCCAGTACAATGTACCCATGCAGTACGGTTTGTTGCGGCGATGGGCTTCAATCGCCATCTTCATTGCTTCGGCCTGCTGAATCTGGCTCATATGCAGGAAAGCTTCAAAATCCTTCGGCTCGTTATAATATTGATCCATATAAGTCTTGATCAAGCGATTGCCGGCACCGTTCTTCTGGTGCGCCAGCATAACCGTTGACTCCAGCTCCATATCACCGTCTTCGGCGTAGGTACGGACCGTCTTCGGTTCCGGGAAGGACTGGAATCCGTATTCACTCATGAACCGGCCGACATAAACATTGTAGTTATCAAACGGCTCCGTATTATGCCATACGCCCCAGTAATGAATATCTCCGCTCGTTGTGGACGGATTGGCGTGCTGCTCCTTGTCATGGCTGAGCGATACCAGCGGGGATGAAGGCCAATACTCCGCTCCCGGTGCATAACCGGTTACAGCCTCAGGCAGAATTTCGTGGAATACCTTTTCGTAGTCGCTCCAGATCTTCTCGCGGAGTTCCTCGGTATAGTCCTGCTTCCAGCCCCAGCCGCCCTTCTCTTCATAATGCGCCCATGCAGAATCAATCTCGTTGTTGCCGCACCAGAGCACGATGCTCGGATGATTCCGCAGACGGACCAGGTTCTCCTCCGCTTCCAGCCGCACGTTCTCCAGAAACGCCTCATCGCCTGGATACATGCTGCAAGCGAACATGAAGTCCTGCCATACCATGATTCCATATTCATCACACAGATCGTAGAATACGTCCTCTTCATAAATACCGCCGCCCCATACGCGCAGCATGTTCATGTTGGACTCCGCTGCGGATGCGATTTCATGACGGTAGCGCTCTGCCGTCACTTCCGTTATGAAGCTGTCATTCGGGATATGGTTTGCCCCCTTGGCAAACACAGGCGTGCCGTTAAGCTCGATGTAAAAAGAAGTGCCGCGGCTATCCCGTTCCCGTACCAGCTTGACGGTGCGAAGGCCGGTTCTAACCTCTTTTCCTGCAACGATCCGTTCCGCTTCCACCAGCTCGGCATGGAACGAATACAGATGAGCCTCGCCCAGGCCGCGGCACCACCACAGCTTCGGCTCCGCAATCGCAAGATTTAATTCAACCGAGTGACGGCCTTCTTCAAGCTGTACCTGCTGTTCCCATACCTGACTGCCTGCGGTTACGCGCAGCACCCCTTGCCATGGTTGCCCCGCTTCGATTGCAGCTACCGCGGTAACTCTAGCCATGTCAGCCGTAATCTCATCCTGACGGATGAACAAGTCATCGATTCGCACCTCGGACCAAGCCTCAATCCGGGCTTCCCGCCAGATTCCGCTGGTCACAAACCGCGGTCCCCAATCCCAGCCATAATGATAAGGCGCTTTACGGGAAAATATGCTCAGTTTCTGATCGCCCAGGCCTCCAAGCTCAGACTGGTCATTCGTAGCCGGCAGCGGATATCCGAGCTTTGCAAGCTTCGGCAGATCCTCCTGGATAGGGGAACGGAAGCGAATGTTAATCACGTTGCCGGAAGTCTTTAGCTGCGATTTCACATCGATCCGCCATGAACGGAACATATTATCCGCGGAAAGCACATTCGTCCCGTTGATGAATACGTCCGCGTAGGTATCCAGGCCGTCAAACACGAGTTCAATGCGGGATTGGGCGCTCAAATTCGGATCCAGGTCAAATGTCGTCTCATACTCCCAATCCTTCTTGTCGATCCACTGTAGGTCATGCTCATTCGTTCCGTAGAAGGGATCCGGGATTTTGCCATTTTTCAGCAGGTCCGTGTGTACGCAGCCCGGCACCTGTGCCGGAAGCCACTCGGATTCGTCGCACGCTTTGAATTTCCATTGGTTTAAGGTCATAACGTTATGATTCATGATGTAGTCTCTCCATCTCTATATATTTATTTGATGCGGATCGGGTCATATTCCATACAGATATGGCTTCTCCGCGCATCAGCTTGTTCTCCACTCTAGCTCTACAGTCGTTACTTGCGTCTTATGCCTGCATCCCTGTCAGATGCAAGGCCGCTCAGCCTTTCAGATCCGGAAGCTCATCCAGCGTGACCGTAAACGGATGATGATAGGTTCGGATCAGCTGCTGCTCGTCCGTATACTCTTCTGAATACCTCCGTTTATTTCCTTCTTCTGTGAACACGAAGTTTCCATACCACGTGCAATTCCATGCCCACGGGCATCCGTCCTCCAGCATGAGATCGGGGTCGGGAATGACGCCGTTCTCGGTCAGCGCAATGATTTTTGCCGTATCCGTATACGATAAAGCCGTGCGGAACCGCTCAGATTGCGAACCGTAATCCCGGGCAGGCGGGTAAATGTCCTCTCCGATGATATCGACGTAGGAATCGCCCGGATACCAATCTTTGTGCTGCCCGTTCCATACCCAGATGAGGTTGTTCAATTCGTGGTGATGCGTCATGCGTTCGTACATCAGCTTCCAGAGCGCGATGCAAGGCTCGGGGCCTTTGGCCCCCCACCAGAACCAGCCTCCCGAAGCCTCGTGCAGTGGTCTCCACAGCACCGGAATGCCGGCATCCTGCAGACGCTTGAGCTCGGCAGCGATAGCATCGATATCCCGGATGATAAGGCCGTACTCTTCAGATGAAGGCTCCGCCATCGCCTGTGCGATATCAAAGGTTGTCGCATTGGTGTAAAAGCCTCTGCCCCAGGTCCGATCCGGCGGCAAATCCACCAAATCCTTCGGGGCGTTCCAGTGCCAGCAGAAGGTCACGATCCCGCCGCGATTCCACCACTTCATCGCCAGATCCGTGTCCTGACACTCGGCTCCGCGCTCCACCCGTGAAGGCGAGTAATTCATGAAATCGAATCCGCCGACGGCAGGGTATTTCCCCGTGACCTCGTGGATCATGTCGAACTCCGGCGTGGATACAACGCCAATCTGCTGCCCTGTCAGCATCCGTTTGCCATAGATGCTGCACAAATACTCCATTAGCCGTTTGGCTTGATCGGAAGCGGCCGGGTTGATCAGGTCCGGCTGGACCTCAAAGCGGGTGCTGCTTGCTTTTGTCATGCGATTCACTCCTGTCCTGTAAGTTCTTATTAGGTGAAGGTTGCCGCCCGCAACAAAGCACAAGACTTATCCTCCGACACGGCATTCTATCCTGCGAGATGATATCGATCCTTCGGCGATGCACCTGTCCTGCAGCAGCTTTTACCCGACAACTCCGGTACGCTCCACGCTCTCCACAAAGTGGCGCTGCACGAACAAATACAGTCCAATAAGAGGTAGAATGGCCAGCAATATCCCCGTATCTACCACGAGTGCCACGTAGTTCGGATCGGCTTTGGCCGATGAACCAAGTCCCATCAGCGCCGGGAGAAACTGGTTCGCGTCCGCGGGCAGGGAAGCGATCTTCAGCGGCATCAGCGACTGCTCGCTCATAAAGAGCGAAGTATAGAAGGTGTCATTATACTGCCAGACGAACGAGAACAGGGTCACCGTAATAAGCGGCGGAATCGCATTGGGAAGCATGATCGCAAAAAATGTCTTAATCCCGCCTGCACCGTCAATCAGCGCAGCTTCCTCAATCTCCTTCGGGAGCCCCCGGAAAAATTGACGGAAGATATAAATGAACAGTCCGGCTTTAAGCCCGGTGGCCGTAGCCGAAGTAATAATCGAGGGCCAGTAGCTGTTCAGCAGGTTAACACCTTCTTTTCCGGTAAACAAATGAACCAGCCCCAGAATATCAAAGCTGCGAAAATGCAAATACATCGGTACCATCAGCGTGCTCATCGGAATCAGGATCGTCAGCACGACCAGGCCGAACAGCAGGTTGCTTCCTGGAAAGGTGAACCGGGCAAAGCCATATCCGGCAAGCGCGGTCGACATCGTGGTCAGCAGCATCGTGATGAATACGTAAATCATCGTGTTCAGCAGCAGCGGCCAATAATCCAGCAGGTCGAGCACGAGCTTGAAGTTATCCAATGTGAAATGCACCGGAATCATATAAATCGTTGGATTATAAATATCCTGTTTGTCTTTAAAGGCCACAGAGAACTTGGAGATGATCGGATAGATGATGATGAATGTAATGCCGATGATCAGCAGGTAGCGGAACACCGCCCACAGAATAGGCAGCGCCTTGTTCTTGAACCGGTTCATTCGTTCCTGAGCCGTTTCGTCCGAGCGATCCCGAATCGATGCCATACGGACCTCCTTTTTTCCTGTACCGTCAGGAATCTCTTAGCCATTAGTTTTGATAAAAGGTTTTCCTTGAGACGATGATCCCCATAATAATCAGCAGCAAGCTGATAACGATGGTATACAGCCAAGCCATCGCGGCACTGAGCCCGAAATTCTGCGTTTTGAAAGCCGTCTCGTATATCGTCCGGGTCACGGTGCTGTCCGCGAACGAATCGATGATGGTATAAATCATGTTTGTCAGGATGAGCGGACTGACCATCGGAAAGGTAATTTTCCAGAACGATTCATAAGCGGTAGCCCCTTCGATCTTCGCGACCTCGTACATTGAACCCGGGACGGCCTGCAAGGCGGCAAGAAAGATCAGAATCTGAACACCCGAGCTGCTGATAATATCGTAGATCCTCATGACCGCCCCGATAATATACTCGGTTACGGTAAGGGGAAATCCGGCCTCGGATAAAATGCGCACCATCGACAGCACATTGAATTGCCCGGAAGCTTGCCCGAGCTCCTCCGCCACCGTAGCATTTCCGACCAGATTAATCAGACCGGAAGTTTCCGCTGCGGAAATTGCGCCTGACGCCAGGATGACCGGCAGGAAGAATATCGCCCTTGCTAGGGCTCTCCCCCTGAATTTCTGATTCAGCAGAATGGCGGAGAACAAACTGAAGAACAAGATCAGCGGAACGTCCACCACCATGCCCAGTATCGATTCCGTCAAGATCCGGTTGAAATTCGCGTCCACGAACAGCGCCGTGTTGAAATTGCTCCATCCAACCGACTCCAGTTCATAGCCTGTGGGGGAAATGTTCAATTTACTGAAGCTGAACAGGATGGACTGGAGCAAAGGTCCGGCAAACAAAAAGATGAAACCGATCAGCCATGGTGCGATGAAAAGGAGACCGAGCATGGATCTTTTCTGAGTCAGGGACAATCTCATTTTCATGCCCGGCCACCCCCTACAGCATAATTTTGCGGCTCCACAAGGACCCCGTTAACATCGACGGCTTGATCGGTATAATTGATCAGAATCGACGTGCCGTTCTCGTACCTCACTTCGACCACGCCGCTTTCATGCCGCTTATGCTCCACCATCCGCTGCGTCCGGAGCGGCGCCAGCACCTCATTCAGCTCCTTGTACAAGGAAACCGCTTCTTCGAACCAATCCTTGTAATGGGTGGAGTACATGTCATCAAAACGCGTGTACTTCAGCTTCGAGCTTTGTTCATATGACCACAGGAAGTGCGGAGCTGATCCGGATTCCAGTGACTGCAGAAGCTGCTTGCGTAAATTTTGCTCATTCAGGTTATTGACTGCTGCCCCCGCATAATCCAGGTATCCGTGAATGACCATTTGATAAAAGGGGACTTCCTCATCCGTCAGCCCGAATCCGCTGCTCGACGTCGGTGCATCGATCACGTGGCTGGCATAAGCCCAGCTGTATGCATTGGCGCCGGAAATCATCGTATCCGGATAGACCTCATGCAGCATCTGCAGCTGATCGGTCACGATAAGCTTCGCGGTTTCACGGAACACCACCCGCTGCACCCGGTAATCCGAGCTCAGAACATCGCCCAGGTCCCGCAATGACACAGCCCCGATGCCAAAACGTTCATATTGCCCCGCGAATCGGTCCACGTAATAGGGAAGCTTCGCCGGCGACATGAGATTGTACGTACCGTAATAAGAATCCATCCGGTTCATGTTCCGGTCATACGGATGCAGCGCTGCCGTTTCCCTGGTCACGAAACGGGATGCATCGGATGACGGCGTGAACGCCCCATCGTCATGGTAGACGTGCTGAAAGGCAACATCCGGATACAATCCGCCGCCGGCATCCTTCAATTGCTGGGATAGGGCCTTCAGCTCCGCTGTGCTTCCTACCACGCGATCAGCCTTTACCTTCACCGGGGTTTTGTGATGGACGCCTTTGCCGAACCAGCCGAGGTAACGCATTCGGAGATTGGCGATGCCCTCGCCATTCAGAAGAGCGGCGATCTCCCCTGCCTGCTCGAAGGTGGTCATCGAGACGACGGCATCATAAGGTACGCCCAGAAAAGATCTCCGTTTATCCACGCTGCCCAGCATATCCAGATAGAACGGGATCCCCTCGTCTTCTTCCAGTGGAGTCAGCTGGTTATCCTCCACGAGCGTTTGCTGATACAAGCGCGCCATGCCCGAGTAGCTGGCCTCATCACCCGACAGGAAGCTGTATCTAACCGCCAGATTGCCGCTGTAGAGCTTGTCATTCAGCAGCTGAATCTCCTGCACCGTACTGCCGGTGTAAAGCTCCAGCATATCCTCGCCGCGCACGGCAAAGCTGCTGAATGCATGATTGTACGAGTTCTGCTTCCCTGCGATGTCAGCGGACACGCTCGCGATGGCGTCGCCTTCTTCAATCACGGCAAACCAGCCGCGATCACCGCTCTTCATACCGAACACGGGCATCCGCGCCTGCTCCGCCACCTGCCCGCGGCTGCCGCTGTTATTATTCGGATCGGTGCCGTATATCCGCTGCACGTACTGCTCTTCCTTCACTTTGCCGTTATTCAGCTTAATGAGACTGCCGCTGCCGTCCGGGACCAGCATATATCCCTGTTCCTGCGAGCCGGCCGCGCCGAAATAACGAAGCAGCTCCACGCTGCGCAGACGGTGGCTCTCGCTTTCCGTTACCTGGTCAAGCGGAATTGAAACGACCAGCGAATCCTCCTCCAGCCGGTATTCGAGCGGAATCTTGAACTGCGGTTTCGAAGAGGCACTTGCGGCGGCTCCTCCGCCCGCTTCGTTATCAAAGGCAAGATCCTCCGCGGTGTAGCCGGCCTGCTCGAACGCCCCCAGCATTTTTTTCAGCACCAGCTCTTTCTTGATCTGGTCATCCAATCGCTCCAGCATCGCCGGATTATCCTTCATGGGGTAATACCGGGCCTGCACATATCTCGCCAGCGACTCATCCAGCTTGCTGATCACCTTCTCCTGCAATCGGTCCTGTGAGATGTATTTCGGCAAGGCGTCGATTCCGAGCGACACATCTCCAAGCGTATACGTGACGCGAATTCCGTTGTCCAAGCTTTCCACCGTGTAGTTCCCGTTCATCACACTCCACGTATAGTTCGGATAGGTCTCAAGCGTGCCGATCGCATCCCGGAACGTCAGCGTCAATTGCGAAGACAGCACTTCCTTCTCAAACGGCGAGGCAATTCCATCCTCCATGCGGTCTGACGGATTGCTGTACCATATCGTATCGCTCCGTTTATCCCGTACCGCCACCTCGGTCGTTTCCGGATGATAATACAGAGCAAGCGCCGCCGTCTCCGCTACCAGATCCATACCGGCTACGCCGTCTGTCGAATCGTTCAGAAGGGTCAGCTCACCGCCCGGCGTCGACTCAGCTGCCGCGATTCGGTAAGCCGCCACGTCAACTGCCGGTGCTCCCCGATTCACGTAGATCAGAAAGCCCGCAGCCATGCACGTTATAACGGTACATGCAAGCACCGTGTACAGCCATTTTCTTTTTTCCACGGATGCGGCCTCCTCTATTGCCTGAATAGGATCTCTCGGTAAACGTTGACAACGAACGTGTAAATCTGCTGCATCATGCTCAGCACGAGCGTGCCCAGAAATACGATGATGCCCATTACGATCAGGGTCAGAAACATCGTGACGACCGTTTTGCCGGCCGAGTACTGATGAACCGTCATCGTGCCGACAAAGAGCAGCCCGATAAACCAAATCGCCGCAACCGTCGTAAGCAGATAGTAGAACACGGTCTCTTCCTGCACCATAAACCGGCTCGCCAGCGTCATGGGCGGATAAATCAGCACCATCGGAATCAGGGCATACGCACTGGCCATCACGATTTCTTTAAACTTCCCTTCCCCGCCCATGAGCGTGGTGACCGACCAGTTGGAGACGCACCACAGAAAGAACGGGAGCACGATAAAGATCAGTTCGTCGATGCTGCTCAGCGTCCGCGGATCATTGTAATTGACCAGAAATCCCGCGTATTGCCGCTGCAAAATCATGGCCATGACCACAAGCACCAATACGACATAAGCAACCCCGAGACGACCTCTATTCTCGTACTTTAGATCCCAATATCCGTCGAAGGGGTGAACAATCAAATGAAGGGGGAATTTAAGATAATCCTGTTTCATGCTTCCCTTCCCTCCTCTGCTTTCGGTATCTCACCGTTCTATAGACCGTATAGAGCAGCACAACGCTGGTCCCAACCGATAAAATGGTGCCGAAATGCTCCTTCATGACCTCTCTGCGGTAGCGTTTATAAGCAACGGAATAATTTTTGCGGTCCATGCCTAACTCAAAATATCGAAGGGCTTCCTTGTTCTCCCCCTTCATGAGCTTCGCTTTCCCTATACCGATATAAGCGATGTCATAGTTGGCATTGAGCTGAAGCACGCGTTCCCAGTACCTTTCCGCCTCCGCGTCTTCCCCGCGATAATGGTGGCGTACGGCAAGGTTAACCTGTTTCCCGAACTCGGTTGGCTCGAACACGACAATGCTTGCATTTCCCCGGTCCAGCACAAGCTGACGGTCTCCAAGCTGTTCAATCGCCGCCGGCGTCTTAAACACGCCCAGCTGATTCCCGATGCCGCCGTAGACATACAGCAGGTTTCCGGACTCATCATAGGTGAATACGCGTCCCTGAGTAGAGTCGAGCGCGCTGTAAATCCCGTCGCCAAGCACTTTAATATCAACGAACTTGGAGGGACCTACCGTTCTCCGATAATAAATATCCCCGGCAACCGGAAAGTAGCCAAAGCGTTTCAGCACATCCTCACCTGACGGATTAAGGCGTTTAATCGGCTCCTTGGACCCGACATCAATATTTGTGGCGTAAACGAATCCTTTGGCGTCGATATCCAGATTGGAGAATTCGGTCGGGATGAACAGTCTCATCTGGGCTTTTTGGGCACTCGTTGATACCAGTCGCCAGAAATAATCGCCATAATCGCGTTTTACCTTAATCGTTCCGACGTAACCGAGAAAGGTACCGTTCTCCTCAAACTGCATAATGCCTTCATAAACACCCCGTGCGACAACGAATACCCGCTTGGCTTCATCCACCGTTACTTTCAGCGGGATGAATTGAAAGCCTTGAGGCAGCACATCCGATTCCGGCTGCTCAATGATCCGGACAAGCGCGCCTTCCGCCGTTAATACGACAACCCGCTGATGGTCGGTATCAGCAACATAGATGTTCTCGTCCCCGTCAATGAAGATGCCGGAAGGATTGGCAAAGCCGTCCTCTTTCCCTTCATTCATAAAGGCATCAATGACGCGAACGACATTCCACGCTTCATCGAGGCATACAATCCGTTTATTGCCGCTGTCCAGCACGTAGATGTTCCCCGCCTCTGACACATGCATATCGCTGGGCTCCAAAAACTCCCCGATACCCAGATCTTTCCCCGTCACGGAGCGTACCGGCAGATAGGCTGCAGGCACGGCAACCGTTTCCTCCCAATAATTGTAGATATAGCTCTCATACGGAGCACTGGCGGATGCACTCCCCGGCATCAAGCCGGTTAGCAGCAGGGAGGCCGCCGCGAGCGATAGCAACCATTTTTTCGCTGACATGTGATCCCCCCTAATCCTTCATCCCGGATGTGGCCATCGTCTCGATAATCCGGCTCTGCGAGAACAGAAAGAGCACAATCGGCACACTCATCAGGATGACTGCCACGGCCGCGCCTGCGCCGGCCCGGGATATACCGCCCAGAATGATCTGATTGGACGCATAGTGCAGGGTCTTGAGCTGCTCGCTGTAAATAAAGCCGTTGCCATCGGTCCCCCATAGGATCTGGAACAGCAAAATAATCAAGGTAAGCCACGCCGGCTTCACGTTAGGCATCACGATGGACCAGAAGATCCGGTATTCGCTGGCTCCGTCGATCTTGGCCGCTTCAAGCAGGGCATCCGGTATCTGCTCCATGAACTGTTTCATCAGGTATAGGCCGAGCGAATAACCGAATGCCGGTATAATTACCGCCCAGTAGGTGTCGATCAGTCCCAGCCACGACAGGATCATATAGTTCGGCGTCGCCGTCACGACCGGCGTGAACATCAGAGACAACACCACGATTTGGAACAGAAAAACCTTGCCCGGAAACTTGTGCTTGGCCAGCGGATATGCCGCAGCGGAGGCAAAGATTACGTGCCCGACAATGCCAACGCCGGTAATGAATACCGTATTGAAGATATACCGCGAGAACGGCACCCAGGACTGACCGAGCAGGTTGATCAAATCGAAAAAATTATTCCACGTGGGATTGCGGACAAACAACGTGGGCGGGAACAAGAAAATCTCGTCCAGCGGCTTGAAGGCATTGTTGATGGCATACACCAAGGGCAGCGCCATGAAAGCGCCGAACACCGCCAGCAGCGCAAACAGGGAGAAGGTGCCCATGAAGGAGCGGTTTACCCGTTTGCTGCGCCCTTTAAGACTTACGTTCAGCAGGCGGCTGCCCCGTTTTTTTGGAAGTTCGTATGTAACCCTCATGCGTCTACTCACCTACCTTGCGCAGCAATTTTTGGACGATCAGGTTAGTTCCCACCATCAGAATGAACAGCACGGTCGCAATCGCCGAAGCAAAACCCATCTCGAAACGAGTCGTGCCAAAATCGATGAGATGCGTTACGATCGTTTCCGCCGCATAATTCACACTCGGGAAACCGGCAAGCGCAATTGATACGTCGGCCACGGCAAACGATGTCGTAAGCTGAATGACCGCGCCGAACATGAGCTGCGGCCGCATCGAAGGCAGCGTAATGTACCACAGCTCCTGCCAACGGTTGCGGACCCCGTCCACGGCACCGGCTTCGTAGAGCGTTTTATCAACGGTTTGAAGTCCGGCGATGAAAGCCAGGAAGCCGGTTCCGAGGCTGAGCCACAGCTGGACCAAAATGATGATCGGCATAATCAACGCTTCGGTCTTCAGCCATTGGATTGGCTCCAGGATGATGCCCAGCTTAATCAGCATGCCGTTCGCTATGCCGTAGCGGTCGCCCGAAAAGATCATCAGCCAGATGAAGTAAATGTTCCCGGAGATCGAAGGCGCATAGAAGATCAGAGTCATGAACGCCCGCAGCCGCGGACCCAGCTCATTGATGACCCACGCAAATAGGAAACAGGCCAAATAGCTGATGGGTCCTGTGATGGCGGCGAAGAGAAGGGTATTCTTCAGCGCAACCAGAAAGATATCGTCTTCCAGGAACAAACGCGTGTAATTATCCCAACCGACAAACCGCGGAAATTCCAGCATGTTGAAGTACGTAAAGCTGAGAATCATGGAAATAACGACCGGAAAAACGGTAAACAGCGTGAACAGGATCATATAAGGCGCAAGCAATATATAGGAATGCTTGTTGGCCTTGATCTCCGCCAGCTTCCGCTTCCACCATGATTGCGGCTTCACCGGGTGAACAGCGGCAGAGATCGTAACCTCAGGATCCTGAAGGCTGACATTATGCAATTTGGATTCCCCCTATCCCTGCGGCTCGCCGAATTCTTCTTGCTTGGTCCGGATTTCGTCGTGAATATACTGCACGGAATCCATCAAGGCCTCCCGCGGCTCGATGCCGCTGATCACCGCTCGGTAGAAGGCATTAAACAGATGCCTGCCCGTCGAATAGCCGCCTGGCACCTCCGGAATTCCCTGCACCCATTCAAATTGCGATTTCAAATTCTCATAATCGGCAACGGGCCACGGCAGACTGTCAAGCGCCTTAATATTCGCGGTCGGATAGCGTGCCGCTGCGCCCATCAGGCCTTCCATCTCGCGGCCGAAGCTGGTCTGCGTTGCATCGCTGGTCCACCATTTCAGGAACTCCCAGGCCGCGTCCTTATCCTTGGCATCATCCAGCATCAGCACGGCACTGCCACCGCTTGGAACGGTGCGATCAATCGTGCCGTCCGCCTGAACGGTTCCCGGAACGGGCGCAAAGCCCCATACGCCACGAATTTCCGGCGCGAACACCGACAGCTGGTTATAGGTGGTGTAGTCGGAAATGCCGATCGGCATTTGTCCTGTACGGAACCGGTTCGCAAAATCATACTCCCGCTCGAGCTTGTAATCCGTGTAGTATTCCGTCCATTGTTTAAAGGCTTCCAGCCCTATCTTGGAATCCAGATCCGATTCCTGGTTGTTGTTGCGGTAGAATTGCCCGCCGGATTGCATCAGGAGCGCTGCATACAAGGAATTCGGCGGCAGTGTAGTCCACTGATCCGGTGCCTGCGCCACAACGGGAAGACCGAATTGCATATGATTTTTGTTCAATACGGCAAGCAGGCTGGCTACATCGTCCCAGGTCTTCGGAACTTCAAGTCCAAGCTCCTCCAGCACATCCTTCCGGTAGAACATCATATTGAAGGTTTGCGTCTCGGGCAGCGCATACACGCCGTCCAGGTATCGGTAAGGCACCAAGGCGCTGTCCCTGAATCGGTCCGCTACCGAATCGAAATCATGGAAATGCGTCAGGTCTGCTGCCGCGTTCCGCATGGCAAAGTTCACCGGCAGATCATTACCGATCTGCATCGCGACCTCAGGTCCCTGTCCCGACAAAGTTGCGGGGAGCAGCGTCCCCATGTTGACCAGCTTCAGATTGACGTTAATGCCGGTCTCCGGCGTAAAGGTCTCGTCAATCATCGCCTTGATGGTATTGGCCTGATCGCGACCGCTGCCGATCCATACCGTGATCGAACGTTGATTCTTCGCATCCGCGACATTACCGATATTGTTGTAATCGATGAAGAAGGAGCTGATGAACGTCGACACCTCATGCTTCACCTTATCACCGGCACCCATCCCGCTCTTGGGCAGCTTGACATCGGCCGAGGCAACATAGAGGGCATCGATCTCGAGCGGCTGCTCCCTAGCCTGCTGCAGCCATGTTCCAAGTCCGCCGGTATTCGTCTTGTAAGCCTCCAGCCTGCGCGGAATCGTATCCGGCTTCGCGATCATCTCATCCAGCTGAAGCGCCATGGTCTTTAGCAGCGCCTCCTGATCGCCGGATTGTCCCGACAGTTCAACCAATCTGGCCGCGATGACTTTCAGTCTGTTGCTTTCGAATCGGAAGATTTCCAGCAGCTCCGGTATCCGCTGCTCCACGCGGTAATCGCGGAATTCATCCGGACTCGTGCCAGTGATCATCAAAATTTTGCGGTACATGGCATTCAGGTTCAGCAGACTGTCCTCCACCTCTTGAATGAGCGGAGCGAATTCACCAAGACTCGCCTCGAGGCGTAACACATGCTTACCTTGCTCCAACCGGAACAGATAGGGTTCATCGCCTCCAAGCACGTCCATGCGATATCCGTTCTTAAATTGGAACGGAACGTGGTTCATTTCTTCAAACGGAACCTTCCCGTCAATCGTCAGCCTTCTCGTCGTGTACATGCCCCGCACAAAATTTTGCTGCGATTTAAATGCAATCTTGTAGAGCCCGCTCTCGGGTACATCCAGCTCCCATTCGATCCACTGCCCGGGCAGCCGCCAGTTCAAACCGCCAATGGTATTGATTCGGATCTTTGAGGCGCTGTAGGGACTGACGCTCGGACTCGAACGCTCGCTTAGCGGATACAAGGTCGGTGATGATTTGGCGACTGCGTCTTCACCCTGAATCGTAAGTAAAGTTCCTTCGGTTATTCGAGCACCTTCAGCCTCATACTGTTGATGCAGCTCGGCGTACGTCAGCGGGCGCTCCTGCTTGAAAAGCTTCAGCTCCCCGATCACCATCGGCTCCCTTGCTGCTGTAAGAGACACGGTATGCTCTCCTTTTTCAAAGTAAAAAAGAAACGGCTCCGTGATATATCCGTCCGCATCCTTCAGCACTGCCTCGACCCAGACCGGACGTTCGATTTGCTTCGGTCTCAGGTCATTGCCCTGGTTATCCTGATCGATGCCGTCTTTGGCGTTATCCCAGATCCGGTCGAATTGCAAATAGCCAGCCTCTTGGAAGGGAAGCTTCCCGTCGATGCGGATGGAGCGCTCAATAGAGGAGCTCTTTCCTTCCACTGGATAATAGAGCAGAGACAGATTGTACATTCCCTCTTCCTCTACATGAACCTTCCATTCCACCTCCCCCTTCTCCCCCGTAAAAAGCGAGGTTCCAGGATGACCCTCATAGGCTTCCAGTCTGCGGAATTCCCCGCCGTCGGCACGACTGTATTCCGCCGCAGGAATCGTGATTACACGATCAGGTCGACTCTTTCCGTCATGATCCGACAAATACTGGGTATACGAAATGCTTTTTCCCTGCTGCGTGCTGAGTTTGACCAGCGATGCGGGACGTTCCAATGAAATCTCTGTCCGGCTGTCTTCCGCCTTGATGCCGGATCCGGGTTCACTTCCCCCTCTATAAAAAAACAGAATCAAAGCGGCCATGACCGCCAAAAGAATCAATAGTCGATTCATCCATTTTTTTAGCTGCACATGAAGTGTCAATGTTCATCCCCCTGTTCAGGAGAAGGGGGCGCGGCTTTAAGCTTTAACGCCCCCGTCCATCTTATTTGCCCATTTTATCGACAGCAGCCTGCGCCTGTTGTTTATATTTCTCGGCCGTAGCGGTTACCGATTGATTGTTCACGATAATATCCTCAATGAAAGCCCCAGTAGGGTAATCCGTGTAAGCTTCGTCGACCGTGATGACACCGGTTCCGGCAATATGCTCGCGAATCATGTCGATGTCTTCCTGATTGGTATAGATGCTCTCCAGGTAATCCTGGCCCGGATATTCCTCTGTTGGCGGTATATCGAACGTCTCTTCATAAATTTGATAGACGATGGCCGGATCTTTCACGCCCTTTGGAATGAACTTCGCGGATGCGGCGGTATTGGCATACGTTGTTTCCGGCGAGCCTTGCGGACCGCTAGGAATCGGAACCACCCCGACCTCGAACGTAATGTCGCCGAGCATCCATTCCGCTGCCGTAAACATGGCTACATCACCGTCTTTAAAGGTGTTTGTTTCTTCCCAGTTCGTTTTGTTGCCGCTCTTGACTTTAACCACTTTCTCCACGTTGTAGAGGCGGTTCACAAATTCGGCAGCTTCCAATGTTTTCGGATCGGACAAACCTTCTTTGCCATTGGAATCATCAACGATTTTGCCCCCGTTAGCGGCGGTGAAATGTTTAACGGCATCAATTGCCCAACCGGAGAAGCCCCATACGTCGGTTTTCCCGTCGTTATTCGTATCCTTGGTTGCCTGCTTGGCAATCTCCATGAGTTTATCCCAGTTCCATTCTCCCTTGGCATACAGCTCCTGAAGATCCGGGAGGCCGTTCTTCTTAAACAAATCGCGATTGTAATGAAGTCCAAGTCCGATGGAGGTCGGATTATCGAAGCCGTATTCTCCTCCGCCAATGGCAGGATATTTCGCCTGCAGATCGGCTTCGTTATTGATATTGTTCTGATCCGTCGTAAACTCGCTGATCGGCAGGATCTGCCCTTTCATAATAGCCGGCAGTGCCGATTTGTACTCCAGCTGCACGATATCGGCAAACGGCTCGCCTGCCAGCACGCTTGTCGTAAATTTATTCATGTACTCCTCAAAGGGAACGTTAACAAACTCGATTTTGCAATTGTATTTCTTCTCGATTTCGGCAATCTTCTCCAAGCGGGCTTTCTCTCCGGCTGTTGTGCCTGCCGGCTTCAGGTCCCACCAAGAAGCAACCTTAATCACGCGGCCGCCTAGATCTACAGGTTCTGCTTCAGGTTCAGCGGGTTCTTCTTTTGGAGTCTCTGCTGCCTTGTCCGTGCTAGGAGCCGGAGTCGCAGGCGGTGTCTCCGCTTGTTTAGCGCCTCCCCCACTGCAGGCCGTAATCAAAAATAATAAACAGACAAGCAATAAAGAAAGCCCTTTCATTTTTCTCACGCTAAAAACCTCCCCTATTTGTTAAACGCCCTGTTTAAAAGCTGCATGTACCCCCAAGATGATATTGAATGGATTGATTCACAGTTTTCCCTGCTGCTATCCTCGCCCCCAATCCGTTATCCCTGTTTGCCAAAAAATATATCACTTCGATTGTAATCTCGTCAATATATTTTATGATAATAATAACAATAAACCTAATTAATTATTAAAAATAACATAAATATTTTAGTGACAGCGATTACAAATTATTTCTGCACAACTCGGCTTTTTTCGATACATTCCCTTATATATCAACGATATATTTCAATGAATCCAGCGAAGTGGACCATTATACGATCATAATATTCGTTATTTTTCTGTTATGAATATATAAAAAAACCCCAATGTCATGGAGACATCGGGGCTAACGTGAGAATATGACAATGCAGCTTACATTTCATCCGTATCGCGTGTTGCGTTATTCAAATCCCTAACAATGACGTCCGCTTGAATTAAAAGCCGCTCGTAATTGGAATCCGGGTTCAATATCCGCCACAGCAATTGATCGACGGCACGCATCCCAAGCAGTTCCTTATCGATGTTGACGGTTGCCATAATCGGCAGGTTATCGTACATATTATCAAATCCAGTCACCTGTACGCGGCCCGGTACGTCGATGCCCTGTTTCCTGAGCGCCTCCATTGCGAACATGGCGGTGATATCGTTGGCGCAAACAAACACTTCCGGAAGTTCGCTTCCGGCAAGGACCTTTTCTAACGCTGCGTGTATATTCTCAATCTCCGGGCTGATCAGGGATGGCAGCTGACGATGTTCGATTTTGTAATCGGCCAGCGCGGACGAGAAGCCGATCCAGCGCTCGTAAAAGCTCTGGGCATCTTCGATATTGCCGATGAACTGATACTTTTTATACCCTCTGCTGATCAGCTTGGTCATGATTTGTTTCATGCTGTGCATATTGTCGGTGAATACCGTGTCCGATTGAAAAGCCGGGTCCATGTGGTCCACCATGACCACGGGAATGTTCAGCTTCTTGATATCCATTAAATTTTGGGTGGATACCGAGCCCACCGTCACAATCCCGAGAATGCCCTGGGGATTTAGCAGAGTGAACATATGGTCATTCGATGGCTCCGTCAGCGTGAGAATGTCCAGCCCCTTCTGATTCAGACGAGTAGATATGCCGTCAAACACCGGTCCCCAATAGAGGGATTCCCGATTTTGATAACGGACATTCGGGAATAGAACAAGCACCGCCCCCGCCCATTTCCTGTTCTCCGGATCTTGAAGCTGCTGGTTTTTCCCCGCGGCTTGGTTCGGCTGATCCTTAAAGTACCCCAGTTGCCCCGCTGCCTTCAGAATCATGTCCCTGGTCTGCGGGCTGACGCCCGACTTTCCCGACAAAGCACGGGATACCGCGAATTTAGATACGCCCGTGAAATCGGCAATTTCCTGAATCGTCACTTTCGTTTTCATCGTTATCTACCTACTTAAGTGCGAATTTGTCGTACATTTCCCGTGTTATTTATGTTAGTTTTTGTTAGGTTACAGACATAATATTATTTGAAAAAGCAGTCAAAGTCAAAGAATATCCTGCATTTTCTTGTTTTCATTTTTACAAAAACAAAAGCTGTCCTCTGGTCATGTTCAGACCAGCAGGACAGCTCCTCTCTTGTAAGAGATAATATTACGATATATTATGGTTTCTCCACGAGCAGCGCTTCCCACTGCAAGCCTTCCCCGGTGATTTCTGTCCGGAGGTCGGAGATGCTCTTCAATGCCTCCTCGCGGCGTGTCTCAAGTGTGATTACCGTTTCCTTGTATAGCTCACCTATCTTCTTCTGCGTAACGCTTGCCATTTTCGTTATTTCGGATTTTCTTGCAGCATTGCCCTTGGAGATCGCGGTTGTCTGTTCCTTAAACAGCTTGCTGTATTGGCTCTTAGCTGTTGCCTTGCTGATTTTCCCCTGTTTGTACTTCCACATCGGACTGTTCAGATACGACGTACTCGATCCGTTACGAAGCTTCCACATCGGGCTGTTTAAATAGCTTTCACTGACCATTTTGCTGAATTTCCATGCGGAACTGTTCAAATAGCTCGGGGTGATCGTCTTCTTGTATGTCCACATCAAGCTGTTCAAATAACCCTCGTTCATTTCTTTGCTTAGCTTCCAGAGGGTGCTGTTCAAATAATCCCGGTCTGCGGCTTTTGCATACTTCCACATCGGACTGTTTAAATAGCTTGGATTGATCAACCGTTCATATTGTGTCAGCTTATCCTTTAAATCACGGTTCCCTTCATACTTCAGCTTCAGCTGATCCAGATCTGCTTGAAGCTTCTCGTCCCACTGCTTTTGATCCTCCAGCACTTTTTTCTCCAGCTGATCCAGGGACGCATGGCTTGCATCATAAAACACCTTATATTTCTTGTCTACTTGTTTCTGGTAATTGTTATACGCATCTACCGTCTTCTTGTTATAGGATTTATACTCGCTCCATACTTGATTCATCCATTTCTGATCCGCTGCGTGAACCGTTGTTTGCGGAAATAGGACCGAGACTGCAAGCAAAAGGCTGCAGATGGTCAATACCGATTTTCGCACCAATCTCATCGAATTTCGCCCCTCTTTTATAGATAGTCAATAAGGGATATTTTACCTAATGGCATGTTGTCTTCCAATAGGAATTCCGAACCCCTAACTTTTAGACTATAACCTGCTTGCTCCGAGCTCGATTATTTCATGGTACATCGTACTTCATTCCCTAGCACCTTCGCGAAAAACATGCCTTTTTTTCGCGATTCCATTTTTCAAAGTGGGGGATATATACACTTCCTTAGTCCTGTAGTCACTAAGTATCAAGTTAGCTAGTTATAACAGCCCATCTTCGACCCGAAGCGCTTTCAGACGCTTGACCGGTCGAAAAATACGCTTATACAATTCGAGTCGTAGATTATGCCTTTTGAACCGAATAAGGGCCCTGACGGCAAATCGTCAGGGCCCTTTTATTATAACTGCAGGAGTAGAATCTACTTCTGCGCTTCAACTTCGGTTGAAATATTCCAGTATACGCCGTATTTGTCCGCAACGATCCCGTAGGCCGGGCTCCAGAACGTCTCTTGCAGCGGCATAACCACCTGACCACCTTCAAGCAGCGCTTCGTAGAACCGCTTCGCGTGTTCGGGTGCATCGGTCATGATGCAGATCTGAACCTGATTGCTGGATTCAACCGGTTGACCGGGAAATGTATCCGAAAACATCAGATCCGTCTCTCCTACCTTCAGCAAAGCGTGGGAAACGCGATCCCTCGCGCTCTCCGGCAGCGGAAAATCAGGGTTCGCCGGCATTTCGCCGAAGGTCTGAACCATAACGACCTGGGCATCCAACGCTTTTTCATAGAACTGAATAGCTTCCTTAGCATTCCCATCCATAATGAGATACGGATTCAATCGAAGTGTCATGGATCGTTAACCACCTTTTATTTTCATATTGAAGTAGATAACTCCTATTATCTCCCAACAGGATCACTTTAGCAAAATATGACGCAACTCTAAGACGGGAACATACTTACCTCATATCCATCCATACAGAAGTGTGAAGTCGGCGGTTACCTCCATCTCTCCATCCGGTATCCGTTCAATAAGCTCATCTGAAATGCCCCAGGATAACGGCGTCATGTGAATCAGTTGCTTCATCTGCTCGGAATCCAGAATGACGCGATACCGAAGCTCTTCGAATTCGATCCGTCCAAAGTGACGGATGAACAGCTCCATCGTGCCGTCATTGGAATACGTCTCTTTACCTGTACCTGTATAAAGCAAAGCGCGAAGCTCCTGCAAATACATGCTCCCCGGAATTACCTTCACCAACATTCCGTCACTCATTAGCAGCCGCCTGAACTCCGAATAATTAGCTGGGGACAGAATATTCAAAATGTAATCAAACTGTTGGTCGGCAAACGGGCTCTGAGACAGGTCGGCCACGCACCACATAGGGTCCGGAAATGTCTTGGCAGCCGTTACAACTCCCTCTTTGGCAATATCCATACCCACACCGAGAACGTCCGGCACCATTCGCTGCTCCCGAAGCTTACGTAAAATGGCGGATAGATGGGAGCCCTCCCCGCAGCCTGCATCAAGCAGTCTTACGGGCTTCACGGATTCCTGGGACTTCAGTTCCTGGATCAGGCGAGTCGTTACCGCTTCTACCATGGGGCCGAAAAAGCCGCTGCCGCTGATCGTTCTTCGAGCCTCAAACAAGGCCTTATCGTATTTGGTTTTGGACGAATGCTTCAACAGGTTTACGTATCCCTGTCTGGATATATCATAGCAGTGCCCGTTCTCGCATTCCAGGCTGGCCATCCGTTCTACCTTCATGGCACCGCCGCAAATCGGGCATTGAAACATCTTCTCGTGTATCGAAAATTTTCGTGCTTTTTTTATCAATTTTTCATTGTTGGACACAGCAAAATCACCCTTTCATTCGATTGATCGCAATGAAAAAGGCACAGAAAAATAAACTCCGGCCGCAGTTGTCAAAAAAAAATGGGCCGAGCCTACTTTGATCTGTACCTCACATTAACGTAAACGAATGAAATGGATCACGAAAAAACACGCTCCTGACATCAATTCAGGCAAGAGAGATGCCCTATTCCAATTTTAACACGCGAGCACAGAATGTAAACCTCCGGGGCAAGCATCCGGTTCAGCAAAAAATATCAAGAATTAGCTCCCCCTATGGACTATGATGAGTGCTTGAAGCTCTATCCACCTGTTCACTTAAAAAGACAAATATTAAATTCAAAATGACATATATATATTGCAAAAAGACGTAAATACTATTACAATGCATGTATCCGGAAAATCTCAAAACCTATCTCTAACCAAAGGAAGGAATGATGAGCTTGAATTGGTTTAAGAAGAGCACGGCTGAAGATGAGCGTATCGTCAATCTAAAGAACAAGTTATATAAAGAGGTGTATACCTTGATCATGATCATATGCAGCATTTCCGTTATCATCAAATCTTTTGCACTCCCGCGAACGGAGTCCGTCTGGCTGGAAATGCTGATCATACTGGGAGGAAGCTTATATTTTGGGATACGCAGCGTGGCGCTGGGGATTTACTCGGATGAAGTGGAGGTCCATGACCAGCGGAGCAAAATTTCGTTCAGCATGCGTACGGCGATATGGGGGCTCATTATCGGTGTTGCACTTGCTCTTTTTTTCGGTATCCGCAGCGCGATCCTGTTTGGCAATGACAACAGTGCGACCGAGCTCAAATATTTCTTCAGCGTTTTCTTCGTCTCACTGATCATCTACATCCCGCTCTTTGTCGGAGGGAATTGGTTGATCCACTACGGCGCCAACAAGGTAAGCCAGAAAATGTCACAGAACGATCCATTCGACTCATAGAAAGGGATATCAGGGGGACTGACGGATGAAAAACATCAAATTGAAGATGGCCCGCGTCGAGAAGGATTTATCGCAGGAAGAACTGGCCCAGATCGTCGGTGTCTCCAGGCAGACCATCGGCCTGATCGAGCTGGGGAAATATAATCCGTCCCTCAGCCTGTGCGTGGCCATATGCAAGGCATTATCGCGTACTTTGAACGATCTGTTCTGGGAAGAGGATTAAGCGGCCAGCTCATGGCGGCGTTGAACCAACGAGCCGTAATCTCGGCTATGTTAAGGAGGTGATTCCCACATTCAAGGCAGAAAGCACTTAGTGGCGGGCATCTTTACACGTCCGTTCATACAATTTAAAAATCATACGACATCTTATAAGGAGTGATCCTCTGTGCCACTACATAACGCTAGAAAAGCATTCACCGTGTTTCTGCTCACCGCTTCTATCGTAGGAACTTCCCTAATCCCTCACGGAGATGCATATGCTGCTACCGCCGATTCCATCCAAGGCCAGGTTACAGAAGTTAAAACAGCCCGAACTTCGGATGAAAAGATTGCCGAGTGGGAGGACTGGGCCAAAGACCACGCGTACCGACTGGATACGATTCAACCCGCCGAGACGGCGGGCGGTCCAAACCAATATAAGGATCTGGCTATGCTAAAACCATTGCTGCAAGATAAACGTTTCGTGTTTCTGGGGGAAAGCTCCCACGGGGTTGGCGAGTTCAATCTGGCTAAGACCCGTTTAATTCAATTCCTGCATCAGGAGATGGGGTACAACGTTCTGGCCTTTGAGAGTGGTCTTGGTAATAGCTCCTTGGCCTACGGCCGGGCCGGACAGCAGAGCGCGGAACAAACGATGAAAGATTCCATCTTTGGCGTCTGGTGGTCCAAGGAGATATTGCCGTTGTTCGAATACATACAAACAGCACAAAAGAGCAAGCAGCCGCTCGTGCTGACCGGTTTTGACATGCAGCTGCAGCATCCGCTGTTGGATGGCCAATGGCTGCAGGATCAGGCCATGGCTAAGCGTCTAACGGAAGCTGAGAAGAAATTGTCAGACTACTCTCTTGGTACGGACCTTGCCGCATACCGCAAAGAGAAAAATCAGCTGATTCAAGTATACAAAGATGCCCTAAAATCCTTAAAGACGGAGGCAAACGAGTCTCATCTGAAGCGGCTATATCCAGATAACCCCAAACTGTCCATGCTGCTTGAAAGAAGCTTGAACGACCGGATTCGGGTAGCTCAGGAATATGTGGAGCTCTCCATCAAGTCAACCCTCGGCATGGAAAGCGGGGATTATGAACCGTTCCTGGAATCGATGGAATGGCGGGATCAGGCGATGCATGACAATCTCATGTGGCTGGCAACCGAAGTATACCCGACGGAGAAATTCATCGTTTGGGGACATAACGACCACATCCGCAAAGCCCAAACGGAAGTGATGGGTTCGCCATATCCGGTGACTTTAATGGGAGAAAAACTCTCGGATGAAATGAAAAAATACAGTTACGTGCTTGGCCTGTATCCAGCCAGCGGACAAACCGCAGATAACATGGGGAATGTGCATGACGTTCTGCCGGCAAAGCCGGGATCCATCGAATCGATCCTGTCGGCCGCAGGCTCGCCGTATACCTTCGTGGATCTGCGGTACCAAAAGCGTGGGACAGGTAATTCCTGGATGTTCGAGCCGCGTTTTGCCTATAGCTGGGGCATGATTCCAGAGAGCTTAATCGCCCGTGACCAATACGACGGTATTCTGCTGATCGATGATGTGAACCCGCCTCAATATATGAGATCTTCCGCTTCATCCAAGGCTTCAGTGCCTGCCGAAGAATAAGGTGCTATCATTTTTCTTAATTATATAAGAGTTTAATAGGTTAACATGCCAAGCATTCCCTGATCGTCTGCTTCTTAGAGCACATAAACTGTGGACTCTGGAGCGGACCAGTACGGGGATGCTTCTTTTTCTTATTTTCTAGCATGTTATTTTATCGAGATATTCCCCGAGGAGGTTTTGAGCTTCACCTCATGCTGCCCGTCACCGGAGCGTCCTTCCGTCTTCCGGTTGCTCTCCTTCCTGTCCCGAGCGGAACGGCAATGGACCGATGTCCGCTACCGGATTGCAGCATGACATGTCGCATCAGGCGTTTCTTCATCGAGCTGTATGTTGGTCAAGTTATGGATCCTATGGTTGTCCATCTTTGTTGTCGTACCACGATAATGTTGGACGGGTTGGAGGATATCCGTGCTGCTCCCTGAATTGCTTACGCACTTCGGTAAAGTCATGCCAGCTCTTCCCGCTCCCCGGATGATTGGCATGATATACGATGCAGCGAAACGCATCCTCCACGCAAGGATCCATCCAGAAACCGCTGCTCGCTTCCATCCGGTCCGTTAAAGCGGCAGCGTCTTCATCCTTGATATCTTCCAATGCGTAATACCCCAACTGGACTACGCGTTCAGCCACTTTCGGTCCGATCGAAGGAACCGTCTGAAACTGCGCCATTCCCCGGATATATTGGGCGCGGCTATCCGAAACACCTAGCACGCCGGACAATAACTCGATATCCATATGCGCAATATCGCTGAGCTTCATTTTGTTTGACCGCAGCTTTGCTCGCTCTTTGCCGGTTAACGGCAGCTTCGGCGATTTTCCCGGTATTTGTCGCGGCATCCTTCTCCCTCCTGTTCTTAATCAGCACTCCTGACGTTTAATATAAATCGAACATACTCACTTCATAGCCCTGGGCTTTCAGATAATTGAACATTTGCGCCCGATGATGCTGGGCATGCGTGACGATTTCAATCAGCCACTTGGCTTGGGTTGAACCATGCTCCAAGTAGAAGGGTTTCGTTTTCTTCTGCATAAATTCTTCATCTGTCAGTCCGCCCATGTAAGACTTCACATCCGCAAGTCCCTTCGTCATACAGGAGATCAGTTTGTCCTTGTCCACGCCGTCAGCGGCGATGCTAGCTTCCAGCTCCCGGATCTCCGCTTCGCTCTTCTCTTGCAAAATTAACAGATCCGTTGCAGGCACTGACACCAGATGATGCACGAGCTCCTGAAGCGATCTCATATTATGGGCAGGCCTGTAATCCCAATGCTCCGGTGAAATTTTGCCGATCAGATTCGAACTGGTCCTAACGATAAGCTCCAGTTCCTCGAACAACAGCTGCTTCATTTCATGCAATTGATTCACGTTTCATCACTCCATTTTTTAGTTATAAGGGGTCTCTGGGTTCTACAGCCAGTATAGCGTATAATGGTGACAACTATTGTCATAGTCATCAAACAGATATGGAGCTGATCTTATGTCCAAATCCAAACGTCTCATGGAGCTGATGATGACCGTGAACCGGATGCGGAAATTCACGGTAAGGGAATTGGCCGATCAATTCGACGTGTCCTCTCGCACGATCTTGCGGGACCTGCAGGAGCTGAGCGAGCTGGGCGTTCCCCTCTATTCCGAGGTAGGACCGCACGGCGGATACCAGGTGCTCAAAGAACGGATTCTCCCCCCGATCGCCTTCAGCGAGGAAGAAGCCGTTGCGATGTTTTTTGCCAGCCACGCCCTGCGTCACTATCTATTTCTTCCCTTTGAAGCCGAGTCCTCTACCGCGCTTCAAAAATTTTATTATTACATGCCGGGTGATGTTCGTGACCGGATTGACCAGATGAAGAACCGTGTGGATTTTCTGACGCATACCAGACGGCAGAAGGCCGAATCTCTCGGCGTTCTGCTGGATGCCGCTGTTGATCAGCGAGTCGTTACGGTGGAATACGAGACCAAAGAAGGCTATACGGAGCGGAGCCTTCAGCCGGTGGGCATCTATGCAAGCAACGGCTTCTGGTATTGTCCCGCTTATTGTTTTCTGCGGGAGGATTTCCGTCTGTTCCGTTGTGACCGCATGCAGACCGTGGTATATGATACAACCGGAGTCGAGCCGCGGGATCACCGCCATATCCATCTGGGCAATTGGAGGGAATACGGGGCAGAGAAATCAGTCTATACCAGGATGGTCGTTGATCTGAGCCGGGAAGGCGTTCAGCGCTGCGAATCCGAATTGTGTCCTGTTCCCCATGTTGACATGCAACCGGATGGAAGCGGACGGCTCGATCAGAGCGTTCCTGTCAGCGAAATTTTGTATTTTGCTAAATTTTTTCTCGGCTTAGGAAATGAAGCCACGGTGAAGGAGCCGCAGGAGCTGGTGGATTGCATGAAGGGGATTCTGAAGAAGGTTATGGCGAAATACGATTAAAGGTACCCAACATGGCTTGTAAAGCATACGTTTGACGAAAAGATCAACCTTTTGTTACAATCTCACCAATACTGAGGAAAAGGATGAGGACGATGGTTCGTCGCTTGATAAGGTTTAAGAATGTCGCTACTGCATTAAGCTTCTAAGTAATGACCTACTCTACTTAGAAGCGAGGTATAAGAATGAAACAACATCGGTTCGAACACTGGTCCGAAATTAAGTATTTAAAGGATATTGTCACTAACCCAATGATTACAGTAGGAGAATACTCTTACTATTCCGGTTATTACGATCATCATGATTTTGAAGATGGTTGCGTTAGATACCTTTGGGGGGATGAGAAATCCCGAAGGTTGTTTAATCCCATCGAAGACCATGGTTGGCATATAGATAAGTTGATTATTTGCAATTACGTATGTATAGCAAGTGGTGTTATTATACTAATGGGTGGAAATCACAATCATCATCCTGAATGGATAACTGTGTACCCGTTTGTCGATCAGATTGAAACTTCTTACGCACCAAAAGGCGATACCATCATCGAAAGTGATGCCTGGATTGGAATGAATGCCATGATTATGCCAGGTGTGACCATTGGCGAAGGTGCCATTGTGGCGGCTGGTTCGGTTGTTGCAAAAGATGTCCCACCCTATACGATCGTAGGCGGCAACCCTGCTAAAGAGATGAAGAAACGCTTTACGGATGGAGAAATTGAGAAGTTAAAGGAAATGCGATGGTTCGATTGGGAACGCGAGAAAGTTGAACGAGCCGGTCAGATCTTGTCAAGTTCTTCTGTAAATCAATTATATGACTTTTATCAAAAAGAAATAAAGCCATACGTTTAAAACGTTAGAAAAAAACGGATGCAAATATCCCTTCTTGAATTCAAGAAGGGATATTTTTTACGTGGTCTTTCACATAAAAATGAAAAAGCGAAGAAATCTGCAGCTGTTCATTACAACCTATGGACCCCGTATTAGATATCCTAAAAAGGACACCTAACAATCCCCTTGGTAAACTGAACGGCCTCCCTTGACGGTCTCCACAATGCGGAGGCACCCCTTGCGCTTCTCCAGAAGCACGAAGTCGGCCTGTGCTCCTCTCTTCAGGCCATAGGGTTCCGCTTGCCCCATCGCCTCGGCGGGCCGGATGGAAGCCATGTCCCAAGCTTCAGGAAACGCGCACTGCCCCGACTGAGCCAGCCGCCAAACCGCATCGGCAAGCATCATGGCCGAGCCTGCCAACAGCTCGGGCTTGCGGGCGAGATGCAATCGACCCTCAGGCGTTAAGACAACATTTCCACCGATATGGGTCTCGTATTCTCCTGGCGGCATCCCGCTTAAATAGACGGCATCGCTGACGAGCAGCGCTTTGGACGACTTGGCGCGGAGCATCACCTTGATCACCGAATCCGGCAGATGGTTCCCGTCCGCAATGATTCCTGCCCACAGCTGATCTTGCGCAAGCTGCTCCCATATATAATTCGGATGCCGGCTTCCCGAATTTGCGCAGGCGTCGCAGCGGTGTGCCCGATCGATACGACGATTCCCGATTCGACGCACAACCGGATAAAACTCGGGGCATCGGGCCACTCCGGCGATAGGGTGACGATCCGAATCCGGTTCCCCGATGCCGCCTGCCATCTCGCAAACAATGCCCAGTCCGGCTCCTTGATATACCGGGAATCATGCGCTCCCCTTGGGCCTTCCTCCGGAGAAAGGAAAGGTCCCTCCAAATGAATCCCGCCTATGGTTGAACCGACCGCTTCATCCTCCAGGCAAGCCGCGTCGATAACCCGCAGCAATTGCTCGATCTCTTCGTCTCCGTTGGTAATGACGGTGGGGTAGTACAGCGTTACGCCTTTCTCCCATAAGCGCCGGGTTGCCTGAATGATCGTATCCGTTGTGAGCGGCAGCGAATTGAAATCATGTCCGTAACCGCCGTTAATCTGAAGATCGATCAATCCGGGAGCGATCCACGTCTCCTCTTCACCATCGTGAGGAAGTATCCGTTCTATCCCGCCGCCAGAGTCCCATTCTAGCCTTATTTGCTCCCCTGTTGCGTAATGACGGCCCATACGAACAAGTTCATGGCTATCCATTCCGGATTTCCCCGTACGACTCCCGGTCCACGTACAGCGTGCAATCCGAATGCTGCCGAAGAATGCTGGCAGGGCAGGCCTCGCTTATATCGCCGTACAGCGTCCTTTGTACCGCCGCTCGCTTGCTTGCGCCGGGAACGACGCAGAACAGATGGGCAGCCGACATTAAGGCCGGAATGGTAAGCGTAAGCGCGTATTTCGGAACCTCCTCCAAGCTCGCGAAACAGCCGTCATTCACCTGCTGTCGGCGACAATCCTCGTCCAGCTTCACCCGCTTTACCCATAACGGATCCGCAAAATCCGCAACGGGCGGATCGTTGAAGGCGATATGCCCGTTCTCTCCTATGCCCAGGACCACCATATCGATCGGCTCAGCAGTTACCAATCGGCTGTATCTGTCGCACTCCGCTTCAGGATCATTCATACCGTCGATCAAATGAACCTCCCCCGGAGATACCCGATCAAACAGCTGCCGGGATAAAAAGTTCCCGAACCGCTGAGACGCAGACGAAGGAAGGCCGATGTATTCATCCATATGAAAAGCCGTGACCCGGCTCCAGTCCAATCCTTCCGATTGAACCAGCGCCGCCAGGCATTCGTTCTGTGACGGGGCAGCCGCAAAGACGATGCGAATGCGCTCTTTCTCGGTCAGAAGGCGCTGCATGGCCGCGCGGATATCGGCGGCAGCCGCTTTTCCCATCGCTTCGCGCTGGTCATAAACGCGGACCTTCAGTTGATCTTGAACTCTTTCAATAACAGGCTTTATGCTTTGCCCAGTCTTCATAAAGTCACCTCCAGCCGTTACAACACCGGCGTTCCGGTCTGTAGTTGAATTTCCTTGCGCTGCCGGGAAGCCTCGTAGGTGCCGAGAATGATCTCCAGAGAGTGCCGCCCGTCCTTCCCGGTGACGACAGGCTCGCGGCCTTCGCGAACGGCAAGCGCCATATCTTGAATTTGGAGACGGTGGCCGTCAGGTATAACTTTAAACGGTTCGAAATCAGGCAGTTGAACTTGTTCGCCATCGATCTCAAGGGATACAATCGTATCTTCTTCGATGACAAGCGCGCCCTTCTCGCCATGAATGACCAGCCGCTGCCCTTTCCCGTCGCAGGCTGTCGTCGTGATCTCCATGACGCCGAGCGCGCCGCTCGCAAATTCAAGGGCTGCGATCACGGTATCTTCGACTTCGATATTGCGCAGCACGGCTTTGGCTTTGGCAGACAAGGATGCAACGGGTCCAACGAGCCATTGCAGCATATCCACCGTGTGGATTCCCTGATTCATCATCGCCCCGCCGCCGTCCATCGCCCAGGTCCCACGCCAGCCCGCACTGTCATAATAGGCTTGATCTCGGTACAGCATGACATACGCCGAGCATAAGCTGAGCTTCCCGAGGCGCCCTTCTTGAATGACCTGGCGGGCATATCGGGCCTGCGGGGACATACGCCTTGGAAAAACGGTTGCCAGGAGCACCCCATTCTCCGCACATACCTCAATCATGCGCTCGACATCGTCAAGCCGGATCGCCATTGGCTTCTCTACCAGCACATGCTTGCCCGCCCGGGCAACCATCGCCGTCTGCTCTGCATGCATACCGCTTGGCGTGCAGATGCAGACTACCTCTATATCCTCGCGTGCCAGCAGTTCTTCCAAGGTATCGCAGATATCTCCTCCGTACGTTGCAGTCAGTTTGACCGCAGATTCCCGTTTCGTATCGAATACGGCGGCCAGCACGGCTTCCTCCGTGTTCATGATGCTCCGTGCATGAATGTCCGCAATAATCCCGCAGCCGATAATCCCGAATCGAACCGGCAATGTTTCCTCCGTCATGTATCCTACGCCTCCTCGTTACGTTCAGTTTGCAGCAAAGCCGCATGCGTTCCCTATTCCCGAATCAGGATCCGTGCTTCCTCATCGGCTATCACCGTCGCCTCCGAGGCTTTGTAAATATCGTCATGCGTGATCACGCCCGCTTCTCCATTCACCCGGTTCAGAAAATCCTGCGAAAGGGAGAACGGCGGCGGCTTCAAAGGCATAGAACGCAGCTCCTGATCGGTGATAACAAGCACAACCTCATCGCTGGACAGCAAAGGATCGCCTTCCAGCCGAATTTCGGCAATGCCTCGCGTCCCCGTAATGAATATCCGGCCGTCTCCCCAAGTCCAGCTGCCGGCAGGTGTATGCCAGTCCGCGTAAAGCTGTGCCGTTATGCCGCCAGCCATAAATACCTGCACGCCGGCCGCATCATAAAAAGTCGGGTATTCAGGCAGCATATGCTTCGCCAGATAACCGGATGTCGTCTCGACTTCCCGGCCCGTCAGCCACCTTAACAGATCGAAGTCATGCACGAAGAGATCGTTGATGATGCCGCCGGACTGCGATTTGTCAAAATGCCAGGCCGGGCGGGCAGCCGGATTCAGCCGATGCGGCTTGCGCATCGAGATATGGACGATGTCCCCCAATTCTCCTGCCCGGATCATCCGATGAACGGTATGCAGGGATGGACGGAAACGCTCGGTCAGCATCATGCCTACCTCGATCCTTCCACGCTCCAGAACATCGCGCAGCCGGATGAGTCCCGCTCGATCCGTCACGGCAGGCTTGTCGATCATGATCGGTTTGCCGTGCAGCTCGCACAGCTCTATGACGTCCATCTTCTCATCATTGATGGCCGCGCAGCCGATGATTCCTACGCCTTCGTCTGCCAGCATCGACTCGCGATCCCCCGTCAGCTCTAGGCCGTACCGGTCGGCGAGAGTGCGGGCGAACGGCTGATTGTCCGGTTCGTATACTCCTGCACATTCGTAGCCCAGTGCCAGCATCTCCTCGATAAACATGCCGATGTGGGCATGCTGGCAGCCGATGATTCCAAATTTCCGTGCTTTTCCGCTCATCTGTTTGACACCTCCACAGCCTGCAGCCACTCCTGGATGACCCTCAGATCATAAGCGAGCCGTTCCTTCGGTGGATAGGGAGCGGCACATTCCAGCGTAAGCCAACCCGCGTACCGCTGTTCCCGAAGTCCCCTGAGCAGCCCGCCGTGATCCACTTCTCCCTCACCCAGGCGGCACTGCAGGAAGAATTCTTCCCCGTGACGGGTCAAATTTTTGAACGTTCCCGGCTCGCCCACTTGGCCGATCCGCCGTTCATCCTTGATGTGCACATGAAACAACCGGCTTCCAAGCTGCCGGACCGATTTTTCCCCAAATTCCGTGTCCGTGATGTACATATTCCCTGCATCATGAATCAGGCCAACCTGATCGTCACCGATCAAATCCAGCAACCGCAGCGCGCTGTCCGTTGTCTCCACCAGGCTCTGATTGTGAATTTCCAGCACGATCCGTTTTCCCGCAGCACGGGCTTCCTCCGCGCATTTCCGAATCCAGAAAGCCGCCTTCGCATAATGATAATCCTCTGCCAGGAAGGCATTTGGCCCTCCCTGAAAGATCCGGATCATGCCCGCCTCCAACATCACCGCGCGTTCAAGCAGGCCCATAAACTGATCATAGGCCCCGGCACATTCGGCATCCCCGCTTGTCGAGAAATGACCCATGTAACCTGCCAATGCCGGAATCTCCATACCGTGCCCATCCGCAAGTGCCTTCATTTCGCGGACTCGCGGAAGCGATGCCTCCGGACTCAAATGCGGTTCGCGGCAGGCGATTTCGATCCCGTCAAAACCGAGTTCGGCCGCAATCGACATCGCTTCATGGATGCTGTAATCGATGAGTGATCCGCTGAATGCCGCTATTTTCATCTCGTCTTTCATCCTTTCCTTCACAGACATGGCCCTTCCCGGGCCGATAGTTACGTTCCATTATTTAATCCCGGCCATATTGTGGTTCTGCACAAAATATTTCTCGGCAAACAGGAATACCAGCAGAATCGGAACCAGGCTGACCAGTGCGGCTGCAATCATAAGCTGTTCATTGCCGGTCCACTGGCCTGATAAGGAGAGAATGCCGATGGGCAGCGTATACTTCTCATTCGAGGTCAAATAAATGACAGGCGTCAGAATCTCGTTCCACTTGCCCATAAACGTAAAGATCGCCAGCGTCGCCAGCGTAGGCCTGGCCATCGGAATGAAGATCCGCAGATAAATCTGGAACGGATTGCAGCCCTCCATTTTGGCCGCTTCCTCATACTCTTTAGGTATATTCATAAAAGCCTGTCGCATGAGGAAAATCCCAAACGGCTGAGCCAGCCATTCGATAATCCACAGCGGCGTGAGCGTATCCAGCATGTTCAACTTATTAAAAATGATGAAATGCGGGATAATGATCACCACCGCCGGAATCATCATCGTTCCCAGCACCATCACGAACAGCGCACTTTTCAGCGGAAAGCGCAGTCTTGCGAACGCGTAACCGACCATCGAGCAGGAGATCAGGGCGCCGATGACGGACAATGCGGCTACGAAGACGCTGTTCAGCGTGTAGCCGCCAATATTCCCAAGCTGGAACACCTGGGCGTAATTGGACCATTGGAATACTTCAGGGATCCAGCGGGGCGGAACCGTTGTATATTCCTTGTAGGTTTTCAATGAATTCATGAGTGCCGACAGAAACGGCACGATCATGATGAGCGAGCTGATCCCAATCAGCACGTATCCGATACTTTTTCCCAACAGCTTTCTTCTCATTTGGGGCCACTCCTTCCTCCGATGCGGTTCCAAATCCCCGGTTCCATCTTGATCGCTTGATCAGTCATAATGCACCCACTTCTTTTGGGCCCGAAGCTGTATCAGCGTCAGCAGGAACAGGATCATGAACAGCACCCAGGCAATGGCGGAAGCATACCCCATCCTCATAAAGGTGAACCCTTCGCGATATAAATACAGCATCATGACCAGACTGGAGTTATTCGGACCTCCCGCCGAGCTGATGTCGCCCCTGCCGGTCAGCACATAGATCTGTTCGAATGCCTGGAAGGTAGAGATGGTGCTCATGATGACAACCAGGAAGGTCGTCGGCGAGATCAATGGAACGGTAATATACCGGAATTTTCGCAGGGCTCCAGCACCGTCAATCTCCGCGGCTTCATATAAATCCCCGGGAACGCTCTGAAGTCCCGCCAGATAAATGACCATAATATAGCCGATCCCTTTCCAGACCGCGATGAACACGAGCAGCGGAATCGCCAGCTTCGGGTCCTGCAGCCAGCCTTGCCCTTCCAGCCCCAGCTTGGCAAGCAGCGTATTCGCCAAACCGAAGCGAGGGTTGAATACGGCGTCAGCAACATACAGGATGACGGTCCATGAGGAGATCACCGGGATAAAATGGGCCATCCGGAACCATTTAAGCCCTTTCAAACGCTGGTTTAGCGCAACGGCCAGCACCAAGGCCAGAAAGGTCTGGAGCGGCACGAACAGAACCGCAAAATACAAGGTATTCCACAGGGAACGCCAGAACATCGAATCCTCGGCCATGCGCCGGAAATTATCCAATCCGCTCCACTCGGGCGGATTCAGCATGTCATAATCGGAGAAGCTGAAGTACAGGGATGCGGCGAGAGGACCCGCCACAAAAATGATAAAGTGGAGAACATAGGGGGAGGCCATGAGCAGCCCCCATCTCCCCTCATGATCCCATTTCCGTTTTCGGGCGGGCTTTCCGTGCGGCATCGGATCGGCTTTGAGTGCTGCATTGTCGTTTAGCGTATTGTCCATTTCACTCCCGCCTTTCTTCCACCCTTGGTTTTATTTTTTATAGAAATCATCGAGGACCGCCTGAACGGCTGCGTCCGCTTCGCTTAAAGCCTGATCGATGGTTGCATCCCCCAGGAAGGCACGCTCCGCATGCTCGTTGAATTTGCCTACCCATTCTTCCCAGACCGCGTTATTGTCGAGCGTCTGTGCGAACTCCAGGCTATCCAGGAAAGCTTGGCGATTAGCCGGCTGCTCTCCCGCCTTGAGGAACACTTCGGATTCCGCAACGGATTTTTTCACGGGCACGGCTTCGCCAAGCTCGGTCCACTGCTTCTGCACATCGTCTTCCGTAGCCCAATATTTAATCCACTCCCAGGCAGCTTCCGCTTTCTCGTCGCTTGACTTCTGATTAACCACCCACGAGTTGGCAATGACCGGGGACACCCGCTTGCCGTCAGGTCCCTTCGGCAGCAGCGCCACATCGTAATTCAGACCGGCTTCATTCGCTGCCTGCACCCGGGCATAAATGCCGATCCGCATGGCGGCCGATCCGCTTGGGAACACGGCGGTATTGCTCTGGAAGCTCTTCAGATCGACCGGATCCGTAATGATGCCGCGCTGCATGCCGTCGACCATCCATTCGAACGCCTGCTTGTTCTCAGGGGAATTGATGATCGAGTTCTCCGCTTTCTCGTCAAGGGTTCCACCGCCGTAGGATTTCATCACGGAGAACCAGCCCTCGGTAATGCTGAAGAACGTAAGCCCGAACTGATTCACGCTGGCTGCGTCGAACCCGCTGTCCTCGGCCGTTTTTCCGCCGGCATCCACCGTCAGCTTGGCTGCCGATGATTTCAGATCCTCCCAGGTCCATTCATCCGAAGGATACGCTACGCCGGCCTTATCAAACAGCTCTTTGTTGTAAAACAGCACACCGACCTGTATGCCCTGCGGCACGCCCCAATAGCGCCCGTCCGCGTCCTTGTTGAAATCGAGGCCGTAGTACTCATCGGCTTTCAGATCCCTTGCAATCCAATCGGTCAGATCCTTGGCCGCGCCCCGCTGGGCGTATTTCATCACGTAGACGCCGTCGGACAGCCATACGTCCGGCGCCTGGCCGGCCGCGATCTGCGTATCCAGCTTCTGGTAGAACTGCCCGTAAGGCGCGCTCTGCGTTTTGACCGTAATGTTCGGATGCTTTTCCTCGAACTGCTCGATCAGCTCCTTCATCTTCGCATCGGAGCTGTCGCTCGAATAATATCCGAGCAGGATTTCTACCTTCTTATCTTCCTCGCCGCCTCCGGTGCCGGAAGATGCGGTGCCGCTCTGACCATCGCCAGCATTTCCGCATCCGCTTACAATGATGGATATCAGCAATAAGGCCGTTACCCAGCTGTAGAACCCTTTTCTCTTTTTCACAATCCTCGCCCCCTATTGTTTGAAATGGATTAATGCGATTGTAGTTGATAACGACCGAATGCGCCCATGTGCTTTCTTAGCCCACTTGTGATTTCTTGCTGCGGCATCATGGTTTTTTATTTACAACTTGTGTTTTTTTGCTACAATGTTCCTTACATTCCCTACTTCAATGCGAGGAAGGCGGAAGAGCGATGAACATCCAAGGCGTTTCCACCGGTAATCTGACCATTAACCAACGTTTGTTCGTGCTGATCACCCTATTCATTGGCCTCCCCTTCTTTCTGCTCGGCAGCTTCTGGTACCAGTCGTCAACTGAAGCGATTGAACAGTTTGCCGCTGGCGCTAACAAGCGTATCATCGAGCAAACCAACGTCTCGCTGGATTCGTACATATCCAATCTAGAGAATTCCACCTATCCCTTTATTCACAACCCTCAGATCCAGCAATTTCTCTCGGCTGCCCAGCTTACTCCCTATGCCTACTTTCAGCTTGCCAAAAAAGTGGAGGACGACTTGTTTGCCCAGATGATTTACGGCAGATCCGACATTATCGGAATCTCGCTCGTCGCCGAGAACAAAAGACAAATTACCGATTACGAAAGCGCGCCGGGACTGCTCGACATGAGTGAAATCCGCAAACGCAACCGATCCTATCAGGCGCAGCTGGATCAATTCAACGATTTTCAAATCATCGGCCTCAGCCGGGTAGGAAACACGCCAGCCCTTACCGTAGCCCGGAAGCTGTATGACAATTCGTCCTTTCTCTATAAAGGCTTATTGATTGTCGACCTCAATCTGAAGCAAATCGGAGCCATCTGCTCTAACGATTCGCTGGGGGGCTTTGACGTCTGGATCATGGGCAAGGATGGGCAGATGATCTACCACCCGGATCCGAGCCGGGTCGGAACCCCAGTCGAACCGGGGCTGTTAACACGTATTCAAAACCGGGACTCCTCCTTCTTCCAGCATCAAGACACCGTTTCGGGCACCGAAAAGATGGTCCTGCATGAACGCTCGCAGATCACCGGCTGGACGGTTGTTGCCGATCTGCCGCTGAACAATCTCATCGGCGGTTTAATCACCCAGCGCAATTACTCGCTTGCGGCCGCAGCCGTTCTCATGATCATTGCATTGGCGCTTGTGGGCGGCTTCTCCTTGTCTTTAACAAGACCGCTCTCCATGCTGCAGAAGCTGATGGCCCGCGTCGAGCGGGGGGATTTTGTGCTTCCTACCAACGTGAACCGGTTCCGCAACAATGAAATGACCGCCGTGTTTCACAGCTTCTACAGCATGACGGGAGAGCTGAAGCGGCTGATCCGGGAGGTCCAGGATTCCCAGCTGAAGGAACGGGAGCTCATGATCAAGCAGAAGGAATCCGAGCTCCGCTCCATGCAGTCCCACATCAACCCGCATTTTTTGTACAATTCATTGGAGATTATTAATTCATATGCCATTGCGGACGATCATATGGAAATCAGCCGCATGACGAGGGCGCTGGCCCATATGTTTCGTTACAATATCGGTCATGCCGGATCCGTCGTTCCGCTGCGGGAGGAGATGACGCATGTCCAGTATTATCTCGACCTTCAAAGCGCCCGTTTCCGCAGGCTCCGGATCGATATGAACCTGAACGAACGGGACCTGGATCGCGTAAACGCCGTCAGGCTGACGCTGCAGCCGATCGTAGAGAATGTGTTCATCCACGGATACCGGGGCAAGAAACCAAGCTACCTCGGGATCAGCTCCCGTGCGGAGGCGGGCTATTTTGCCATCATCATCCGGGACAAGGGGATTGGCATGACGGCGGAAACGCTGTGGCAAATCAGGCAAATCCTGCAACCCTGCGAGAAGCCGGGTGAAGGCATGCTGCCAAACGACGGAGAGGAAACCACCAACGGCATCGGCCTCTTGAACGTGCATCAAAGACTCCAGCTTACCTTCGGTGACGAGTATGGCCTGCAGCTTGTGGAATCCGTGCCCTTGGAAGGCACGATATTTGAAATCAGACTGCCGTACAAGACTAGCGAGGAGGGACAACATGTACCGGATCATGTTGATAGATGACGAATACGCCATTCATTTGAGTTTGCGAAAGCTTGTTGAGAGGTCGGGTCTTCGGATTGAGGTTGCCGGCGAAGCCGAAGACGGGGTTGAAGCCCTCCAAATGCTGGAGGATAGCCGGCCCGACATCATCGTGACCGACATTTGCATGCCTGAAATGGATGGACTGGAATTTATCCGCCGTGTCCGGGAATCCCATCCCCAGATGCACTTCATTATCCTGTCGGGCCATGACAACTTCGAATTCGCGCGTCAGGCCCTGCGCTATGGCGTTTCGGACTTCCTGCTGAAGCCCATCGACCCTGCCCAGTTCCAAACGACGCTGGAACGTGCCTGCAGGGAGCTGGATGAGCGGAAAGCGCGGTTCTCCCGGCAAACGGAATGGACGCTTGCGCAGCAGCACCATAAAGCCAGGCTGGCTGAGCTGCTGTATTCTGCCGATGAACAGGGAGCGCTGGAACAAATTCGCGAGATCATGGCTCTTTTCGAGACGAGCGGGCCAGAAGAAGTCAGCGTGTCACGTTACGCCCATATGCTGATGCAGGATCTGCTGACGGCGATGAAAGAACGCGGTTTGCTTCTTGCGATGGAGATTGGCGAGGATCAATGGCCACAGGACGATCCCATTGCCTGCAGCCGTCAAATACAAGATAAGATCAAGGAAATGCTGGCGCTGATTAAGGGCTCCCGAAATCTAGGGTCTCACCACAATATTCAGAAAGCCAAACGTTACATTGAAGAGAATTACGCGATGGAGGATTTGTCCTTGCAGGAGGTAGCTGATTCGGTAGGGATGTCGGTCACGTATTTAAGCCGCACTTTCAAGAGCGAAACGAATATGAACTTCGTAAAATACCTGGTGCAGGTACGCATGGAAAAAGCGAGGGAATTGCTGGCGGAGTCTGAGCTTTCCGCCCAGGAAACAGCCTACCGCGTCGGTTTCTCGGACTATGTCCATTTCAGCAAAACGTTCAAAAAATTTCATGGCCTCACCCCTTCCGCTTACCGAAAGCAGTGCAAGGCCATGAATGGAGAATAAATACGCAGGCGCTTATTCGGATTGCACACCGTTCTTCCATGCTTTCGCCCTGCCAAGCAGCTGCTCAACGAACGGATTCTTCTCATCGGAGTATTGGAGGAGGGTCCGGGTCCCTTGTGAAACGATCCGTCGTTTGATCTCGCTGTAACGCTCGGCTTCGACGGCATGTGCCCGCAGGTAATCCCTGATCATGATGTTATGATTCCAGATGTCGCCACGAAATAACACAATATGAACGTTATAGGCAAAGCCGCCTCTTTTGCGGAGATATAAACGGCCTGGAATTCCGGCTTCTCCGAGATCCTCATAACCCATAGCGGTCAGTCTGGGGATGATTTCACTCGAATGCAGCGCATTCTCCACGCCCACCAGAATATCGATGATGGGTTTGGCTGTCATCCCCGGTACCGATGTGCTTCCAAAATGTTCGATGGCAGCCGTATAGGGACCAATCTCCCTCGTTAACGTCTGAAGTTCTTCGCTAAACCGATCGGCCCACTGCTGGTCGTAGGACTCCAAGTGAATGGCTTCGTCAATTGTCATGAAGGCTCCTCCTCACAAGTTTTGTAAGCATGTGCGATGAAGCCGGTTCGAGCCAACCCAACCCGTAAATGGGCTGGCCCAAAAACCCGAGGCACTGCTTCAGGTCATGTCATACATGACTCCATCATGCCTTTTATGGCGCCGGCCGGCAAGTGCCAATCTTCTATCGGTTCAGGCCGAGAAGCATGCCTCAATATCGGCTTTCGGCTGCAGGTGCTAGAACCTGGTCGGCATATCTGCCTGCCTCCGCCTGGAGCTCCTCATCGCTTACCTTCTCTACGTTATAGGTCGCAAAGGCCGGCAAATATCGAACTTTGCACCGGTTCAATGTAGCTTGAATCGGGCGCAGCAGCTCACTTACGGTATACCAATTGTCCCCGCCTGCCTGATATCCTTGTTCTAAGCCTGCTGCCGTCGTGGCCACCATAAATTCCTTGCCCTTCAGATTGTTGCCTTCTGGTCCGAACGCCCAACCGAAGGTCAGAACGTCATCGAACCATTTCTTCAACAGGGGCGGGCAGCTGTACCAGTACAACGGGAACTGGAACACTACTCGATCATACTGAAGAAGAACCTGCTGCTCGCGCTCAATATCGATAATCCAATTCGGATACTCCTTGTAAAGATCCCGGATATCTACATTTCCATTCGCATAGAGCCTGCTGTGCTGCATCAGCACTCGATTCGCACGCGAGTTGTCTAAATTCGGATGAACCACCATCACCATGATTTTCATATTCAGGTCTCTCCTGTCCCATTTGGTTTGTTTGACACCCCCATTATGTTTCGGATCCGTTTCGTTGAAAAGTACGCTCTTTTTATGTACTTAGTCGGTTTTAGCATACCTATTCATCCCATGCATAGTACGTCAAAACGTACTAAGTACGAAGAAGAATAGTACTGGGTTTAAATCGAATACTGTGCTACATTACTAACATCAAATGAACAAAGACCGATAACACACTTCCTATGGGAGATGAGAACATGAGAACAACCGATCATGAACGGCCTAACACCGACGGCATCCTGACAACGCTGCAATTAATCGGCGGTAAGTGGAAACCGCTGATTCTGTTTATACTGCTGCAGGACGGAACCAAACGGTTCGGGGAGCTCCGGCGTCTGCTTCCGGGCGTGACCCAAGGCATGCTCACGAATCAGCTGCGCGAACTGGAACAGGATGGACTTGTCGTACGCAAGGTATATCAGGAGATTCCGCCCAAGGTGGAGTATTCCATCTCGCAGCATGGAAAAAGCTTGGACAGCGTTCTGACCGACATGTGCACCTGGGGATTTCAACATTTGGATTATGTCGAGAAGGTCAACGGCCAGCCTAAAGAGAGTCACGGAAAAAACGCAGGCGGACTGTAAACAGCAGGAAGCAAAACCCTTAATGCTCTTGCCGGGCACGGCTCGCCTGTGCAAGCACAGGCATCTACTCCCTGCTGTGCAAACCGGATCCAAGTCTGCTATATTTCTCAATTTGAGTTGGCTTCTTTCCCCCTTCGCATTCTTCCAGCCGATCCTTCTGGGATCGGCTTCAATTGTTGCACCTCATATGTATGAAATTTTTGTTCTGGGTGAATTGATGACCGGGGATAAACACGGCTATATGCTCCAAGAGATCCTTAAAAATGCAGGCGGACCTTACCGTCAGATCAGTTCCGGAACGTTGTATCCGCTGCTCTCCCGGATGGTGGATAACGGGTGGATCCATCTTCGTCTTGACGAATCCGGCGGAGGCAAACGCCCCCGAAAAATCTACGGGATTACCGATTCCGGACGGAATAACTTTCTCGAGCTCATGCAGAAACCCCTGGAATACAACATGGATACGGAGCAGGCATTCCATTTCAAAATGGTCTATTTCCGGTATGTTCCGAAGAAGGTTCGACTCGACTGCCTCGAGCAATATTTAATTTATCTCGAGACTAACCTGCAGCATGTAACGGATTTTGAGGCGAAGATCACGTTCTACAAGCCCGAGCCCGAGAAACAGCGGCTTCAATTGCTGAGGGTACTGGATCACCGGAAGCAGATGGCAATGACGAATATCGAGTGGGTCAAGAAAGAAATAACGGCCGTTAAGTCCGAAGAAGACTAGCGTTCTAGCGTTTTTTTACATTGCATATAAGGAGGGATACGAAGATGGAACGTTTATGGACGAAACCGTTTATTCAGATGACGGTCGGGATGCTGTTTCTATTTACGGGCTTCTATCTGCTGCTGCCCACGCTTCCGCTGTATATCAAGCATTTAGGCGGCTCCGAGACTCAGGTAGGTTTGGCGGCCGGCGCGTTCACGCTGACGGCGGTAGTCTTTCGCCCAATGGTCGGGGGATTGGTGGATCGGTACGGCAGGAGAGCTTTTTACATTTGGGGTCTTATCTTCTTTGTTCTTTCGATGTATCTCTACGATTGGGTCGGCAGCATTCTGCTTCTGCTTGCACTGCGGATCCTGCACGGCGCGAGCTGGGCTTTTTCGACAACCTCTATCGGTACGGTCATTACGGATTTAATCCCGGCCTCCCGCCGCGGGGAAGGCATGGGCTGGTATGGGATGGCGATGACGGTTGCGATGGCCATCGGCCCCATGCTGGGGACCTATATTGTCGGTGGATATTCCTTTCAGACCTTGTTTCTTGTCGCTACCGGGCTCTCTCTGGTTGCCTTCATACTGGCCTACATGACCAGAGCACCTTATCAAGCCAAACCTTCGGCAGGCCGGATTCAGCTAGTCGAGAAATCCGTTCTCCCTGTCACGGTCGCCATCTTTTTTCTGGCTGTCGCTTATGGGGGAATTACAACCTTCCTCCCGCTGTTTGCCGAGTCCATTCGGGTCAATCCGGGAACCTTTTTCCTGGTGTACGCCGTCGCTCTTACGTTGATTCGGCCCTTTGCCGGAAAGCTGTCGGACCGTTTCGGCGAAGCGGCTGTCATCATTCCGTCCCTTGTCGTAACGACTGGCGCTCTCATCGTCTTAAGCCTGTCGAGCGGATTGCCCGGACTGATTATCGCAGCTATTCTGTACGGCATCGGCTTCGGCTCGGCCCAGCCCGCTCTTCAAGCAGCCACCCTGCGCATTGCTCCCGAAGATCGGAGAGGCGCAGCCAACGCTTCCTTCATGACCGCATTCGATCTCGGCATCGGGCTTGGCGCGATCCTGCTGGGCCTGGTCTCCGAGCGTATCGGCTATGCATACTTGTTTACGGTTACGGCAGTATCGGTTGTCGTATCCCTGGTCATATTCACGATCTTTGTAAGAAGACTGCTTACGTCTGGCGTTGCGGACAAAGAGTGAAGGCTATCCGATTTCCGGCAAACACACGCCACGGACCGGAACCGCCGCATAAGAGCGTTCTGTCTGCTCGAAAGCCGTTCCGCGGGGATGACCGAGTTTCCGAGTTTCCGAGCCTCCAAGCCCGCCAGCCTCCGAGGTTCCAAACTTTCGTGGTTCCGGACTTCCGAGCCTCCAGACTTCGTAACCTTCGCGCCCGCTTTCGAATAGGCTAACGTATCTGATGTTAGATTGGAGCGATGGTACGCATGGCGCAATATGTACCGCCGGTGAGCATCCATACCCTCACGCATACGGCACCCGGTCTCGTGATTCATTATCCGCAGGTATACGGCCTCATGAATCCAGGAGCAGAAGAAGCCATCAACCGGGCGATTATTGATCAAATCCAGGATATGCAGCGCGAACAGCAGCAGATTCAGACCGGCACCAACCCACAAACGACGGGCACTTTTGAGATCAAAACGAATGAACGAGGCATCCTTAGCCTCGTGCTGACCAACTACACCTACTCCGAACCTATGGCACATGGACATACGGTAACGAAAGGCCTGACCTTTTCCACGGCCACCGGTAAATCCTACGCCTTATCCGACCTGTTCCGTCCGGGCTCCAGCTATCAAGCCGTTTTGGCCGCCGAAGTGAATCGTCAGATCAAGGAACGCGGCATTCCCGTGCTGGAGAGCAGTCCGGTCACCGTTTCGCCGAATCAGGATTTCTATCTGGCAGATAAGTCACTGGTCATCTTCTATCCGCTATATGCCATCACGCCGTACTATGTCGGCTTTCCGATGTTCCCGATATCGGTATATGACCTCTTGGGCATGGCGCCCGAGAACGGATTGTTATCGGATCTTGCCGGAGACGTGGCGTAGAGAACTGCATCGTGTTCAGGTGATATGCAGAAAAAAACAAACCCGATTCCCTGGTGCCATACCAGCGTTTCGGGTTTGTTTATTATCATCGCATAGAGCCAGCTACGACGGTTACACCATGATTTTGCAAATATCGTTCGTGAATTCCACCGGATCGGCAATCGGCAAGCCTTCGATCAGCAGCGCTTGATTGTACAGGAGATTCGTGTAGAGCTTCAGCTTATCTTGATCCGCTTGCTGTGCCTTCAGGGATTTGAACACCTCATGGTTCGTGTTAATCTCCAGCACCTTGTCGGCTTGGATATCCTGTCCGTTCGGCATCGCCTTCAAGATCTTCTCCATCTCAATCGAGACATCGCCCTCCGTGGACAGGCATACCGGATGGGATTTCAGTCGTTTGGAGGCTTTAACGGATTTCACCTTGCCGGCCAAGAGGCTGCCCATAGCTTCAAAGAGCTCTTTATTGTCGTTCTCTTCAGCTTCATTCTCCTGTTTGTCCGTCTCGGAATCGAGGCCAAGATCGCCGCTGGATACCGACTTGAATTCCTTCTCCTTGTATTTCATGAGCATCTTGATCGCAAACTCATCGACATCGTCGGTGAAGTACAGAATTTCATAACCTTTGTCGAGCACCATTTCCGTCTGCGGAAGCTTCTCGATCCGGTCGATGGAATCACCGGAAGCATAATAGATATACTTCTGATCCTCCGGCATCCTCGATACGTACTCGTCCAGGGAGACCAGTTTCTTCTCCTTGGAGGAAGTGAACAGCAGCAGATCTTGAAGATCTTCCTTGTTCATGCCGTAATCGTTGTAGACGCCGAATTTCAGTCCTCTGCCGAAGGATGCGAAGAACTTCTCGTAATTCTCCCGCTCGTCCTTCATCATGCCTTGCAGCGCGCTTTTCACTTTGCTCTTGATGTTCTTGGCAATCAGCGTCAGCTGACGGTCATGCTGGAGCATCTCGCGTGAGATGTTCAGCGACAGATCCTCGGAATCGACCATCCCTTTCACGAAGCTGAAATAGTCCGGCAGCAGGTCGCCGCATTTGTCCATGATCAGGACGCCGTTGGAATAGAGCTCAAGCCCTTTCTCGTATTCCTTGGTGTAATAATCGAAAGGCGTATTCTCGGGAATGAACAGAATCGCGTTATATACAACGGCACCGTCCGCTTTTACATGAATGTGTTTGAGCGGTTTATCGAAGCCGTACCGTTTCTCGTTGTAGAAATTCACGTAATCTTCGTCCGTCAGCTCGCCTTTGTTCTTGCGCCAGATCGGCACCATGCTGTTGATGGTCTGCTCTTCCTGGACTTCCTCGAACTCATTCTCGGCATCAGCCTTCGGACGCTGCGTTTTCACGTCCATCTTGATCGGATAGCGGATGAAGTCCGAGTACTTCTTGATGATCGCTCTTAAGCGGTACTCTTCCAAATACTCGTCATACTGATCATCTTCCGTGTTCTCTTTGATCTTCAATACGATCTCGGTTCCGACGGAATCCTTGTCGGCCGGCGTAATGGTATATCCATCCGTGCCTTCGGATTCCCACTTGAACGCTTCGTCGCTGCCGAGGGCACGGCTCGTCACGGTAACGACATCGGCAACCATAAAGGCGGAATAGAAACCTACGCCGAATTGGCCGATGATATTGTGGCCGTCCTTCGCTTCGTTCTCACTCTTGAATGCAAGGGAACCGCTCTTGGCGATGACGCCGAGGTTGTTCTCGAGGTCTTCCTTTGTCATTCCGATCCCCGTATCGGTAATGGTCAGCGTACGGTTTGCTTTATCTGCGGTAATCTTAACGTAATAGTCTTCTTTATTAAAGGTCAAATTCTCGTCGGTCAGCGCTTTATAGTAAATCTTGTCGATCGCGTCGCTGGCATTTGAAATCAGCTCACGCAGAAAAATTTCGCGCTGCGTATAGATGGAGTTAATCATCATCTCGAGCAGCCGTTTGGACTCAGCTTTAAACTGTTTTTTCGCCATGAAAAAATCTCCCTTCCAATCTGAACGAGGTTTCTTTTTAGCACTCTTTACATCAGAGTGCTAACACTTCTTCTATTTAAACATGTACCAATTTTTGATGTCAATATGTTTAAAGACTTTCCCTGGAACAAATACGGATTCAGCCTGCAGCAGTGAAGCAGACGCCGTAAGATGAATATGAAAGAGCCTGCTGCAATCGGCAAAAAGGCCGCCTAAAAAGGGGATTTCCCTTTTAGACGGCCCTTCACATTCATGGCTCGATACCGCTGTTTATTCTCTTGGATAAGACCGGGCGAATCCACCATACGTAATACAGGCCGCATAGGAGCAGCACGCCGGCCGTGGCCAGAAAGGGAAGCCGATAATCCTGCCGAGCCAGGATCAGTCCGGCAACAAAGGTTGCCCCGGACGAGCCTAAACTCCGGAATACCGACCTCATGCCGGCGTACAGATTCCGTTCCTTTTCATTAAAGGCCGACATCAGCAGACTGTCCAGCAGATTGGACAGCATGGTCACGCCGCCGCCCCGCAGTAGAAACAGCCCGACAAACAGCCATACGGGGAGAATCATGTATAGAGCGGCAAACAGCAAAATATTAACGATAAATACCGAGATAATGGCCGTGTTATAACCGAACCGCTCCATGACGTACGGCGTCATCAACGAGCATATAAACAGAAGGATCGCGCCGATGGCCAGAATCAGGGATACCTGGTCGTCCATCCAATCCAGGCGGAACTTCACGATGACGTTCAGGAAGGAGCCGGTCATGGCGATACAGCCGCCGAGCAGCGCCGTAAACACGGCGAACAGCCACAAGGTCCCGGAGGATAGAGGTCCCATTAGCCTGGAGATGCCTCTCGAAGGTGAAGCTGCCGCCGCTGCCGCCTCCGAAGCCTTGTTCTCGGCAGGCAGCCAGAACGCCCGGATGACGCCGTGAAGCACAAGCACCAGCCCGGTCAGCAGAAGCGACACTTCATAACCTCTGCTTCCTTCGAACCCCTTCGAGATATATCCTGCCGCCAGCGTTCCGAGACCCGTGAAAGCCGTAAAGACGGCAAACATCAAGGAAAATGCACGGGCTTCCTCCTTACGGGAACGGCAATAATGGAAGAGAAGCTGGATCTCCGTCGTCTCCACCAGCGTCAAGCCGGCAGACACCAATATTTGAGCGGCATAGAACCACAGCAATTCATCGCTGACGGCAAACAGCACATTGCCCGCGGCAATAAAGAATACGCCGGCAACCAGCAGTTTCTTTCTTCCGGTCCGGTTAGCGAGCAGGGATACCGGAATGGCGAGAACGCCCATGATCAGTATGCCCATCGATACCAACGCGCCGATCTCGTCCTCCCTTAGCCCCCGGAAGAGCAGATGCAGATTCAGGACGAGTGTATAGAGACCGATTCCGATGCCGTAGAAGGCCTCACTTATCAGGAAGCGGCGCACCCCTGTAGACAGCTGCAGCAGGTCTTTGATGTAAAAGGACATGTTATTCCCCTTCTCCAGAAAATCCGAAAACGATCTGAAATGAAATCAGTCGGTTACTTGTATAATTCCGCTTCCGAGCGCATCCGCCGGCTCAGCCGTACCGGGTCGGTATCCTCGGCAGCGTGAGCCTTCAGCAGCATGCGGAACGAGAACGGCTCCGGCTCGATTGAGTGCTCGGGAGCCTGTGCCGGACCGCAGCTGTTGCTGCCAAGCCCGTTCTGCCGGTAATCCAGGTTCAGCGTAATGAAACTGCGCGGAACAAGATCGCTGGCATGCGCCGCGGCCTCGACATCCTGATCGGTGTACCGGCTCGCACTGAAGTTCAAGGCGGGCTCGCCAACGGCGAGAAGCCCCATTCCCGCGCCATCCGCGAGCGAGATCCAGCGGACATCCGATCGGTTCCCGTTCTCCTGCGGATAAATATAAGGCGTGAACAAGCCGTCCACGGTGCTGCAGTATTCCCCGAACCGTCCCGCTTCCAGGCTGTCCGGGTAGCTTTCCCCAGGTCCCCTGCCGTACCACCGGACATGTTCCATGTCGCCCGCGACTTGCATTTGCAATCCGATTTTCGGCAGCATGGCAGGCGGCGTGCCGATTGGCTCACCCTTCACGTCCATGATCATCAGACCGCTGGAGGTGACCATATAGGTCGTTTCACAGCGGAAGCCCCAATCATATACCGGCGGGGCAATGCGGGAAACCCGCCGTACCTCAACGCATTCCCGGTCTAATCGTTTCCATTCGAAATGATCTGTCCGTTCAGAGAGCCGGTCCAGATGGGCTTTGCGCCAATCCGGGAGCACGTACATATCGTTATCGATCGGCGGACGCCAGAAGTTCAGCGCGGGACCGCCAAGCATGATTCTTTTGCCATGCAGGGATAAGCCTTGGAAGCCTGAACGGAGAGCGCTGAGTGACAACTGAAAGCTTCCATTCCCCACTTGTAGGCTATGCTTCTCCTCGCTAATCTGCAAGGGGCCCCGCCGCAGGGCAACCGTTGACTCGAATTCTGGCTTGGACGATTCCCGCAGCAGAAGCTGGGACCACGCCACCTCATGTCCCCGTTCCGCCCAGCGGCAGTACTCAGCCAGCGAGAGGGATACCTCAAGCCACAGCTCGGCATAAGGACTCACGCCTATTGTCGCCTGCTCCAAAACCTTCGAGAGGCTAAGCTCTGCACTTGTGCCTGCTTCGATGCGGGGAAGCTCCAGCACTCCGCTGTGGGCAAGCTGCCCGTCGGACAGTACCCGGTAATGGGCCTGCAAATGATCCAGCGAAATGAAATCATAACGGTTCATGATATGAAGCACACCGTGTCTTCCCATCGTCATACGGACCGGTTCAATGACCTTTTTGTATTCCAGAAGTCCGGTTGAAGGCGTCCGGTCCGGACGAACCAAACCGTCAATGACAAAATTGCTGTTGTTCGGCACATCGCCGTAATCGCCGCCGTATGCATAATCCTTCTTGCCGTCCGGAGTCCTTCTGCTCAGCCCGTGATCGATCCATTCCCATACGAAACCGCCCGCCAGGCGGGGATGCGCTTCAAAGGTATCGAAGTAGGGGCGCAGTCCGCCGGGCCCGTTGCCCATCGCGTGCGCGAATTCGCACAGAATATGCGGCTTGGGATGATCGGTCATTTTGCCGAAGCCTTCCATCTTCTCGACGGAGGAATACATCGTGCTCACCACGTCACACACCTCGGCTTCGCGGTCCTCCTCGTAATGGATCAGCCTCGTGGGATCATTCTCCCGGCACCAGTCCGCCATCGCGCGGAAATTGCAGCCGAAGCCGGATTCGTTGCCGAGGGACCAGAACAGCACGGACGGATGGTTTTTGTCCCGCTCCACCATCCGGCGGACGCGGTCCACGTACGCTTCCTTCCACTCGGGATCGTCGCTCAGGCGGGAAATGTTGCCGAGCGGCTCGAAGCCGTGGGTCTCCAGATCCGTCTCTTCCATCACGTACAGCCCATACACGTCGCACAGCTCGTAGAACCGCGGATCATTCGGATAATGCGCCGTCCGTACGGCATTGATGTTGTGCTGCTTCATCAAGCGGATGTCCTCCAGCATCGTGGACAAGGTGACGGTTCGGCCTGTATCCGGATGATGGTCATGACGGTTGACCCCTTTCAGCAGGATCGCCCTGCCGTTAACGAGGAGCTGTCCGTCCTTTACTTCGATGGTGCGGAAGCCCACGCGCTGCGCCAACGTTTCCAGCGTCTCCCCCTGAGCATCCCGTAGGGTGATCACCAGATGGTACAGTGCCGGTGACTCGGCACTCCATAAATCCGGACCGGCTACCTCTATGGCAAAGTCCTCCACGGCGGAGTGCCCGACGTCTTTCCCGATTGATCCCACTTCCGCTCCGTCTCCATTCAACAGCCGCAACTGGGCGGAGCCGTGCTCTCTTCCTCCCAGTTCCAAACGCACGTTCAGCTTGGCGTTCAGATACTCCTCATCCAGCTCGGTCGTTACGCGGAAGTCGTTGATGCGAAGTCCCGACGGCTCGGCAACCAGATACACATCCCGGAAAATGCCGCTCATCCACCACATGTCCTGGTCTTCCAGATAGCTTCCATCGGACCACTGGTATACCCGGACGGACATCCTGTTTACCCCAGGCTTTAAATAAGGCGTCAGATCGAATTCCGAGGTCAGCCGACTGCCTTGGCTGTAACCGATAAACGACCCGTTCAGCCACACATGAAACGCGCTGTCCACCCCGTCGAATTTGACGCAAATCTTTCTGCCGTCCCAATGTTCCGGAAGCTCGAACTCGCGTACGTAACTTCCGGTCGGATTCGCATTTGGCACATGCGGCGGATCCACAGGGAACGGATAGTACAGGTCCGTGTAATGCGGATGCCCGTAGCCCTGCAGCTGCCAGTGTCCCGGAACCGGAAGGTCATCCCAGGCCGATACATCGTAATCCTCTTGATAAAATGCTTCAGGAGCGCTTTCCGGCTCCTCGGCATAGTGGAATTTCCACACCCCGTTCAGCGATTGGTACCAGGCCGAGCTGCCTCTGTCATAACTGAGCGCTCCGTCCTCATCCACAAACGGAATGAAATAGGCCCGGCTCTTCGCCCGGTTCCGTTCCAGCACGCTCAGGTCATCCCAGTCGCGGCTTATATGACGGTCTTTCATCATGTCTCTCCATCCTTTCCCAAGCGGTCTAAGCTTCTAGAGGTCGCTCAAAAAGTCATCTGTCCATGACTTTTTGAACACGTACAACTATGTTCGGATATTGCATCATGCTGCATCGATCGTGGATACCTATTATCAACCGGCATCGTTTATCCCTTGATCCCCGTCGTGGCAATGCCGCCAACGATATAACGCTGCGCGAAGAAAAAGACGGCCAGCGGCGGAATCGAGATCAGGCAGGTGATTGCCATGATGGATTGCATGTCGACGCCGTGCATGCCCTTGAATTGGGATAACCCCAGCGTCAGCGTATATTTTGTCTGATCATTCAGGAAGATGAGCGGACCCAGATAATCGTTCCAGCAGCTCATCATATGGAACACGGCCACCAGAATGAGTGAGGGTCCCATTAGCGGCACGATGATCCGCAGCAGAACGGTCATTTTGCCCGCCCCGTCAATCGTTGCCGCTTCATCCAGCTCCTTCGGCAAGGTCATGATGAACTGGCGCAGCAGAAAAATAAAGTAGGCGGAACCGAACCAGGACGGAACAATCAGCGGTTTGAGCGTATTGATCCAGCCCAGGTAGTTGAATTCCATATACTGCGGAATCATGGTCACTTCCCACGGAATCATCATGGTGGCAAGCACGATCAGAAACAGCGCATCCCGCCCCTTGAACTGAAACCGGGCGAACCCGTACGCCACCAGCGTGCACGATATGAGCTGCCCGAGCGTCGACAGCAGTGTCACGATCAGCGTATTTTTCAAAAACAGGTTAAACGGCTGAATGCTCCAGGCTTCCGCAAAATTGCTGAATCTCCACACGGAAGGAAACCATTTTGGAGGAAACAGATACAGCTCCTGCTGCGACTTCAGCGCTGTTGTGATAGCCCAGAAGAGCGGAGCAATGAACAACAGCGAGCACAAGATGAGCAGCGTGTAAGTAATTACTTTTTTCATGCGGAACGCCCCTCTCTGCCGGCAGGCACGCCTGCTTTGGCATGCTTCGGCTTCGCCTTCTCCTTCTTCATCTCGCCCTCATAGAACACCCAGGCCTCCGAGGACTTAAACACAAGAAACGTCAGCGTTAGCACGATCAGGAACATGAACCAGGCGTTGGCTGCGGAATAACCCATCTTAAAGTACTTGAACGCATTCTCGTACATGTACATCGCATAGAAAAACGTCGACTTCAGCGGGCCCCCGCCCGTAAGCAGAAGCGCCAGCGTCAGCTGCTGGAAGGCCGCAATGATGGACGTAATCAGGTTAAACAGCAGGGTCGGCGTGATCATCGGGATGGTCACATTGAAGAACTGCCTGATCTTGCCCGCTCCATCCATCGAGGCCGACTCATACAGGTCCTTCGGAATGCCCTTGAGACCCGCCAGAAAAATAAGCATCATCGAGCCCTGTCCCCACAGGCTTGCAATGACCATGGCGACCAGGGACCACTTCGTATCGTTCAGCCAATCCGGCCCTTCGATGCCGACAAGCGATAAGAAAAAATTCAGGATCCCGTAATCCCCGCTGTAGACCCAAGACCAGATCATGGCGAGGGCTACGCCGGAAATGACAGACGGCAGATAGAAGGCAGTGCGGAAGAACGCGCTCCCTTTTACCTTCTGATTCAGCAGCATGGCGAGTCCCAGAGCCACGATGATGTTCAGCGGCACGAACAAAGCCGCGAATTTTAACGTAACCAGCAGCGATTTCCAGAACAGCGGATCGTTCGAGAACATCTCCACATAGTTGTCGATGCCGACAAAGGTCACCTGGCCAACGATCGGCCAATCAAAAAACGAAATGACGAGGGAAAACAGCAGCGGACCAAGCGTAAAAACCAGGAATCCGAATATCCATGGAAAAATGAAGAGGTAGGGCACGGCCCCACCCCATCGTTTTGGTCCAAGTCGCTTCGGGGCCGCTGTCTGCTGTTGTGAGTAAGGTACATGAGTGTGGGCCATTTTCGCGAACCTTCTTTCTTCGTTTATTTCAAATAGCGTTCGCTATCCTTCACCGCCTGGTTCAGAACCTCCTGGGCATCGCTGCCGAACATGACGGATTCCACGGCTGCCGACAGCTGGCGGTTGACTTCGTTCCATTTCGGATTCAGCAGGAAGGCCGGCGTATTGTCCGAACGCTCCAGCATCGTGTAATACGGCTTGTAGAGCGGATCCTGGTCCTTCTTCAGTTCGTTGACCACGCTGACCCGGACCGGCAGATCGGCCACGCGCATTTTGATCGCTTCATCCGATACGTAGAACTTAATGAACTCCCACGCCAGATCCTTGTTCTTGGAATCCTTCGCTATGGATAGCGCGGATTCGGCCAACACGCCCTTCACAGGTTTGCCCTCGAAGGCCGGCATCTCCACCGTACCCACATCGATTCCGGCTTCCCTGAAGGATTCCAGCGGCCAGATACCGCTCTCCCACATGGCAATTTTGCCGGCCTTGAAAATATCCTCACCGCTCTGCTGCCCTTTGCCTCCGGTCAGGACGGCTGAGCCGTTCTTCAGCATATCGCCCAGCATCTGAATGGCTTCCGCCGTTTCCTTGCTGTTCATGTACCCTTCAATCGTTGTCCCGTCCTCCGAAATAAAGGAACCGCCGTTGCTCCATACGAACCCTTGAAGGTCATACGTATCATTCTCTGCCCGAACGCCGAAGCCGTACTGCTTCTTGGATTTATCCGTCAGCTTCTGAGCGAGTTCCTGGAATTCCGTCCATGTCCATCCATCGCTCGGGTAGGGAATGCCCGCATCGTCGAACATCTTCTTGTTGTAGTACACCACCCGGGTCGTAAAGCCCGCCGGGATTCCATACAGCTGATTATCAATCTTGCCGTAGTTAAACAATCCTTGGTAAAAATCATCGATATTCAAGTCCTCATCCTTGGACGCGTAGGAATCCAGCGGCTCCAGGGACTGGTGATACGTCGGAAAATCCCACATGTACATCACATCCGGCGGATTGGCTGCGCCAAATCCGGCGGCCAGCTTCTGATCGAATCCGTCGGCGTAGGCCTCCACCTGTACCTTGGTTCCGGGATGCGACTCCTCGAACTTCTTGGCGATCTCTTGTTCAATCTTCAGCGCATCTCCCGTATCCCAGGTCGCGAAGCGAAGCGTCGTTGCCGCGCCCGATGAATCGCCGTCCGGCTGCTTCGATGCTCCAGTCCCGCCGCTGCCGCCGCATGCGGCCAGCAAGGATGCCATTAACGTCATCACCGAAACCAACGCGATCCATGACATTTTCTTTTTCATATTGTCAGCTCCCCTAAAGTATTGAGTTGATATGAATTGAACCGCTTTCATCATAACTCGGATGAAAGCGGTTCAAAACGTGCGCTGATTCGCAGATGATCGTATTTTTGTTCGAACTTGCATAGACGGGTGTTCATTTGTTTACAATGATTCCCCTTTTTGTTCGGCACGGTATTGGCTTGGCGTTTGACCCGTGCAGCGCTTGAACCATTTGCTGAAATATTTGCTGTCGCCAAGCCCGGTCTTCTCGGCGATCTCCTGCATCGTTAAGGAGGTTTCGCGCAGCAGACCATAGGCGAGACGGAGCTTGCGCTTATATTGGAATGTGATGAAGCTGTCGCCAACCGTTTTCTTGAACAGGATCGAAAAATGGCTGCGGCTCAGCCCTACCTGCTGGGCCAGCTCCGCTGCCGACCACTCGTCCGCGGGATGTTCGTGCAGCAGATGAACCGCCTGCAAGATCGGCTCCGGCCAATGCTCGCCGCTCAGACCGTACACCCGTTCCAGCTCGGCTTCCTTGTGCAAGGATTGAAAGGCTGCCTGCACATCCATTAAACCGTGAAGACATTCCCGCGAATTCCAGGTGAGCTTCCCGCACCGGCTCTTGATCTCCACCAGCAGGCTGTCTGCCGCTCCCTTAAACTCCTCCGGTACGGCCCAATAACAGCTGTCCGCGCCGTAAGGAATCAGCTTGCTGCTGCGTAAACCCGGCTCATCGGTGCCCTGCTCCTGCAGCAGGTGCTCCCAATTGCTGCTGCAGCCCGCCGTTTTGATCAGATACAGCGAGATGGGCTTGCCCTCTCCAAGCCCGACGCGGCTGCAAAGCTTTCGGAGTTCTCCAGGGAAACGGTCACTGTGCCCGTTAAGCCAAGCAAACAGGTGAGCAGAAACCTGTTCTTCCAACTCGTACCCGTGGGCCGGCGTATCGGACAGCTCACGCTGGAATTTTCCCAGCATCGCTTCGAGCTCTTCGTCCTCAAAGGCGGTTTTCAGCAGATATCCCGAAGCGCCGAGCGGTATCCCCTCTTGGGCATATTCAAAATCCCGGTGACAGCTGAGCAGAATGATCCGGGTTTCCGGTGCAACCTCCTTCACCTTGCGCGACAGCTCGATCCCATCCATCTCCGGCATGACAATATCCGTAATGACCACTTGCGGACGAAACTCCAGAAAAGCCTCCCAGGCCGCCTGACCGTTGGGGCTGTCTGCCACAACCTCCATTCCGAACCGGTCCCACGGGACCGTGGAGCGGAGTCCCTTCCGCACAATGCTCTCATCGTCGGCAATCATCACCTTAATGTTCCCTGCTTTCATCATCGCAAGACTCCTCCTTTTTCGGCCATCGTATGGTAATCGTTGTTCCTTCTCCCTTAACCGAATGCACCTTGAGTCCGTATAGAGGGCCAAAATGCAGCTTGAATTTCTGATCGGCGTTCCGTACGCCAAGCCCGCCGCGTCCCTTCCGCTTCATCTCCGGCGAGAATAACTGTGCGAGTTTCTCCTCCTTGATGCCGGCTCCATTATCGCGAAGCGTAAGCACCAGCTCGTCATGATCCTCCTCGACCTTGACATGGATCTCTCCCTGACCATCGGTGAAGGCATGGAAAAAAATATTCTCGAACAGCGGCTGAAGTGTCATCCGCGGAATCAAATAAGGCAGCAGCGCCTCATCGCAATCCAGCTCGTAACGGAACACCTCGCCGTACCGGATCTCCTGAATTTTCAGAAAGTGACCGATCATGCGCAGCTCCCTGTTCAGCGTGACGAGCTCCTGGGAAATATCCAAATTCCCCTCCAGCACCATCGTCAGATGATACAGCATCTGACGGATGTCCTCCGCGCCTTCCAGCCTGGCTTTCCACTGGATGGAGTTGAGTGTGTTGAACAGGAGATGGGGATTGATCTGATAATGGAATGCGCGCAGCTCGGCCTCTTTTTTCAGCCGCTCGCTCTGCTCCACTTCGCCAATCAGTGTCTGCACGCCCGTAACCATCCGGTTAAAACTCATATCTAGGCTGCCCAGCTCATCCCTGCCCTCGATTGGCGTACGGGTATCCAGCTTGCCGAAGCTTACCTTCTGCATCGAGTCCTTCAAGGTCCGGATTCGCGAGGTGAACCGGGAGGAGAACAGATAGGCGATGCCAAAAGCGAGCAAGCAGGAGACGATGGCAACAACCATCGTGTTCGCCCGGATAATGCCCGAGGATTGATAGAACGCCTTGGCGGGAATTCTGGCTTCTATGGTCCATTGGTTGACGTCAAGCGTCCGCGACCAGGTCACATCGTTGTCACGGGGCGTATACGGAGCATCCGTCTCATACACAATTGTGCCGTCCGGCGATGTAATAAGCAGGTGGGCATGCGTGTCGGCCTCGAACTTGGCATAACTGCGCAGCAACTCCTCGGCGTTCTCCTCGATCAGAATGATGCTGCCGTCCTGAGCCTTTTCGGGGTGATGGATCGGCACCGCCAATCCAAGGACGGGCACATTGTCGCTATCGCTGCTCTTGATGGAATGATCCTGTTTATAAAAACCGAGCCAATAAGTCCCGGCATATGCCTTCGGCCTCGTGTTCCACAGCGGGATATTGCCGAGTTTATTCATATCCAGATTGTTCTCCCCATAGTAATAGCCGGAGGACGTTATGATGTAAATTCCTGCTGTCAGCTGCGTCCGAAGCGACTTCAACAACGATTCGAAGTCGTTCTTCTCCATAATGTCGCCGTATGTGGATGGCGTCCCGGCTCCGATTCCCGAGTGGCTCGGATCCAGTAAATAGGAATAGATCGTCTCCGCCGTCTGCTTCATCCGCTCCAATGCCGAACTGGTCTGCTGCTCCAGCTGCGCTACGGCATTATCGCCGTATTTGCCGAACTGGGAATTAATCACTTTAGCGGATTGAACATAAGAAAGTCCGCCAAGCGAGAACAGCGGAATCAGGGTGACGATTAAAAAACAAGTAAGCAGCTTGGTTCGTATACTGTGATAGGTGCCGGTGAACAGCCGGCCCACTCGATCTTTGATCCCCTGAAGATTCATGGTTACTCTCCCTATTGTCGTATCGTATCGTGAAACTTACATCCACTCGTTCGCTATGAGGCAGGACTGTGAACCCGTTCGTGATACCGCTTTCATTATAAACCCGAACAAAGAGCTTGTAATTAGGCGGCAAATGGAAAATGAGAGAAAACGGAAAAAGCACCTCCCCCTCAAGGCCAAAAGCCCGGGAAGAAGTGTTAGTCCGTGACAGTTATAACGTGTATTCATGTCCAAGAATCAAAAATACGCTGGAAGTCCAGGTGAACGCCCGGTCGCGCAGCCCCGCTCCGGTCAGGGCATCAAAATTCTCGGCCATCCCGCTGAGACTGACCATCCGGCAGTACCGCTGCGCAATCTCCATCGCCAGCTCCATATCGCCGGATGCCGCCACCCCTTCGACCAGCAGCATCGTGGAAGGGGCCCAGATCGGCCCGCGCCAATATCCGTCCGCCTTATAGTAACGGCTGTTTACGCTCTCGGTCGCCCAGCCGTTGCTCGTCAAGAATCGGCCTTCCTCTCGAAGTCCTTCCAATAGAGCCGTGCGGATATGCTCGGGAAGGCGTTTTCCCAGCAGAATCGGAACGAACAGCAGCAGGCTGTCTCCCTCGGATACCTCATGCGTTCCCGAACGGCAGGCGGTGAATCGACCGTCTCTCCAGAAATGCCGGAGCATGCGATCCAGCGTATCATCCGCACTCCGTCTCCATTGACTCGATTCCTCGGTCAGGCCCAGCAAACCCGCGATTTCAGCCAGCGTCTCCATCTGGATAATCAAATAAGCGGCAAGGTCAGGGCTCTCAACGGGGATGCCGTTATTGAACGCCGTACTGTTGTCCCAGCCCGAGTCATTGCCGTGGTTATATTGGGGAATGCCGTCGCCGTCATGATCCCGGTGTGTGAACCACCACTGTGTCCATTTCGCTAGAGGACCATAGACCTCGCGCAGCTGGGCCTCCTTGATGTAATCCGTCCGGCGCATCATCCAGGCCAGCGTCCAGCCGTGAATCGGCGGTTTGTTGCAATTCCAAAGCTCGTATTTATCGTTCACGAAGTCGGGGATCAGGCCGCTCTCATCCTGCCGGTCAAAAAAGATCATGAACTGATCCCAAGCCAGCTCCGGCTGATGCCGCACGAGGGCCATCGCGTTAAAGCAGTTGTCCCAGCTCCAGATGTTGGTCATCCAATTCTTGGACATATACATGGCTGGGCGGGTTAAACAGCCTTCGGCCGGAACTACGCAGGACCAGGTAATATAGGCAGCGAGCTCCCTTGCTTCCTGCCACCGTTCAGAGACGGTCAGGGTATTGTTCAACCAATTGGCATAATCCTCGCGAACGCTTTCAACCGCATCGTCGAAGGACTCCCAGTCGGTACGCGGCGTCATGACGGTCATGAACTCTTCTACGGCGAATTCAGCCGTATCGGTTGCAGTGTCCACGGAGAAGTCGGCGGTCACACGCGAGCTCTTGATCTCGTTCCATTCGACCTCCATGCTCATCTGGCCAACAAGCCGGGTCAGCATGAAGCGGCAGCCGTGCGTGAAGCTGTTCACTTCCCAGCTGTCCGGATTTGTCTCGTAGGCGTAGTCATACGCTGCGGGGGAAAAGGTAAGCCTTATGCCGCAACCTTCCGCGCGGAACCGGACGGTCCGGGAGTCCGATAAACAAATGTCCGCGTGGCCTTCCGAATCGAAGGCCGTTAGCCTGATTTTGTCGGGTGATGCTACAGGTTCAAAGGAAACCGGCTCGTTCTGCCGGTTTAGCAGCTCTATCAGAAACGCCTCGCCAAACTTGTCATCCCCTCCGCGGACGGTTCGCAGGTAAAGTCCTGGTCTGCGGTCCTTTGCCGCGGGCAGAAGGGAAATTGCCAAGAAGGACTCTCTACGGCTGAAAGGTACGATATTCAGATCAAAATTCATAGGACATCTCCTTCGCTGAGGTATCGCTTTCATTGTAAAACTTCTCATGGGAAGAGAGGACTGCCGGATGTCTTGCCGATAGAGGGATATTGTTTGCCGGAGGTTCGACTGAGCGGGAGAGGTGCCATTTTGTTCGATAAGAAGGGGGACAAATGTTATGGCAAACCACAGCGACGCGAAACTTCTATAAAAACGAAGATGACCGCATCATCAGCTTATGACAATGGCGATCATCTGGTTTTGCTGGGCGACTACTGCCATCTGAATGAACCGCTTGTCGTTCAGCCGGAATTATGCGATTCGGTATTTAGTGAGCCATCATGTCGCTATGATGGCTTCGTCTGCTATAGTCGCTCAGGCGTTATGGCTTCTGCCCGTGCTGACACCAATATTGTCTTTTTCCGTCATCGCGCACGGTGATGCCCAGCTTCGAGAGCTCCCGGCGCAGATCGGCCGCGTCCTCTTGATCGTCGTTCTCGATGGCCTTTTCCCGCGCCAGGAATAACGCATTCATGCTGGGCGTAAGCCCCGGCGTGTCGGCAACCCATCTGACGTAATGATCGGCGAACGGATCGCGGTCTCTCCAGGAATAACCGTGACGCATGAAGGCTTCGGCCACCGTTTCCCGCTTGGCTTCCGGTTTCTCGCGATAGAGCTCCTCCCCCTCGTTGCCCAGCAGCACCAGCTGCTTGCCGTCCATAAAGGCAGCGGAAACTTCTTCTCTCATAAAGGTTCGTTCTGCCTCATGAATGCGGAGTGTAATCTCCTTGTCCGACAGGCGGACCGCAAGGCTTTCTTTAATGGCTAAGTGGGAGAGCACCATGCCCGCAAGCAGGCCCAGAACAGCGGTTACGATAACAACCCATGGGCCCTGGATCGATGCGATCAGCTCCAGCGGTCCTTGAAAAGGCACCCAAGCCAGGCCCGTTGCCCAATCCGCAATCGCAGGCAGAAACCAGCCGACCACCGCGCCTAATAAAGGCGGCACCGCCCATACCAGCATTCGGTCTGCCCAAGATAATCCGAGATCACTGTATTCCATCCCGTTATTCAATGGGATCCGCTCCTTTCCTGAGAACGCTGTTCACCGCTTCTTTCCAGACCACCTGATAGTCCAGCGGAATATCCATCATGATATAACTCGTGATATTATCGATGACCAGTGCCAGCACATACGCCTTGGAATCTGCATGTTGCCGCTCAATGATCCCGAAATCTGCGCCTAACCGCATCAGTTCCCGAAAGCCGTCCAGGAACGATTGCTGCATGGCGACCACCCGCTGGCCGTAATTGGCACTCCGGCTTGCGGTCAGCATGAACTCGCTCAATAAGCGCATCACCGGCACGAAAGCCTCTTCCTCTTCCGGAAACATGCGCAATCCCCCTTGATACAGCTTCTCCGCGAAGTTACGCTCGTTCATTTCGGTCAGGGAGAAATAATGATCGAAATGATAATCGCTGAACATGTATTCAAAGACCCGCTCCACCAGTTCATCCTTGGACGCAAAATGATAGTAGATCGACGGTTTCGTAATGCCCACTTCGCCGGCAATCATCGCCAGGCTGGTCTTCTCGATGCCATGTGTCGCAAACAATCCGATGGCAGCCTCGACGATTTGCTGTGAGGTTAAATCCTTCTTTTTCACGCTGTCATCCGCTCCTTTTTTACCTACCGATAAGTAGAATTTTAAGACGGAGGATGATGGATGTCAATATTTTTTAACTACCGGTAGGCAAAAAAACTAAAAATCGCCGATGCTTATCGCATCGACGATTCATAATAATTAGGATTTGTAGCTTAACCGGCTCAACTGATTAAAGCATTCTTCTTCCCATCATCATGATGGTTTTTAACAGTGACTTCCATTTTCCCTCGACTGTACGTACAGCCGCTGCGGCGTGGGCCGCTTCATTGCGTTTAGAGCGCAATTTCGTTGCCATCCGGCATCGTTCCAGTTCCTGACGGAGATCGCGAACATGCTGTTTGGCAATATCTTCATTATTGATATTCATGTTTCATTCCTCTTTTCTTTTTATAATGACAACATTCCGACATTACCAATACCTGCAAGCTCCTCTTCCGTCCCCTTCACTATAATACTTCCATTGTTTGCCCGAAGGTAAGGGTACAAAATGCCTTTAATTCTTTTTTCCCCTACAACGACTTCGCCGAAAAGATCCAGGGAGGACATCGAAGCCCTAATATCTTCCTCGGTGACGTCATCGTCAAAGGTCAGCGTCCCGTCAACAATGAAGCTCGCCGGCTGGCCCAAAGCCGCCAGCTGATCCTTCGACCAGGTCTCCTCGCCGCTGATGAACACAAACAGCCGCTCATAACTTACGATTTCCGTATTCAGGTTGGGACAGCGCTCCCAGACCAGATCTTCGATCTCTTCGCCGCAAATGATGAACGAACTGGAATGTATCTCCGACACGGCCTGGCTGAAGGCGTCCCGGGTCACGTCCGCCTCGAGAATGAGCGGCTTACTCGTGTAGAGCTTATGGCTTTTAAAGCGCCGTACGCTTCTTGCGTTTAGCCGTAGCGGTTTGGTTACATGCTCGAATCCTGCCGGGATCACCTCGACCAAGCCGTTGATCTTTTTCAATTTATCGTAGAAATAAGGGGATTGATGTTCATGGATAATCGCCTTGCCGTTGACTTGGATCTTTTCAATCCGGGCCGAGAACTGCTCCATATCCAGCTCCTTATCCAGATGAACCATGCCGTTCAGAACCAGCTCCATAGGCTCGCTGCCGGAGGCCAGATATGCATTGTTCAGCTGCACTTTCCCGGACTCGAACCTTGGTTCGTATTCGTAAGCGTGAATCTCCGCGCTGGCGCCTCCCACTTTGAGGAGTGCAGAGGTAACGGCAGCGGCCAGATGCCGGGGAGCATAGACCTCGCCGTTGACCACCAGGTGCAGCGTGCCATTCTGGAATGCTTCAAGGGATACTCCCTTATCGATGATGACCGTGCCGTTAACGAATACGCGGTCCGGCTGCTCCAAGAGCTGAAAGTATTCCTCGTCCAGCCGCAGGGTGCCGCTGTAATAACGGTGTCCCTCGGGGATTTCAATCGTCTTGCCGATATTGCCTGCGTTTTTTAACAGCGTGAGGAGGTGTGCCGTCTCTGCCCGGTATATCACAAGGCCCACGTTTCCGATCCGTTCGATGCTTGTTACGGTTTCCTCCGTTGCCTGCGTAAGATCCAACATCCCTACATTCTCGATGATTCTGCTCATTTCATATCTTCCTCCCATAGTTTTCTCAATTTTTTGATGGCGGTTTGCAATTTGTAACGAACCGTGGCTGCCGGCATGCCCAGCTGTTCACCGATTTCCTGGCTGGACATCCCGAGCCAAAAGCGCTTGAACACGATATCGCTCTGCGATTGCGGCAAACGGGCGAGCCATTCCGTCATTTCGATATTGCGGCTTGAAACGGGGAGCTCGGCGATGTCCAGATCATCCTCCCACGATACGAGCCGCTTCTCCCGGCGGCTAATATCGATCATGCGATTTTTGACGACTCTGAAGAACCAGGCCTTTTGCTTGTGAAGGGGCAGCGCTGCCAGGTTCGGCTCCTTGATGGCTTTCATAAAGGCATCCTGGACCAGATCATCCGCTTCGTAAGCATGCTTGGCGATGGATCTGGCATAACGCTGGACATCGTCCTTCAGGTTTTCATAAAGATCACATACTTGCATTAGCCAACCTCTCACTTTTCGTTTTGTCTTTTCTGTTAATATAACGTTTGGGCAAAAGAAACTGATGGATAGTCTTGAAATTTTTTTCGTGCCCATAAAAAAACACGCCAACCGTCTACGCAGTCAGCGTGTTTACCTATAATTAATCCCACATGGAGAACAACACCAGCAGAGTGGCTGTTACACCGAGCAAGACCGTGTGCCTGGAAAACCATATCGAACGTATTTCTTCCTTCATACTTCATTCCTCCTTATTGTTTTCATTTAACCTGATCATTCATCTTCCCTGATGGCTCAGTCCCACCAGCTAAGCACACTTACCAGCATAACCGCTACCAAGAAACCGTCCATAAATTTGAGCTGAAGTTTAGCCAAATTGGATTCACCTCCTTTAAAGAGTCAACCACTTGAGCAATTCATTATTGATTGATCAATCACAATTGTTTATAAAAAAGCCCTTATCCCACCGCGCACCAGTCTTGAGGTGCGCGGTGCGGCACTTCAGAGCGCGCCTGGGCGTACTCTATCTTATGGGCATCATATTCGGCATATCCATCGCCATAGCTACATTGCACAGCATGCCCCGGGCCAGAAAATCGGAGGTTTTCTTGTCGGCATCCTCAAATCCCGCTCGCACAAAGGCATTCTCCACGAGATCCTTCACCTCATTCATTCCCTGCTGCATCGCTTCGCGGATGGGCGCTTCCTGAATCGTCTGCGCCTGCATCTGGAGCAGGATCTCGCTGCGATGCGATTGCACAATCCCTTCGTATGCCTGAATCAAACCCAACTCCAGATTCTCTGAAGAAGCGGATTCGATCACCGCTTGGAATGCCTTCACAATGCGCTCCCAGGAAACAGCCAGCGATTCCACAAGCAGCGACTCCTTGGTAAAGAACCGATAGACGTATGGCTGGGATATCGCTGCCCGTTCGGCAACCTGAGCCGTGGTCGCGCGATAATACCCGATTTCTGCAAACACTTCGATGGCTGCCGCCACGATGTCATTGCGCCGATTCGCAGAGGTTGACGCTCTAGCCATTTCTTCCCCCTCCTTTCATTCATTTCGATCCATTATTGATTGACCAATCACTAATTAAACAAAGTATATACGGTACGCTTTATTTTTGCAACTGCTTTTTCCAAAATTATTAAATTCAACATCTGGCTATAGCTTAACGCGTAGGGAAGGAATCCGCTATTTCTTATCGAACTGTTTTATGAACCGCAAATTAAACCGCATCATCCAAGAAATTTATTCTGTGATCGATCAAGGAGGACAAATCATGAGTCATGAAGGTCAACAGCTATTCGAACGATGGCATAAACACCGTACGGTCTTGCTTCATCTGCTGCAGGACGTTCAGAACGAGCATTTGGATTATAAACCGTGGGAGAATGCCTATACCTTGGGCGCATTAGCAGTTCATATTGCGGCGTCCTCAGACATGTTCCTGCGTTCCATTGTAAAAGGCTCGTTCTCTCCACCCTCTATTTCCACCGAATTCGAAACCATCGATGACATTAGAAATATCGTGCAAGCTTCGACCGAATCGTCTACGGCGGTTTTTAATGAATTGTCCGACATCCTGCTGGAGCAGCCGCTGGACTTTAACGGGTTCGTTGCCCCAGGAAAAGTGTGGCTGAGCAACATGGTCGACCACGAAATCCACCATAAAGGGCAACTATTCACTTATGTTCGAGCTGTGGGTATTGAGAAGGTTCCCTTCTTCACGGTTCAGCCGCCCAAACAGTAAAGATGGGTATGACTGGATTTTCAGCTGCAAGTTCCTGATACTCCCCCGAATTCATCTCACGCAAAATAAAAAGCCGGGTCTCCTGCAGCTTACGCTTTAGGAAACCCGGCTTTCTTACCCCTTACTAACCCTGCTTCGCCAGCTTCACCACAGCCTGCAAGGCCGTGTTAATCTCGCGTTCCACCGCGTCGGCAACCACATTCGTGTTCGGGTCGTACTCGGCCGCGAGGTCTGCGTCGGCAAAACCGTCCATAGCGACAATCGCGCCCGCGCGAACGCCGCGGATCGCCGCAACGACGTACAATGCCGCAATTTCCATCTCAACGCCGAGCGCTCCCGCTGCTTTATACTTCTGGTGCGGTACTTCTTCAACGCCGTTAAAGAACACGTCCAGGGTTACAGTAATCCCCTTGCGCACCACGCCTTCGCCAATTGAAACCGCGGATTCGTACAGCGCCTCCGCTACCTGGCTGTCTGCAACCGCTGGAAAGCCGTCCGGCACGAGCTGTTTCGTCAGGCCATCCGTACGGATCGCAGCCGTGCTGACCACAAGGCTTCCCGCGGGGGTATCCGCCCGATAGGATCCGGCCGTGCCGACGCGAATCAGGGTTTTCGCCCCCGCGCGAATCAGCTCCTCGAAACAAACCGCAGCTCCCGGACATCCAACGCCGTGGCTGGTTACCGCGAGTTCAACGCCTTCATACGTTCCCACGAAGGTGCGGTACTCGCGGCTGAACGCGAGCTCGCGCGCGTTTGTAAGCTTGCGGGAAATGGTCTCCGCACGCTTGGGATCGCCGCAGACGATCACAAATTCAGGTATATCCTCTGAGTTCACTTGCAAGATAGGCATCAACATTTTAGTCAAACTCCTTATGTGTCCATTCATCTTCGGGTATATCCAGCGCCTCGCCGCTAAACCGCTCTTCCTTGAACGGGTCCGCTTCATTGTGGAAGCCGTTGCGTTCCCAGAAGCCCGGACGGTCTTCCTTCATAAACTCGATCCCGCGCAGCCATTTGGCGCTCTTCCAGAAATAGCGATGCGGCACAACCGTACGCAGCGGCCAGCCATGCTTGTCCGTCAGCGGCTCGCCGTTAAAGCGATAGGCCAGCAGCACATCGTCCTTAAGCAGATCCTCGATGGGTACATTCGTATCGTAATCGGGATCGGCATGAAACATGACGTATTTGGCATCCGGCTTGATCTTCAGCCCCGCTAGGAAATCCCGGAACAGGATTCCCTCCCATACCGTATCGAACTTGGACCAGCGGGTAACGCAGTGGATGTCCGCGTTCACGGTCACCGTTGGCATCGCCAATATATCTTCATAAGAAAACGTCCGTTCCTCTTCGACTTCCCCGAACACCTTGAGCGTCCACTCCGACATGTCGTAATGTGGAACCTCCCCCTCGTGCAAAATGGGGAATTTCTCGGTCAGCGTCTGCCCCGGCGGCAGTTTGGCACGCTGCTCCTCGGTCAGGTTGCTCACCGCCACCGGCTTCATTTTTTTCAATCGTTCTGCCTTTTTGTGCACCAAGTTCATCTCCTTTACGCTTGATCGCTGTTGCATCCGCTTATCGTTTGGATGACTTCAATCACAGGTCGTCGCGGCGCGGCATACGCGCCTATCTGGAGCTGGATCCCTGCTTCAGCGCATCCTGCTGGAAGCTTTTGTCCTTAAAGAAGAACATCGCCAGAATCGTCACGACATACGGCAGCATCTGCGTAAAATGCGTCGGCAGCGCCAGCCCCTGGAACCGGATGCTGAGTGCATCCATAAAGCCAAACAGCAGACTTGCCGCCGTTACCCCAAGCGGACCCGATTGGCCCAGCATCGTGGCAACGAGCGCGATAAAGCCGCGTCCGGCCGTCATGCCTTCCGTAAACATCGTCACTTGTCCAAGCGACAGCTGCGCGCCGGCAAGGGCACATAACACGCCGCTCGCCAGTACGGCTCCATACTGATACCGTCTTACACGGATGCCCACGCTTTTGGCAGCGAGCGGATTTTCGCCGGCAGCCAAGAACCGGAAGCCGTTCTTCGTGCGATAGAAATAATACCACATGAGGCCCGCAATCAAAAACGACAGATAGACAAGCGGCGTCAGGCCGGCCAGAATGGGACCGAGCACCGGTATATCCTCGATAATCGGAATGTTCCATTTCGGCAGCCCGACCATCGTATTATCATAAAATGCACCTTTAACATCAAAAATAGCCCGTAAACTAAACGTGGTCAATCCCGCCGCCAACGCATTCATCGCGATACCGACCACAATGACGTTCGCCTGCAGATTGATGCTGAGATAAGCAAATATAAAAGAGAAAATCGAAACGATTGCAATCGCGAACAATATCGCATAAAAGACGTTGCCGAAGAAGTGGTTCCCCACCACGGCAGAGAAAGCCCCGAGCAGCATAAAGCCTTCCAGACCGACGTTGAACAATCCGACGCGCGAACACAGGGCACCGCCGAGGGCCGCAAGCAAGATCGGAGTGAGCACGCGGAGGGCCGAGTTGATTAAAGCAAGATCAAACAGCTGTTCCATCGGATTTGTTCCCCTTTCTGCGCTTCAGGAAGCTGTATGTGAATCGGGCGGATATAAAGAGAATCAGCACGGCTTGGATGATCGCTCCTACCTCAAGCGGCACTTCCGTATTCCGTTCCACGCCCATACCGCCTGTCTGCAGCGCGGCCAAAAAGATCGATGCAATCAGCGTGCCGATCGGATGCGATCCTGCCAACAATGCAGCCATAATGCCCGTCCAGGCATAGTCGGCCGTAGATAATGCACCATCGATATAACGATACTGGGAGCCCAGAATTTCAACGGCGCCGCCAAGTCCGGCCAAGCCGCCGCTGAAGAACATGGCCCCAAGCATCATGGGACCGCGTTTAACGCCCCCAAACAGGGCAAACAGCGGGTTGCCGCCAAGCATCCGCACCTCGTAACCAATCACGGAGCGCTTCAGCAGAACGAATATAATCAACGCAGCCAGCACCGCGAGCACAAATCCTACATGCAGCGGCATGCCGGAAATCAGCTTTGGCAGCCACACGCTGTTATCCAGCATTTCGGATTGCGCCATCGCAGCCGAGCCCGAACGGTCTTTCAGCGGATAGGCAACCAGATAGCCTGCAAACAATACCGTCACATAGTTCAGCAGCAGCGTGGAGATCAGCAGGTTCACCCGGAACCGGGCATCAAAATAACCGGCCATCACCGACCATAATCCACCTGCGATAACACCGGCAAGAATCGCAACGATGCACACCAGCCAGCCGGGACCCGGCATGTACAATCCGACCAATGCGGCAGCGAGTGCGCCAAACACCATCTGACCTTCCGCGCCAAGGTTAAAGAAACCTGCACGGAAGGCAAACGCCGCACCCAGACCGATCAGAATGATCGGGGTCGCCCGGGATAGCGTATTCGTGAAGAAATACATGCCGCCGAAGGCACCCTTCCACATCTCCGCGTAAGTCTGCAGGATATCGCCGCCGGCAATCATGATGGCAATGGCACCGGCGAGCAGCCCCACAATGATGGCGGCGATCGGCTGGAGCAGCGGAAGCGTAAATTTTGTCCATTTATTCATTACAAGGTTCCTCCCGCCATCAGCAGTCCCAATTTCTCCTCTGTCGCTTCCTTCGCCGACAGCTCGCCCACGATCCGGCCTTCAAACATAACCAGAATGCGGTCGGACAGCTTCAAGATTTCCGTTAATTCCGACGATACGAGCAAAATTCCCGTGCCCTCTTCGCGCCGCTTGAGCAGTTCGCTATGAATCGTCTCCATGGCCCCGATGTCAACGCCGCGCGTCGGTTCGGCTGCGATCAGGAACGGAGTTCCCTGCTCCAGTTCCCGTGCGACGATCAGCTTCTGCAGATTGCCGCCGGATAAATACTGCGTGCTGGTCTCCAGGGAGCCCGTCTTGATCGAGAACTTCTGAACCCATCCGGAAACCAGCTTACGAATGTCCTTCAGATTGAGGAAGCCGCCCTTCTGCAAGCGGCGATGGTGACCCATAAGCCCGGTATCCATAACGGTTGCAATGCGATTCGCCCCCCACACATACCGATCCTCGGGAATATGAGCTAATCCGTGCTCTCGTATTTCTCTTGTCGACATGCCGGTTACGTTTTTGCCCGAAACGGCAATTCGCCCGCTGTCCGGCTGAGCCAGACCGGAGATCACCTGAAGCAGTTCGGACTGCCCGTTGCCGGAAATACCGGCAATCCCGACAACCTCACCCGCACGGACGTCCATATTGACGCCGTCCAGAACCGGCTTTCCTTTCGTACCGCGGATTGAAACATCCGATACTTCCAGCACCTTCTCGCCCGGCGTGACCGGCTTACGATCCAGCTCCATAAGCTCACGGCCGACCATGAGACGGGAAAGCTCATGGGCATCGGTATTCCCCTTTTCCACTACACCTGTGACGGAGCCGTCACGGAGCACTGTGATGCGATCGGCCACATCAAGGACCTCGTTCAGCTTATGGCTGATCAGAATAAAGCTCTTTCCCTGTTTGGAGAGCTGTTTAATGGCATCCAGAAGCTCCTGAACCTCAAGCGGCGTCAACACGCCCGTTGGCTCATCCAATATAATGATCTCGGCGCCCTGATACAGCACCTTCAATATTTCAACCCGCTGCTGCACGCCGGGGGCGCTGCTGCTAACGGTGGCGCGCGGGTCCACTTTCATGCCGTATTTTTCGCAGAGTCCTTCCACGATCTTTACGGCTTGATTGCGGTCAAACCCTGCACCTGAGCCCGGCTCATTGCCGATCACGATGTTCTCGGCGATCGTAAACGTAGGAAACAGCATGAAGTGCTGGTGCACCATGCCGATTCCGCCTTTAATCGCGTCAAGCGGGCTTGCAAACGAAACTTCCTTGCCATTCAGCCGAATCGTACCCGAGGTTGGCTGCTCCATCCCGTACAATATCCGCATCAGCGTCGTTTTGCCTGCACCATTCTCCCCGACAATCGCATGAACCTCACCCGCGCGCAGCGAAAAATCAATGCCGCGGTTTGCGCTAAACTCGCCATACTTTTTCGTAATATTGTCCATCTGGAGTAGCATCGAGTCATGCCTTCCTTTCGCTTCTGAATGAAAGACCGACTGCTCATGTGCAGCCGGTCCAGGTGAGAACTAATTTTGTTCCAATGCGTTGGTTACTTTAATCTTTCCGGCGATAATATCGTCGGAAATCACCTTAAGCTGATCCACGATGTCTTGTCCAATGAATGGGTTAAGCGGTGTTTTGCTCTCATGCGTAACGTAAGTAAGACCCACGCCGCCTTCTTTCAGTCCGTAATCACGAATATCGAATGAGTATTTGTCTTCTGCAAAGTCTTTAACCGTTTCGTAGACAACAGCGTCTGTACCTTTCAATTGAGCGAGCACAACGTGCTCGGGATCCGTGCCCGTGTTATCCGTGTCTTGTCCTGAAGCGTAGAAGCCTTTCTCTTTCGCGGCTTCGAATACGCCCAAATCACCAACAGCGGAAAGGCCTGCAACGAAATCGGCACCTTTGGAGTTCTGCAGGAGCGCGAGTTCCTTCGCTTTAGCCGGATCTGTGAAACCGCCGACGTAGTTAACGAAAATTTCAACGTTAGGGTTTACCGATTTTGCACCTTCTGCAAAGCCGGTCATATATTTATGCATAATAGGAATGTCGTCTGCAACCACGTTGCCAACCTTGTTGGTCTTCGTAGCCAATCCAGCTGCTGCACCAAGCAGGTAAGCTGCTTCATGTTCACGGAATACGACGCTGCGGACATTCGGCAAATCCACTACCGTATCGATAATGGCAAAAGGCACGTCCGGATTCTCCGGTGCAACCTTCTTCAGTGCATCTTCCATCTGGAAGGTGGATGTAATAATCAAATCATATTTTTCGGCAACCGCCGTACGCAGGTTTTGCTCAATCGAAGCCGGGTCTGTCGATTCAATCGTCTTCACTTCGACATTGAAATCGGCAGCAGCCTTCTGCAATCCTTCGTCCATCAATGCAAAGAAAGGATTCACGCCGATCTTCTCGGGGAGAACAAGTGCAATGCGTTTCTTATCTTGAGATCCTTCAGAACCGCCATTAGCTGCACCACTGTCAGTAGACTTATCATCATTGCCGCAACCTGCAAGCAATCCAACGGATAATACGAGTGTTAATAGAATTGACCATGTCATTTTCATTTCCTGACCTTATCCTCCTAAGTGAGCACTTTTTATACTATTATCCTATGGTATAGACAAGCAGATGTCAAAACAAAAATTTTAGCGTTTTATGTAGTTTAATGTGTTTTTTAGCAAAAATTTGGTGGAAAACTGCGGATATCACAGAACATTACCTTATCCAAATGTCGATAATGTTCGGAATTTGCCAACATTTGATCAAACGTTTTCGACAGGGATCAGGATGAAAACGCATTATTTTCAAATTCTCGGTATCCTACAAACATACCTCCAAAAAAAAGGATGCCTGATGGCACCCTTTTAAAAACTTGATTTCTATTTAGACGAAGCAAGCAACATATGAGATGCTTCTCGAACCTTCCTCCATTATTAAAGAGTCTTTGTTTGGCGATCAATCGATCAGCTCTGCCGCTTCACCGCGGGACAGATCTTCACGGTCTTTGAAAGATGAAAGGACAGCAGCTGATTCCATCTCATTCATTGCACTCAACCCCGGGATACGCATTCCCGAGGTTTTTTTACTCTATGGATTTCCTTATCTTATGACTGCCGTCTACCCATCATGAACTGAAGGATCGTATCCATTTGAATCGGTTGACCTTCACGATCGCCACAAAACACTTCAGAATCTGATCGGACTTCAAGCAAATGAATATGGCGAGCGGTGGTAAGTGGAATACAAACGCGCATAATGCCGATGAGGGCAGCACGATCAGCCACATAAAAATCAAATCATTGTAGAGCACAAAGCGGGTGTCTCCCCCGCTTCGCACAATGCCCGTCAATGCCGGCATCTGATAAGCCGTTCCGACGACGGTGATCGACAACACCGTCATGAAATGCAGCGCGAGTGTCTTCGCCTCATCGGAAATGGAGTAGAAGCCCAGCACGAAATCCTTAATCACAAACAGCACGGCGCCCGTCAGCAAGCCAAGAAGGATATACAGAATCTGCAGCGTTTTGGCATAGGATATGATTTTGTCCATCAAACCTTCTCCGATGGTCTTCCCAATCAGCACAGCCGTTGCGCTGGCCGAAGCGTATACGATGACTGTCACCATCTGGAAAATCGTTGTGGCAATGCTGTTGGCGGCGATCGCCGATTCTCCCATATGCCCCAGGATGGCGGTTTGTGCCGCCATGGCAAGCCCCCATATCGTGTTGGACATCAGAATCGGGGAGCCAACGCGAATGTACTGTTTGAAGAGCTCCATATCGAACTGCAGGAAATCCTGCATTTTTAACAAGATTTTACGGTCGAACCGCTTAATATAAACGATGACGATCACACATTCAATGATTCTTGCCGTCAGGGTAGCGATTGCCGATCCGGCCACGCCCAGTTCAGGGAAACCCAAATACCCGTAGATGAGGATATAGTTCAGGCAGATGTTGATTATCAAGGTCGATAATGATACCACAAAGCCGATTTTTACCGTTTCCACGCTTCGCAGTGAAGCCAGCAAGGAATTGGTGACGGCAAAGAAGATATAAGAGAAACAGATGATTCGTAAATAGTCCACGCCGGCGGCGATGACATTCTCTTCCTTCGTAAACAAAGACAATACCTCATGCGGGAAAAAGAACACGATGATCCATAACACAATACTGAGGAAGATCGCCATGCGCATGCCGATGCTTGCCGCTTTTTTGATCGAGCCTAAATCCTTCGCACCCCAGAATCTGGATGACATGATGACCAATCCTTCGCATACGCCCAAAACCAGCATGTGCAGCAGGAATTGGATCTGGTTCGCGAGGGCAACGCCCGATAGCGCCGATTCACTGTATCCTCCCAGCATGACGTTGTCCGACAAATTCACGCCGACCGATATCAGGTTCTGCATCCCGATGACAAGCGTCAGCCAGAAAAAACTTTTGTAGAACCCTTTTTCGCGAACAAATAAACTCATGTCAGTTAACCCTTCTTCGTCTATAAGATGATGAATCTCTAATATATATATGAAATTACGCAAATGAACAGAACAAAATGAAGTGAAGGATCCTTTCATTAGAATCATAGATTCATAGAATCAAAAACATAATAACATTATAATGTTTTTACGTGAAAAAACTAGTCATCAAGTTGGAGGGCGCTGCGAATGCCGGTATTCGAACTTCGACGGCATCCTTGGCCATTCCACAGCATATCCCCTGCCTATCGTCATATTTCCCCCGGCTTGGTCCCGCCAGAGATTCCCTTCAGTGTCAACTGTGCGTTACATCGTGGGAATTCCTGACTATGTACAAAAAAACATACCGTATATATGATGGCAGTGTAATCCAATCCCAATGATGCAGAGGAGAATGTGTATGACCGTGTGGAAATATCCGTTATCTCACAAGATGATCCAGCGAAGTATGATTGCAGCGCTCGGCGCTACCCTCCTCATGCCCCCGCTTCATGCCTTTGCAGCCGATGAAGCGCCCCAAGCCGATGCATCTTCCACTCATTCGGCAGCCAGTACTAGATCCGGCACCTCGGCTCCAGCACAAATCACGGAGAATCCAATCGATTCCCTGGTGATCGGGGAGCATAGGCTGATCAGCCGCAAGGAGATCGACCAGAACTGGGACGGCCTCGATCCGGATTACACTCCGGAGAAGGCGATTGCAGCCGTTAAAGCGCTGCTATCAGAGGAAGATTTCGAGGCGTTGTTCCCTTATCGGCTGGGTTCGGCGGAATGGTTTAAAGTCGCCAGTGGCAAAGAATACTACAAAGCCGATCAGACGGACTATTTCTCATACGATAATCTCATCAACGCGGTCGCGGAGGTCTCCAATCTTAAGATCAAGATCAGCACGCGGCAAGGAACTCCTTCCGCACAGGAGATTTACCGATTAGACAAGGACGCCCGCGTTGAAACACTCGTTGTGCGTTCAGCTGACTTCCATTCGTCTGAGAACCTTAACAAAACGATTGAAACCGTTATCATTGATGGCGGCACTTTCCTGAAGGAAGGGGTCAAGAAGGACCGTAAGCGCGAACTGGCAGCCTTCCTCGCCAATCTGTCCCACGAGACGGGCGGAGGCTGGGCTACCGCCCCGGGAGGACCGCTCCGTTGGGGTTTGTTCTGGAACGAGAACATCGCCGGCCGGACTGGCGTTAATAAAGACGCCTTCGTCGATCCTGCCAGCGCTGAGCTGTATCCCGGAACACCAGACAAACGCTATTATGGACGGGGACCGATCATGCTCAGCTGGAACTTTAACTACGGCCTGTTCAGTTCCATCATCTATGGAGACAAAAGCGTGCTGCTGGACCATCCGGAGATCGTTGCCGCTGACGGTAAGATCGGCTACATGACCGCCATCCTGTTCTGGATGACGCCGCAAGACCCGAAGCCTTCCGCCCACGACGTCATGGTTGGCAGATGGAAGCCTTCCCCGCTCGAGAAATTCAGAGGGCTTGGCGATCCCGGCTTCGGTACGACCGTAATGGTCTTGAACGGCCTGGAAGCCAACCTCGGTGAAACCGAGGGCAGCCCGGTGCAGCGGCGCGCCGGCCATTACCGCGATATTACAAGCCGTATGGGCGTTGATATTACCGGAGAGAAAGTAGATACGTTGGGAATGAGACCATTCTGATACGAAACCTTCCTGCGGATAGGTTGGAACAGGTTTGATGGTATCCTCTAATCATCGCCCTCTGGCAAATGGATGTTTTCCTGCCTCCACTCTGCCACAGGGCGATGAATCATTTCAGCAGGCTTCAGACCAGCCGCTGAGCGATTGCAACGCGCTGAGCTTTAGGTAAGCTCTTGAGCACCAAATCATAGGAATGATCAATCATATCGTGCAGGTCCGCTTCCGTTAAGGAACCGTCCACGGCAACCGTATTCCAATGTTTCTTGTTGAGATGATATCCGGGCTGCACCACGTCATGCTGCTGACGCAAATTCTCTGCGATCACCGGATCGCATTTCAGGGATATATGGCTGACCTTCTCTCCTGCCGTTGTGGTAATCAGGGCAAACATTTTGCCCTCGACTTTCATGACGATCGGAAGCGGTCCGAACGGATAGTCTTCGGATGCAGCTTTCTTGGAAAGACAGTAAGCAATGAGTGGGCTTCGCACCTGGAAATTCTCTCCTTCTTTCATCAGATCTATTTGATTATAGTAGATGATGTTTCCCTGTTCAATCCAGTCGCAGCAGTCTTATTTATCATCTTATTATTTTCGATAAAAAAATTCTTTCAAGTACATAGCTTGGTTCAAGGCCAACGTGGAGGCTTGCTCTACTTTTTCGGCATATGCTGAACAAAAAAGAGAGAGGTGAGCCTCTTAACTATGAAATATAAAAGCAGTACCATCAAGAGCAAATGGAAGAAAACGAAATGGTTAAACGAAGATTCTTATTTCAGACAATACGTACCGCACACATTGCCGTTCAGCAAAAAAAACCTGAACGCTATGCTGGCGGACTACACCACGGTTTTCTTCAAACCTACGGATGGTTCAGGCGGTGTAAACATCGTCCGAATCCGCAAAACGGACGGGGGCTACCAAAGCCAGCTGAATACCAAGAAAACGTCGTACTCCAGCTCATCTCAATTGTACCGTGATCTGAACCGCTTTGCCGGGAGCAGACCCTACCTGCTGCAAAAAGGAATTCGTTTGGCCAAAAGCAATGGCAAGCCATTCGATATCCGGGTGATGGTCCAGAAGACTAAGCAGGGAGCCTGGGTGAGCACCGCCTTATTCACCAAAGTCGGCAACCCTAACAAAGTCGCAACCAATTATAATCAAGGCGGCACCATTGGAACGTTCCGCAAAACGATGAGCGGCACCAATTTCAACTCGGCCTTCACCCAGCAGCTGGAGTCCGAGCTCAAAGGACTTGGCGTGGCCGTTGGCAAAAACTTCGACCGCCATTATCGCGGTTTCAAAGAGCTGGGACTCGATGTAGCTGTGGATTCCAATGGCAGACCATGGATTCTCGAGGTGAACACCAGACCGCAAATTTATCCGCTCAAAACGTTAAAGGATCGGAGTCTGTACCATAAGGTTCTCTCTTACGGAAAGCATTATGGGCGCACGAAATAATAAGGATACACCCTTCTCGCACAAACAAAACTGCCGGGCTTAGTGCCCGGCAGTTTTTTATTGAACCTTACTAGGGGCCGATTTCAGGGGCTTGGTTTCTGCTACGATTCCCTGCCAGCTTGCTGCTGCAGTTCCCGCCATACCTTCTTGTTGCTGTATTGTTTCTCCGTGCTGATATCCTGTCCAAACCACGCCGGCGGTACAAAGCCGTCTGCAGCTTCTATGGAAGGAAACTCTACCTCCAGCACCAGCAATTGAATCTGCGCATAATCGTCGATTTCGATGATCGTGTTCCCTAAGCGGGCGGTAACCCGTCTCTTGGTCAGCGGAATCGCGCCATGCGCCTTCACCACTTGGTCATAGAGTCCTTCGGAAATGGCGAACTCTACTTCCTCCCTGGCAATTCCCCACCCTTTTTTGAACGTATGGGTGAATTCAACCTGTCCCGATGTCAGATCCGTTATTTTGCGGACACGAAGCTCCTGATCCCCATCCAGCGCCAAATACGTCTGCTCGATGAACTGCTCCTTCTCGACCACGATGCTTCCTTCCGATATCAAGTCTTCCGGATAAGCCTCCAATAGGTATTTGCGTTCGATTTCAATCGCCATAATTACATCCTCCAATCGATGATCCCCATCTGTGCCTGATTCCATTATAAGGATCGATCACCGCAGCGACAAACAAAAGCGATAGAAGGGATGCGCGAGGGCACTCTTCTATCGCTTCGTTTTCATCGTTACTTTATTAATTTTCTGTATGCCTTAATCGTCTGCGTGTGCATCCCTTCATGATACAAGCTGAACACTAGAAATTCCCCCACGGTTTGGAACGTCAGGGGACCGATGGTCAGCGGATGAGCTGAAGCCTGGTCGAGGCGATTCGAGAAGGTTTCACGAATTCGGGTCGTTTGCTCCTGCAAAAGCTCTACCAGTTCGGAAATCGCAGGCGGCTTCGACGTCCAATCGGCCGGTTTGGTTCCGGTTGCAAACCACGCCTCGAATCCTTCTGGAAGTCGGGGCTGCTCGCCCGCAGTCGCAAATGCGAACTGCTCATGCACGGTGTAGATATGTCCCAGGTTCCAGCGAATGCTGTTCGCAAATCCTTCCGGGATGATATCGGCCTCTTGCTCCGTTAGATTTTCTACCGACTTTAAGGTCCCGCCTCTGGCAAAATCCAATTGGTTAAAAATCGCTTCATTCATATGATTATCCCCCTTCCAAATGGTTCGTAACTATCCTATCGTAATATTGAGCCTATCGCAAGGAGTCCTAAGGCATTCGAAAGACCTTTAGTATTTGCGTACATTCCGCTTTCGATTAGGCTATAAGATATAACAATCTTACATCTATATCATTCTTTTGCGTTCGATTCATTTGAACCGATTCCGGAATCATGTTTATACTATAGGAAAATCAATACATAAAGGAGTGGATCAAGATGAACTACCGCCGTCTTGGCAACAGCGGACTGAAGGTTTCGCAGCTCGGTCTGGGCACGAACGCTTTTGGCAAAAGGGCTGATCAAGGGACATCCGCCCGCATCATTGACCATGCACTGGACCACGGCATCAATTTCATCGATACCGCTAATATTTATGCAGGCTCGGAATCCGAGCGCATCATCGGAGAGGCGCTCGCCGGCAAACGCCATAACGTCGTATTAGCCACGAAAGCCGGGCTCGTAAGTGGCCAAGGGCCGAACGAACGCGGTTCTTCCCGCTATCATCTGCAGCAAGAACTGGAGGACAGCTTAAAGCGGCTAAAAACCGATTATGTGGACCTGTATCAGATTCATACGTTTGATCCGCATACTCCCCTCGAGGAAACCTTACGCACGCTGGATGATATGGTATCGTCGGGCAAGGTCCGATATATCGGCGCTTCCAACTATGCCGCCTGGGAAATTATGAAGGCGCTCGGGATCAGCGAGCTTCGCGGATACGCCCGGTATGTATCCACCCAAACGAGTTATTCCCTTGCCGACCGTACGCCGGAACTGGAGCTTGTTCCCCTCTGCCTCGATCAGGGCGTTGGCATCATCCCGTATTTCCCGCTGGCCGGGGGCATTCTCACCGGTAAATACGGTCAAGGCGCCAGCACGCCTTCCGGCTCCCGTGCGGAAACGGACCCGAACTTCAATCGCTTCCTGGAAGATCGCAATCTGAAGCTTGGGCAGCAGGTCAGCCAGTTGGCTGCAGAGCATGGTCATTCTCCAAGCGCCCTATCCCTGGCCTGGCTGATGAATCGTCCTGCTGTCTCCACTGTCATTGTCGGAGCTACGAAAACCGAGCAGTTGGACGATAACTTGAAGAGCCTGGAGATTGAGATCGATGAGACACTAGGTTCCAGCCTGGATGAAATCAGCGACGACTTTGTTTATGCCAAGCCGTTCGCGACTTATCGACTGGGGTAAACAGCGTTATTACAAATCGAAGAGCTGCGCTAGGGATGGTTGCCCCTTTGGCGCAGCTCTGTTTTTTCATCTTGAYTTAGAAACTATTATTTAGACGGCACTGAAGCTTAGATTACCCTTGAACTACTTCCCTATTTCAAAATCTCTTCAATACGAGTTTGAACATCATCGCTGAGCTCAATGCCGGATGCCTTCACGTTCTCGGTTACCTGCTCCGGACGACTTGCGCCGACAAGCGCACTGGCTACGTTCGGCTGGCGCAGAATCCAGGCAAGCGCCAGATTGCCCACCGACACTTCAAGCTCACCCGCAATCTTCTCCAGCTCGCGAACCTTCGCGATTTTCTCCTCGGTAATGCCTTTGCGCATCCACTCCAGCTTCGCGGCACGGCTGCCCTCAGGAATATCGGAAGCCGAAGTATACTTGCCTGTTAGCAAGCCTTGTGCCAGCGGGGAAAATACGACCTGCCCAATGCCGGAACGCTCGCTGAGCGGAATGATTTCCTTTTCAATATAACGTTCAAACATATTGTAGATGGGTTGATTGACCACGATGCGGTCGAGCAGGTAACGATCCGCTACCGTCAATGCCTCCGCGATTTGCGATGCCTGCCACTCGCTGACGCCGACATAAAGCACCTTGCCCTGGCGAACAAGGTCGTCGATCGCGCGGAGCGTCTCGTCAAGCGGCGTTTCCGGGTCATGTCGATGGCAATAGAAAATATCCACGTAATCATGGTTAAGCCGCTTCAAGCTGGCATGTGCCTGCTCCATAATATGTTTGCGGGACAAGCCGCGATCGTTCGGGCCATCGCCCATGGGCCAAAATGCCTTGGTCGCCAGCACGTAAGACTCGCGCGGATACGCTTTCAGGGTTTCGCCAACCAACACTTCGGCTGCACCTTTTTCATATACATTCGCCGTATCAAAAAAGTTAATGCCCAGATCATAAGCCGTTTTAATTGCGTTTACCGCGTTCTCGCGTTCCACATAACCACCGTATGTAAGCCAGCTTCCCAAGCTGATCTCACTAACCTTGAGACCTGTGCGTCCTAATCTTCTGTATTTCATGGCAATTCCTCCTTCAATCGAATAACTTGGATGCTGCATTTTCTATTCTAAAGTAGTTCCTACTCTCAGGGAAGAAGTGAAATGTTCTTCACTATATTATAGAGAGGATAGTTGATATACTTGAGTATAGTTAATAGAATACCGGAAGGAGCCTACCCATATGGGAAATAAATCGAGCAGTTACATACCGAAAACACCCGAACATATCGAATGTAATATCGAAAAAACACTGTTGGTCTTAGGCGGAAAATGGGCATTTCTCGTCATCCGCGAGCTCTTTGGCGGCACGAAGCGTTTTGGCGAGCTGCAGCGGCAAATCCCGAATGTCAGCCCGCGGGCACTGACCACGACGCTCCGCCATCTGGAAGAGCAGGGCGTTCTTGAACGCGAAGTATTCCCTACCGTTCCGGTTACGGTGGAATACACGCTGACGCCGAAAGGCATGGACCTGCATGTCATCTGCAAGGAAATGAAGCTATGGGCTGCGCGGTGGACTTGACTTCAAGTTGGCTTGATGTATCTTTGCAACCGTGCTTGGAACCAGCGATCAGCACAAAAATAAAGCAGCGACGGATTCCGTTTAACCGGAACCGCCGCTGCTTTTTTAAGCTTGCTATTTTTTGATTTGTAGATTACATTTAATCGTTATTGTTTTGATTGCCGCGGGATTCTCCGCCTTTACGGCCGATTTCCTGATAAAACTCCTTGTCGTGATTCTTGGCCGTTGCTTCGCCGCCTTTGCGTCCCGCTTCTTCTCTGCTCATTTTGTTGCCGTTGTTGTTAGCCATTGTTCATCACTCCTAAGTTGTTTTTTGTTGCTGCTATGTCATGTATTTAACCCATCCGTAAACAATTAAACATTACTTTTCAAATCCTTCATTCACCACATATGGACCTGTGCCAAGCGTAGAATGCTGGTGTTTTGCCGGAGGATTTAATACGGGTGCGTCGCCGTAGGCTGTCGGATTAGCCACATATTCGAAATCGCCGGTACCGTCCGGCAGCGGTCCGTTCGCCCAGCGTCCCGCACTGCTCTCCTCCCCAACCGAAAAATTCATGAATTGGCGTGTAGCTTCTTCTACGCTGCGTTCGCGCGGAAACGAAGCAGGAGCAATTGGACCTTCAATGGCCTCGATCTCTTCAATCGCGGCCAGCCACTGGTTCTGGTGCATGATATCACGGGCTATCATGAAGGACAGCATGTCCCGAACGCCAGGATCCGTCGTCTGCTCATACAAACGGACGACCTGAAGCAGACCTTGCGATTCGGCATTCAGATTCGCACGGAAGTCAGCCAGCAGATTTCCGCTCGCTATGATGTACTTACTGTTCCATGGATATCCGTTGCTGTCCGTCGGGGTTGCCCCGAGTCCCGATACGATTGCATGCTGAGGATTCATGCCTCCGAGTGCGGCGGCAATCATCGGGTCCTTCGCCGCTTCATCGACTTGATCCGCAGGAGCGCCGTCAAGAAGCTGGGCTATCATCGTGCTCAACATCTCGACATGGCCAATCTCCTCGGTCCCGATATCCAGCAGCATATCCCGATACTTCCGGTCTGCCCGGCAGTTAAATCCTTGGAAGAGATACTGCATCATGACGGACATTTCACCATACTGGCCACCCAGCACCTCTTGAAGCTTTCTCGCGTATACCGGATCCGGCTTCTCAGGTTTGGCCCGGAACTGAAGTTCTTTCATGTGAATAAACATCCATATCGTCCTCCTCGTATGCGTCATGGTAAGTCCGATTATTTTTTACCCGGTCCGATCGATATTAAACAGCGGTAACTCATAATGTTCCCAGCTTCTATGTACCGTTAACATGATAACAGCCGCGACCCGCGCGGCTGAATCATCAATCTATACTGCTATATCAATTGATACGGACCCCTTCAAACCGGGTAGCGAATCCGCTGAGAATTGTGCCGTTTTCTCCGGTTGCCCTTGCAAATACCTCCACTCGATCGCGAGCCATTAATGGTATCAGTCCGGCGGCATCAATTTTCCCTGTTCTCGGCTCAAAGTTTTCTTCCTCCGATATTCTCGGGACGCCGTTAACCCGAATCTCCAAATCCATTCGAACAGGCGTAAGCGTGATCGTTGTAAAAGAAACGCTGGCCAACAGGGAGTAGATACCTCTTTGCTTAGGAGTGAAGGTCGATGTTGATGAATTGTATTCATTCTTAAGATCCAGTTCTTCAACTTGATATTGGACTTTGCTGAATACGCCGTCATTGATTTCTTGGTCGATGCCGGAGACTGCTCTAAACGCGGATTTTCTTATTTTGCCGACACGCTTCTTCTTGGATGCGGTATGCTTACTGAGCGTTTTCTTGTAGACAAGTTTTCTGGACCCTGATCGTTTGAATGCCATTTCACTCTCCTCCTGTCGTTCTATCCATATTCTCTACGAAACTAGTTTCATAGTAGTATATCGATTCATAGATTTGGCAGAAACGGTATATGCCCAAACGACATAAAAAAGGCACGATCCAGTACTCCAACATGACAGAACGACAGGGCGGCGGTTAGAGCCGCATATCACTTGCAGCGGAGCTTCTCCTCCAGCAAATGCTTGTTGTATAAGATGTCCGGATCATCCGGAGCGTAAGAAAGAGCCCTTTCATTATGTTCGTAAGCCTGCTCCAACTGCCCTAATTTTCCGTAACAATACGTCAGCTGCAAATGGGGAAACCATGTCCAGGCCGCTTGATTAACGCCGTATAATCGATCCCCTGGCATCTCCAGCTTGAGCGCCAATTCGTACCAGTGAACCGCTTTTTCATAATCCTTGAGCTCTTGGAAATAGTACGCGATCCGGCATACATAGTCGGCCCGCGGCACGTCATAATTAAACGTCTTTAACAGAGATTGCAGTTCTTGTTCTTTTTGTCCCATCTCGTGGTAACAATGCGCCATGCGATCACACGCATCCAGTTTTTCCTCAAAATAGCTGACCGGATCATGAATAATCGTTTCATATATTTCAATGGCCTTGTCATAATAGGCGCTCGCAGACAATTCCATTGCATAATGCAGCAACTGGCGCTTGGAGAGGGTGCCTCCCTTCGCAAGATGGGCCCCATAAATACGCAAATTCCGCCCGGAGTCCGTGTGTACGCGTCCATGACTAACGGCAATGTCGGATAACATGATATTTCCCTCAACCTCTAAATGCTCATGCACAGGATCACGCCATTGAAACTGCCTAGAACGCTTCACCAGCCGGTTTCTTTTAACAACTGCGGTGGGCTTCCCCAACGGATCGAAGGCAAGGTAGTAATCCATGCATACGGAGTCCACCGCCGGGTCCAAATTTTGTTTGAGTGCCTTGAACCTTTCGAGATCGGCCGGCTGCAGCCAATCATCCGCATCCAGCCATAAGATATACTCCTTCGTCGCATGAGAGAACGAATAGTTCCTTGCAGCGGAAAAATCGTCGATCCAATCAAAATGAAAGATTCGAGCCTCATATTTGGCTGCAATTCCGAGCGTATGGTCCGATGACCCCGTATCTACGACGACAATTTCGTCAACGACATCCTTAACGGAGTTTAAGCACCGATCCAACACTTGCTCCTCGTTCTTTACAATCAAGCACAAACTAATCGTTATCATGTCCAGCCCCCCATAAACTTGTCTCCCAGACATCATATGGAATGCCATCTCGCGAGGTTTGGACAATAAATCATAGACATAGCAAAAAAGACCGCGATTTCGGCGGTCTTGATCGATGGAGAACGGCCTGTATTATGTCTGTTGTGCGTACGCCTCCGCAGCCGCATGCAGATAATAAGCCAGCCCCGTCTGCTGCTCTTCCAGCATCCGGAGATGAAAGTCGTCATTCAGGAAAAACTTCGTTTGACCCGCTAAATCCGCAGCCGTAAAGGCGTGGCCCTGCTCATTCATAAACTGCAGATGATCGCGAATCGAATCTCTTACTCGCGCATCATCGTGCTTGATCCCCGTTTTTAACGCGTTTGCCATGCCTGCCATAAAGGCAGCCGCTTCCCTTGCCTGCTCGTTCATGCTTGGAACATCGACGGGTTCACCCTCGAGCAAATCCATATCATACTGCTCTTTCAGGTGTTCATTCTGCTCCGTTAAAGCTGCCTCCCATTCTTCTTCGCTCTCAAAACCTTTGAACAATTCCTGAGGCTCCATGCGCTTGCCCTCCTCCGTACTGGTTATGGATATTCTTAAGGTTTTCAGAATCGCATTCAATCGATCCGCGCGGTCCATCAGCAACTTCTCCTGTTGTAACAGCATCTGCCGCCGTTCAGGAGTTTCCTCCATCAGCACCTTGATTTGTTCCAGCGGAAAATCCATTTCCCTGTAAAACAGAATGTGCTGCAATCGCTCCAGCTCGGCTGCACCGTACAAGCGATAACCCGCTTCGCTGATCTCGGCCGGCAGAAGCAAACCGATTTTATGATAATGATGCAGCGTTTTAATGGTCACCCCGGACAGCTCCGAAACCTCTTTTACCGTGTATAATATCATGCTGTTCCCTCCTTCGACTTCCAGTCTAAGGCCTCCCCTTGGAGGAGAGTCAAACTCGTTATTTATCTAAGGTTTGTTGCCTCTTGAGAATCGTTTCCTGCGGGAAAATATGATTTTTGTTCATTATTTTGCTAGAATGGTCCATTATGCAGTCAGTCAAACAGAAAGGATGTAATAGGAACTATGAAAAGGAAATGGTTAAAATACACCATGCTCTTAGTATCTGTTGGAATCTTGGGGATTGTCTCGTACTATACCTACGCTATCATTCAGTTCTCAAACCAAATTTCGACCGCTTCGAATCCGGCGAAGCCAGTGGAAGCTTCGGGTGCCGCAACGGAAGAAATCATTGAAATACCCAAGTGGGAGGGTAAAGAACGCATCAATATTCTTCTGATTGGAGGAGACTCCCGGGGAGACGATGCCGGCAGATCCGACACCATGCTGGTGGCTTCCATCGATCCTGTGACGAAAAGAGCCCATTTATTCTCGATTTTGCGGGACACCTATGTGGACATCCCCGGCCATGGCAAAGGACGACTGAATTCGGCATTTGCTTACGGCGGAATCGAGCTGACGAGACAAACCATCAGCAATCTGCTGGACCTGCCCATACATAAATATGTTTACACCGATTTTGTCGGCTTCATAGCCCTGGTCGACGCCATTGACGGAGTCGACATCGAGGTGGAGAAAGACATGTATTACACAAGTAAAGCCGACAAGCATATGTACGACATCGATTTAAAACAAGGACTGCAGCATCTCGACGGCAAGATGGCGCTGCAATACGTCCGGTTTCGGCACGATGCCAGGTCCGATTTTGCCCGTACGGAACGACAGCGGATTCTCATGACGGAAGTCGCCAAGAAGATGCAGACCACGGGCTCATTATTTAAGCTTCCCGGCATCCTGGATTCAATTGCACCATACATCGAAACCGATCTAAGCCCTAAAGAAATGCTGAAGCTGATGGCTCTGGGTTTTGATGTGAATCTGGATAAAATCGACCAGCAGCAGCTCCCCCCATTCTCGCTGCTGACCAACGAGAAGGTCGGTCGGGCACAGGTGCTCGGCGTAGATAAAAACAAATTGCAGCAGTATGTGAAGCAGTTACTCGAAAATGACGCCGGAATAAAATAGCGATCATCGAAAGAGGGCATAGATAGCCCTCTTTTTTTGCGTTAAATCTCCTATATCGTTCGTGGACGCTCATGCAATAAATCCGATGGAGCGGTGCCCGTGACTCGCTTATAGATTCTATAGAAGTAGGAGAGGTCCTGATATCCGAGAAATACGGCAATCTCCTGTACCGTCAGCTGCGATTCCGTTAACAAATACACTGCCCGTTTGATTCGCTGAGCGTGCACGTACTGGCTGATGGTCTGCCCTGTAACGCTTTTAAAGAGTACCGCTGCGTAATTGGGGGTTTTGCCGATGACATCGCCCAGCTCCTCTTTCGTTATTTTCTCACGGTAATGCCGCTCGATATAAGACTTCATCCGGTCCACGTGCAAGTGCTTCTCCGGCGTGATGACGCCCTTGTCCAGCTCACGGCTGATATAAATCAACACTTCTGTCAATAATGCTTCGATCATCAAGACATAATAAGATGGGCGTTCCTGCCACTGCTGATGGATCACCTTCAACCGTTCGCGGATTAACTCATAAACACCCGGTTTAAACTTCAAGGCTTCTTTCCGATCCAGCACGGATAAGTCCGTCGAGGCGCCTTCCGTCCATTGTACGACGATTTGCGTGTGCGTCACGGTAGGGATGCTTTTGCCATAATACGAAACGCCGGCTGGAATAAGCAGCAATTCCCCTTTCTCCATAATTTGCTTATCGCCATTCACCCAATATACACATTTTCCATATGTCACAAGGCTTAAGCGCCATGCTCTTTGCTCATGATCAGCTTCTTCATACCAATCGACACCGCTAATTTGCCTTATTTCTATCGGAGTGACCATAACTCACCTCAACTGCGATACTATAATCCATCCATTGTACTATAGTTCATATCATGATTCGACAAGACAGGCTACAATGTGATCATTAGGGAAGTTTGAATGAAGTCGAAATGCTGTATAAAAGCAGAAGAGAACAAATACAAAGGAGGAACAAACAGCCATGCTAAAAACTAAAATCATTTGTACGATGGGACCCGCGTGCGATTCCATTGAGCTGTTGAAGAACATGATTCAGGAGGGAATGACCGTTGCCCGTTTGAATATGGCTCATGGTGAGCTGGAGGATCACGTCACCCGGATCCGGAATGTTCGCCGGGCCGCAGCCGAATTAAACACGTATGTTCCGATCATGATGGACATTAAAGGACCTGAAGTACGGATCGGCAAGCTGAAGGAGGCTTCCTGCCTTCTGAAACCAGGTGAGGAGCTGATCCTGACTACCGAAGAAATTCTTGGCGATGCCCAGCGCATCTCGGTCAATTATGCCGAGCTGAATCTAGTGGTTAAACCGGGAGACCGCATCTTGATCGATGACGGCCTCGTGGACCTGAACGTTCTCCGCGTCGACGGACCGGACATTCTTTGCAAAATCATCAGCGGCGGGGTGCTCAAACCACGTAAAGGCGTCAACCTCCCTGGGATCAAAACGACGCTTCCCRGCGTCACCGAGCGTGACGTCATGCATATCGGCTTCGGCCTGGAGAACGACATTGAGATCATTGCCGCTTCTTTCGTGCGTCATGGCGACAACATCCGCGAAATCCGCAGCATCCTGAAAGAACGCGGCGCGGAGCATGTACAGATCATCTCCAAGATTGAAAACGGAGAGGGCATGGAGAACCTGGACGACATCATTGAAGCATCCGACGGAATCATGGTTGCCCGCGGAGACCTTGGCGTCGAAGTACCAATCGAAGAAGTGCCTATGATGCAAAAAGAAATGATCGATAAATGCAACCTGGCAGGCAAACCGGTTATCGTGGCAACGCACATGCTGGAATCGATGCAGGTCAATCCCCGTCCAACCCGCTCCGAGGTGAGCGACGTGGCTAACGCGGTGATCCAGGGCGCTGACGTGGTCATGCTCTCGGGCGAATCCGCTGCCGGCAAATATCCGGTAGAATCCGTGCGCACGATGGCGGCAGTCGCCCGCCGCGCCGAGACGATGATCGATTATAAAGACCAATTCACTTTCAAATCCAGACAGCAAGTAGCCGATATTACCGAGGTTATTAGCCAGGGTGCGGTTAGCTCCTCCCTCGTGCTGAATGCCAAAGCGATCATTACGGCAACGGAGAGCGGATTTACGGCGCGGATGATTTCGAAATACCGTCCGAAGGCACCGATTATCGCGGTCACGCAGCATGAAGAAGTGCTGGCCAAGATCTGCTTGCTCTCCGGCGTCATTCCGGTAAAAGGCGACAAAGTCACAACGACGGACGAAATGTTCGAATCCGCGACCCGTAATGCCATCAAGACAGGCTACATCGAAAAAGGCGATAT
>NZ_JBNDYG010000033.1:104484-110899 GCF_049893405.1 Paenibacillus sp. Dod16
ATTGTCTGCATTGTCTGCCGGCGTGCCGATCGGTCAATCCGGTAACACGAATCTGATTAAGATTCTGCAAGTGTAACTTGTAATTTCCTAAAAAGACCTCCCGGTGATTTAATCGGCGCCAATCCATCCCTCTGGGCATATAACTAACTTGAGGAATAAGCTCGAAGAATAATCTGCGCTGCGTTAATGGATGAACCGAGCATGTTATCGGAGGTCTTGAAATGGTTGTACCGCATCATTCAATGGAGGGCCAGTGGCAGCAGCCTACTGTCCCTCATTGTAAACAGACCCATAGCTATACAAGTCCGTACCAGATGCTCTTTCACTGGAGCCGCCTGGACTGGAACTTCCCGAACCCTGCGATGAAGCAGCGATTCGAGGAGCGCCAGGATTGGAAGCACTGCATGCCTGCAGGCGTCAAGGTAGACCGGCAGGGACGCTTCTATGTATCGGTTCCGCGCTGGGCTGAAGGGGTTCCCGCTACGCTGAATACCATTGCGATGGTGGACGGCAAGCCCGTACTGGAGGCTTTTCCAAGCTGGGAGTGGAATACGCCGGGGGATGTTCGGGTGCTGCAATCCGTCCTTGGCTACGAGATTGATGAACATCATCGGATGTGGATTCTGGATCAAGGAAAAATCGCATACGATACCTCGCCCGTAGGCTCGCAAAAGCTGCTCATCTGGGATCTGAGCGCGAACCGCCTGCTCGACTCTATTGTCATTCCGGACGATATTGCCCCGCCCCGAACATCGTTCCTGAACGACATCGTGGTGGATAACCGCAACGGTTATGCCTATATTACCGATTCGGGCTCCGGCTGGCCGGACCATCCGCTGTATGGCGGAATCATCGTCTACAATATGAGAACGAAGAAATTTCGGCGCGTCCTCGACAGTCATTACAGCACGCAGGACGTCCCCCGTTTCCGGTTTGAGATCGATACCGAGCCGGTATACCGCAACAAGCCGATTCGGATCGGCGCCGATGGCATAGCTCTGTCCGCGGATCGCGGAACTCTATTCTACTGCCAGGTAACGGGGCGCAATCTGTACGCTGTCGATACGCGGCTTCTGCGAAATTTCGATATTCCCGATTCGATCATCCGGGATTCCGTTCAGACCCTGGGCAGCAAAGGAACGACAACCGACGGCATGCATGCCGACAATCAAGGCCGTGTATTCTACACCATGCTCGAAGGCAAGGGAATCGGTTACTATTCACCGTACACACGCTCGTTCAACAAGCTGCTGTCCGACGACAGAATGCTGTGGGTAGACGGGGTGGCTTTTGATCAGCGCGGCTCGATCATCTTCAACAACAACCGCCTGCACCGCATGTTCGAGGAGCCGCAGAACATCGACTGGGATGATCCTTACAATCTGATTGTATGGAGAGCCTACATCGGGCGGGACGTAAAGTCGTACTTATATGGTGGATGAGGGTTGTGAAAAAAGGGTTAGGCAGATCGGGCACTCATGCCCTCTGCCTAACCCTTTTGTTATACGAATTTTAAACTTCTGCATGAGCAGATTTAGTCATTCAACTATTTTTTAGGCACCCGGCAAATATTAGGATCGGTAAAAATATCATATTCATCACGACTCGTGCTGGAGAACTCCGATATGACCGCACCCTCCTCTCCTGCCTGAAACCAATGCAGTGTGTCTGGCGGAATGGTGTATTGCTGCCCAGGTGTCAGTTCGATTTCCTGAAATACGGAATAGTAATCCTTACTCTTTGGCGGTACTAGCGCTTGGATCGGAGCAGAGGGTTCCCCCTCGACGTAAAGATATACCCTTCCTGCTCTGCAGCGGAACGTTTCCATCTTACCTGGGTCTTCTCCCACTGGAGGATGCTTATGCTCGGGACAGGTTTGGCTTGGGAATAACACCAGCTCTTTCGCACAGTATCGATCGGTATTAATGTAAGTAATGAGCTCTAAACCCTGCGTCTCAAGATCATTCAATCCGAAGGAAGCCACCTCAATCTCGTTCATCTCGTCTGGCGACAGGATGATTCCGGCGTTATGAAGAATTTCCGCCGTACGTTTCTGTGCGGCCTTCACTTGACTGTGAGTCAGCATTATCATTTCGCCTCCTTTGACGTCAATCATTCACGCGTATTGTGTCTCCATTCCCATGAAACACTGACGCCGGTCCATGCACTTTGGGATGGTATCCCGAACGTGCTATCTTTGATACATGCTGCTGCCAGCCTGAGTCAATTCGGGATGCAACTTCCTCCCATGTCGGGATTCCACTTGTCGCATCCGGTCGTTCGACATTACACGCCCCCGTGCCGACAGCCATAATCAGCGACTCTTCCGGCGCCAGTCCCTGCATGAATGCGGACAAAAAGCCTGCAATCGTACAGTCTCCAGCTCCCGTTGTCCCCGCTGTCTCTACTATGAAGCAAGGAACCAGAAGTTCCCTCCCTAACCAATCTGTTAAACGTTCAGGGCGATAACGCCCCATGTTCTCCAGCCGGGCTGATTCAGCCGTACTGCGCATATATAGACCATGCTCGCCAAGCTTAAGCACGACTACTGCGGCCCCCATGCCAAGTAATTCAGCGGAAAGCTCCTGCAGCAGATCGGGACCGATCCGGTCCATGATATGCTCGCTTCCGTATTTTTCGACCATTTCCTCATAGCGCTTTTTGTGAAGCATATATAGGATTTCTTCCACGCTTGGCAAAAATAAATCCACGGAGGGAAGCACATTTCGCAACACTTCCCTCCAGTCAACATGTCCGGCCAATGAGTTCGCATCGGGTTTCGCCATATCCAGCGATGTCGTGGTACCTGCTGCTTTCGCCCGCTGCATCAAGGCTGCCAGCTCGCAGCCCCCTTGCTCATACATGCGCCTCATCAGGGGGGGATAACCGAAATGGAATAAACCCGCTTCTTCCAATGTACGCTTACTGACATCTTCAGCTCCGAATGTATCGTTGGCGCCTGTACAGTGAAGGAACATTCGATCCACCTTCAGTGGACTCAAAACGATTGTATAGGAGCTCGATTCTCCCTCTGATACGATCATGTCTTCTGCTAACGATTCATGCTCTCTGCGAATCAAGGAGAGGATCACTTCGCCGAAAATATCGGTACCCACCTTGCCCATGAGCCGTACCGGCATACCAAGCCGATGAAGCGCAATACCTGTATTGGCAACCGCTCCACCGGTAGCCAGCATCGCCTCTCCGACGTTTAATAACTTCCCCGGCACCATATGAAATGGTCCTTCCTGAATGGAGGGGATAATATCAAGGCAAATATGACCACCAACAATGACATGATAAGGAAGAGTATGTTTTTCAATCAATTTTACGCCCTCCACGGGATCGGAATGGTGTTACCGGATCGATTCGATTCCAATGCAGCCGTAAACACCCGATGGCTCCCTTCCGCTTCCTCAGGCGTTGCGCATCGGAAAGGTTGGAGCATGCCGTCCGATCCGTTAACCAGTTCATCGCAGAAAGCCGCCCACATCTGGAGGATGGAATCCGAGAACCCAAACTCAAATATCCCTCCTGTGATGGTCGAGTAAGCGGATTTGTAAGGCGCATCCATGACATGCCATGCCTGGCTTCCGCCTGGCTCATACGGAAGCCAGGATACCTGCTTCGGATTTTTCGTCGTGAATTCAGCGGACATCGCCGTCCCTTGGATACGGATAAACCATGTGTTCGCATGACCGGGAGCTATTCGTTTAGTCGAAAGCAGCATAGGAAAGCGTTGAAGCGATGTTTGTACGTCGCAGGCCAGAATCGCATTGTCCCATGTCTCGCAAGGCTCCATCCCCCCCTTACCATCTGGCCGCTCTTCTATCACGTTCCTCAACAACGCTCTTACATTCTGCGGATACCAGCCGAATCTCATGGGCAGGTGCAGTACATGCATTCCAAGATCACCCATACATCCATATTCGCCATTAGCGGAGATTCTTCGCTTCCAATTCATCGGTTTATTAGGATCGAGATCGCTCGAATGCCAAAAGCCTGCTTCAACTTCAATGATCTTTCCAAATTTCTCTTCTTGCACCCACTGGGAGATTTGCAGGGCACCCGGAAAAAAAGGGAATTCCGAAGAACAACGCACGAGGACAGACGGGTTCTCATCTAATGCTGTACGGATCGCGAGATTCGCTTCCCGGTCGATTCCAAACGGTTTCTCTCCAAGCAGATGTTTTCCCGCCCGGATAATATCGGTATATATTTGTGCATGCAAATGATGCGGTACGGCACAATAAACGGCGTCTACCTGCGGGTCTGTTAACAGTTCTTTGTAATCGGTATACGAATGTTTAACGCTGGGGATCTCTTGTTCAAACCAGGCCGTGGCTGCTCGGTTTGCATCACAAACGGCGGTAATGGACGGTATAAAATCGACATCGGTCAGATGGCACCATCTGGCAGCAGCACTGGCAAACTCTTTTCCCATGAGGCCGCATCCGATGACACCGAAACGAATGGTTTTTTTATGCCTCATCCGCCATGTCCTCCCCGTTTAAGATCGCAAGGGCTATCTCTGCGCTGCAGCCTCTGTGCACAATTTCCATTAAGGCCTGCGTCATACGTGCTGGATGGGGATGCTGGATCACGTTCCTCCCATATACAATGCCGGATGCTCCTTGATCCATCAAACTCACGGTACGGTTCACAATCTCTTCATCGGAGGCTCGGCCGCCTCCCCGAACAAGCACGGGCACTCCAGAGGCAGTCTCTATAACCCGATGGTACTCCAGGATGTTATCGCACGGATCCGCTTTGATTACATCGCCCCCAAGCTCAACGGCCTGTCTGACAAGGGGAATGATTTTCTCAATATCACCGTCTACCATGTAGCCTCCTTTCGCTTCATTAGGCAGCATCACAAGCGGCTCCACCATGAGGACCATACCGTAGCGTTCACAATCCGTTTTTAACTTCATGACATTTTTCACACATTGGTAATGCAGCTCTGGTTGATTCGGTAGAAGAAGCAAATTCACACATACAGCTACAGCATCCATTCGAACCGCATGCTCGACGGCATGATCTATTACTTGGCTAAATAAATAATGAGGTAATTCTGGACCATAGATATTTGCTGCATCGGTACGCAGAACCAAGCCAGGTTTGCATTTACCAGAAATATGCTGCAGCAGCTTGGATTGGCCAAGGCTAAGCTGAATACAATCCGGGTTGGCTTTTACGACGGTTTCGACCGCTTGTTTCATGTTTTCTATGGATTGCAAAAAGGAATACTCATTAAAAAAACCGTGATCGATGGCTACGTCAAAACACTTACCCGCCTCACTGAACATTCTTCGTAACCTTGCATCTGCCGTCATGGTCACCCATCTCCAATTCATTTATTTCTTCACAACCTTAAACAGGTCTAGTTCTTTTTCATAAAGTGCTTTAAGTGCTGTCATTTCTGGATTCGTTTCTCCCATTTCCGTTGCTTGAATAGATTCTCTAGACGCCAGGGAGGTTCTATGAACCAAAATTCAGCGTATTCCGATCAGGTTCAGTACGCGGATGATGCCCCTTAAAAGACAGGACGTATTCCGAATTCCACTCTGGTCGGTTGACGACGATCAATTCTAACCTCATTCTGCCGGTTTCCGAACGAGGGAGTTTGATTCTGGCTGTTGGTCCGCGCCGATTCTCATTAGATGCCAGTTCGGCATAATCCCATGCCAACACGAATTGTCGTTCACTCGATCCAACGGTCAACCAGGCTTCGATCCGGCCTGCCGGGATCTGCTCCGCGCTGTCATTCAACATCCATAGTTCAGGCTCAAACCATTCGCCTTCTTTCCAAGTAAACCTTGGAATGCGTGCGCTTGCGAGGACAGGCCTGCATGAAGCTTGCACTGCATAATAAGCCGGCTTCGGCTTGGCCGGATACATGATGATGCTGTTATTGGCTGCAGTCGGCCAAGGCTCGTTATAACACCAATTCAGGGCCATGGAGCATACCGGCTTTTGACGGCGGGCTTCCTCATAGATACATTTGTACCCTTCCGACTGCAGCAGCTGACCGTACTCCACCAGCTGTTCCAGCGTCTCCCAGGGACCGAGATAATGCTCAATCTGGTCGGCCATCAGCCACATATTATCTGACAACGCATGGAATGCGTGATGACTTTCCCAAGCCGTCCCGGGTCGTGGCGGATACAGTTCATCAGCGGGAATAAAGCTCTTTAACTGCTCTACGGACGACGGGGAAGGAACACCAAATTCGGTATATGCGGTGTTCCTGGCCTTAGGCATGGACTGGAGCACATCCTCGCCGTTCCGGTATTGGAACATATAATGTCCATGCCCCATGCCCTCGATCGGCGATGTCATCAAAAAAGGGGTTTGGCGGTCCAGCATGTAACAGTTCGCATTTAAAAGCCTGAGCGGCAACGATTGATCCGTC
>NZ_JBNDYG010000034.1:0-62210 GCF_049893405.1 Paenibacillus sp. Dod16
ACGCCCATTTGATTTGCGTATTCGGTCTGAGATAGAAGATCAGAGTCATACCCTTGAATTAATGCCAATTTGCTATCCTTAGTAAATTTAGTCATAAAACAACTGCACCTCCAACTGTTAGATGTGTCTAACAATTGGGGTGCAGTTCAAAATTGCGGCTTTTTTCAGTTTGTGGTATCAGTTTTTTTTTCCTAATTGAACGACAAGAGCTTAAGACGAAGCTTGTTACATAATCACTCCATATTGATCTTGTCTGCACCCGATCTTGATTTCTCTATTCTATGATTAGTCCCAATATAAATTAGAGTTGTGTCTCAGAGATGACTACGTTTGTCTAGCATTTGAAAAAGTGTTACGATCCAACTGAAGTACACACGGGTGAGTATGAGGGACTAATGCTCATGCTCATAAAAACTTGAGAGGTTGTCACATGTCTAAAACAATATTGATTGTAGAAGATGAGCATATTTTACGAGAAATCATAAAAGATTATTTGCTTGAAGAAGGTTATGAAGTGCTCGAAGCGGATGATGGCAGAAAAGCTTTGGCGCTATTCCAGGAACATGAGCTGGATCTGATCATTCTGGATATCATGCTCCCTGAATTGGACGGATGGTCCGTATGCAAACGCATCCGAAAAGTATCTAACGTTCCGATTATCATGCTGACGGCCCGTTCGGATGAGGATGATACCTTGATGGGTTTTGAACTGGGAGCCGACGACTACGTAACCAAACCGTACAGCCCTCCAATCTTGCTGGCACGGGCGAAGCGGCTTTTGGAGAGCAGACAGACTCGGGAACAAGAAGACGATTCATTGTCCAGCAACGGTATTTCCATCCACTTTCCATCCCGAACGGTGGCGGTGGATGGGGAAAACTGCAGTTTGACGCATACGGAATTTGAAATTTTGGCTTATCTGATGAAAAACAAAGGAATTATTATAACCAGAGAACAGCTGATTACAAAAATCTGGGGGTATGATTTTGTCGGTGATGATCGCACGGTCAACAGTCATATCCGCAATCTGCGTTCCAAGCTGGGAGAGCACGCCAAGCATATTGCTACGATCGTTCGATCAGGTTACAAGTTCGAGGACAAGTTATGAAACAAGGCATTGTTCTAAAGCTGTTTCTATTTACGACGGGATTATGCTTATTCATTCTTGCTGTTATCTTTACCTTGCAGACCGTATTTTTCAAACAGTATTATGTTCATCAGAAAGTGAAGGACGTGAGCGCGGCGCTTCAGGCTTACGAACAAGACTACCTGAATCAAACAGCGGACACGCAGGAGACGGCAAAGCTGGAGCAAGATTTTTATCAAAGGCATAACATCTGGGTTACGACTGTGGACACCCAAGGTAATTTAAAGTACACCGATGATTTCTTCATGGAAGTCAAGCTAAGACATTCGGATGAAACCATGTTTTCTAATAAAACGATGACCATTCCTCTGTATAGTGTGATCGACGTAGAGGACTTCAGCAGTGATAATCCGTTCCTCACGCCTTGGATTAAAGAAGGGGAAGAGATCGCCATGGAAGGTTTGATTATGAATGGCCAGCCGGTGATCCAGCGGATGGGAAGGGGTAATTCTAACCTAAGAGACGAAAGCAGGCTGGAAAATTCGCAGATGGTGAGAAAAGAGTACGAGGTCGTCACTCGATTTGCGAGTCCGAACCAATACTTTGAGAAATATCCCACATTTCTGGTCGAGGGAACCATTATGAAGGTTCAGTTACCGGAAGGCGCAGGGGTCTCGCGTTATACCAATCACTTGTTGCTGGATCGCATCAAGGCTTTCCAATCGGATCTTTTGTACGGCGACTGGAAGGATAGCAAGAACCGCAATCAGATCGTAGATTATAAAGAAAATGACGTGAATTACAAAATTATCGTGAATCGCATCCAAGATCGCGACGGAAATCCCGCATATCTGTTCGCGATGGCGTCACTCCAGCCGGTTAATGAAGCTGCAGGGATGATCAAGGAATACTATGTGTACATCATTATTGCTACTCTGCTTCTCGTGGTGCTGGCATCGTTCTATTATTCTCGACAGATCACACGGCCGCTGCTGCGCATCAACCGTACCACACGGCAAATGGCAGACCTTGATTTTTCGGAGAAAATCCCCATTACAACGAAGGATGAAATCGGGGACTTATCACGCAACATTAATGAGCTCTCCGAGCGCCTGCACTCTCATATTCTTCGGCTTGAGCAAGATATCGAGAAAGAAAAGCAGCTGGAGAATACGAGAAAAGAATTTATATCCGGCGTATCCCACGAGCTGAAAACTCCGTTAAGTGTTATTCAGAGCTGTCTGGCTATTATGAAGGACGGGGTGGCAAGCCATAAAAGGGATTATTACTTTAAGGCGATGGAGGACGAGGTCAAAAGAATGGATCTGCTGATCGTGGATATGCTGGAATTGGCCAAGTACGAATCCGGAACGTATACCATGGACATGGATTCTTTTTATATCGACACCGTTATCGAGCGGGTATGTACAAAATTGGCTGCGGACATCGAAACAAAGCAGTTACATCTTGATATGTCACTGAAGCCAGTCGAAGTGCTGGCAAATGAGCGGCGAATGGAGCAGGTCGTTGTCAATTTCCTCAGCAACGCGATTCGCTATACACCGGAGCAGGAGTCCATTCTTGTCAGTATCTTGGAAGATGGGGACACCGTTAAAGTATGCATCGAAAATAAAGGAGTCCACATTCAAAGCGAACAGCTTGAGAAGATCTGGGACCGGTTTTATCGCGGCGAGCCTTCCCGAAAACGGTCGACTGGAGGGACCGGGCTGGGCCTTTCCATCTCCCAAAAGATTCTGGAAATGCATGGTGTCCGATATGGTGTAACCAACACTCCTGATGGAGTCCTATTCTATTTTCATTTGAATAAGAAAGCGTAGAACCCGGTTCTGCGCTTATTTAATTGAAGAGTTGTTCTTGAAGGTTCTTATGGACCTGTCAGGAACAGCTCTTTTTTGTTTGCCGCCGCCAAAACCTATTACTCTATGAAAGTTTGATATCATCTGCACCTTATCTTGATCTCGGGCTACTACACTTTTATCAGGAGGAGGAGAGAACGTATGAGAAAAGGCAGCTCGATTATAATCACTCTTATGTCTGCGCTGGTGATCGTTCTGCTGTGTCAACTTGTTTCGAGGGAAGGGACGGCAAGCGACCGCAAAGCCGGCATGGATGTCCGCTCGGATAAGATAAGAACGCTAGAATACCGGTCAGAAACGCCTTATAAGGTCGTGATTGATTCAGGACATGGCGGTAAGGATAACGGCGCAACGGGAGCCAGTGGTAGTTTTGAGAAGGATTTTACGCTGCAGCTAGCGCTAAAAGTAGAAGAACTGGCAAAACAAGAGCCGCAGATTGAAGTGGTTCTCACTCGATCAGAGGATCGCTTTATATCTTCGATTGACCGGGAACGGCCGGAAATCGCCAATCGACTGGGTGCGGATATATTCATATCCATTCACGGAAATACGTACGAAGACGCTAGTGTTTCGGGTACAGAAACCTACTATTATCATGAAGATTCCCGGTTCCTGGCGGAAATTATGCAAAAGCATATGGTTCAAACCAGCGGATTTCGGGACCGGGGAGTAAAAAAAGAGGATTTCTTTGTCTTGAAGGATTCGAACATGCCGGCCGCTCTAATCGAAATGGGTTATTTAACGAATCCGCAAGAAGAGAATGAAATGCTGACGGAAGATTTCCAATACCGGATGGCAAGCTCTATTCTAGACGGAATTAAAGAAGCTTTAAATTTAAATTAAAGAGAGGAACATGAACATGAAAAAAATAGTTGCAACCCTACTCCTTGGGAGTATTGCACTTGTATTGGCAGCATGCGGAAACGAATCCTCAAGCTCGAGTCCGCAGCAACCGACCACACGAAACCAAGGACAGGCAACGGAATCAAAAGGCTCCGTAGAAACCGAGTATCAAGCACTTTTCCAGAACAGCGTTTTTGTGGGGGATTCCATTACGGAGGGTTTATCATTTCATGATGTGCTTAAAGAGGAGAATGTTCTGGCAGGCGCAGGAAAAACGGCGGAGTTTGCACTTCAAGATATGGCTGAGTTGACTAAGCGGGATCCAGAACATATCTTTATCCACTTGGGATCGGATGACATTTTATGGCCAACGGATAACCCCAAAACCTATTCCTTGAAAAACTATGCGAAGCTGATCGGTATAATCAAGGAAAAGCTTCCACAAGCGAAAATAACTCTTTTATCGGTAACCCCGGTAACGGCAGAAGCGGAAGAGCTGGAACCAAGATATAAAAATATCAATGATTATAACCAAGGCTTAAAAGAGTTGGCGGAGAAAGAGAACATTGGATATGTTGATTTGTCCTCGGTATTTTCAAACGGCTCAAATAATCTGTACGACTCGGACGGCATTCATTTTAAACCAGAGTTTTATACAAGAATGCTGGACCTGCTAAAAGATCAAGTGGAATAACATGTTATGGATCAGTCGATTTGGAGGTGTGAGTATTGGTCTTTAGCAGCCTAATATTCCTGTTCCTCTTTCTGCCGGTCACCATTCTGATCTATTACGTTTCTCCGATGAATTTTAGAAATGCTGTCCTCCTTGTTGTCAGCCTGATTTTTTATGCATGGGGAGAGCCCATATACATTTTCATCATGATTTTCTCCACGGTCTTCGATTATATCAACGGGCTGCTGATCGATAAGTATAGACATCGGAAGCTGATGGCCAGATCGATTTTTATCGGCTCGATGGTCGGCAGTCTGGGTATTCTCGGATTTTTCAAATATGCGGATTTTGTCGTGGACAACATCAATCTGTTGTTTCACATGAATATCCAAGCAGACGATTTGCCGCTGCCTGTGGGCATATCTTTCTATACCTTTCAAACGATGTCTTATGTCGTTGACGTATATTTGGATAAAGTATCGGTGCAGAGGAATTTCATCTCTTTTGGGGCATATGTGACCATGTTCCCGCAGCTTGTAGCGGGTCCCATCGTGAAATACGGCGATATCGCGGAACAGCTCGTTTCCCGAAAGGTGTCGCTGGACCGTTTTGGCGAAGGGGCGGAGCTGTTCATCAGGGGACTTGCCAAAAAAGTGCTGTTGGCCAATAATATCGGATTATTGTGGGCGAGTGTTAAAGCGACGCCGATCGAGGAATTGAGCGTACTCTCCGCCTGGCTTGGCATTACCGCATTTACTCTGCAAATCTATTTTGATTTCAGTGGTTACTCTGACATGGCACGGGGACTAGGGAAAATGTTCGGATTTGATTTCATGGAAAATTTCCGATACCCCTACATCTCAAAAAGCGTAACCGAATTTTGGCGCAGATGGCATATTTCGCTCGGCAGCTGGTTTCGGGAGTACGTTTATATACCGCTTGGCGGTAATAGGTCAGGCTTTATGAAGCAGCTCCGGAATTTACTGGTCGTATGGTTTTTAACCGGATTATGGCATGGAGCCAGCTGGAACTTTATCATGTGGGGTTTGTATTTCGGATTCTTTGTGATCATCGAGAAACGATTTCTTTTGCAAAGTCTTGGACGTTTACCCGCTTTTGTCGGCCATGTTTACACGCTTCTGGTCGTTGTGATCGGCTGGGTATTGTTCGAAATGGAGCAACTGGCTTCCGCTTGGCGTTTCATCGGCGTGATGTTCGGTTTCGGCGGGCATGCTTTTGCGGATCAGCAGGCGCTCTATGATTTGTCTGCGAATGGTGTATTGTTTGTCGTGTTGGCAATCTGTGTTACTCCGCTTCCAGGAAAGATGTTATCCTGCATGAGGGAAAAATGGAGAATCGCCGGCGTGATTACCGTTCCGCTTATCTATTTTTTATTCATGATCCTGTCGACGGCTTATTTGGTCAATGAAACCTACAATCCGTTTTTATATTTTCGATTTTAAAAGGGGACAGCCATGGGATATTACAAAAATTTAGAAAATAAATTGCTGGCCTTATTGCTGCTCCTATTTATTAGCGTAATCGCAGTTCTTCATCTTTTGGCGGTGGATCGTTCATTTTCGGAGTCGGAAAACCGGATGCTGAAGCAGCTGCCGCATTTGTCGCTGAAAGCATTGCTGTCAGGAGATTTCACTGCGGATTTCGAAAAATATGTGTCCGACCAATTTGTTTTCAGAGACTTTTGGATCGGGGCAAAAACCGATGCGGACCGGCTCTTGGGAAAAAAGGAGAGCAACGGAGTTTACCTAGGAACAGACGGGTATCTGATTCAGGATGTCATTCCCCCGGCGGAAGAGGATGTGAGGGAGAAGCTCGAAGCCATTCATTCGTTTGACCAGGCCACGACGGAAATGAATAAATATGTGATGCTGGTACCAACGGCAGCCGCTCTATATAAAGACAAGCTCCCGAAATATGCGATCATCGGCGATCAAGAAGCATACTTGAAAAAAGTAAAGCAATGGCTGAATCCCAATATACGTTTTATCGATGTTTTTCCAAGTTTATATGCTGCGCGTGATCAACCTATATATTATAAAACCGATCATCATTGGACGACGAAAGGCGCTTATATCGCTTACCTGGAACTTTGCAGACAAATGGGGCTGACACCACAGGAAGAGGAAGAGTTTAACATCCAGCAAGTAACCGATGTATTTTACGGCTCGCTTTATTCAAAAAGCGGTTTCAGACATGTACAGTCCGATCGTTTGGAGCTTTATATGTCAAAGGATCAAGAGAAATATACCGTAACGTATGTCGATGAAGAGAAGACCACGGATTCATTGTATGCGATGGAGCAGCTGCTCAGGAAGGATAAATATGCGGTGTTTCTTAACGGTAACCATGCACGAATCCATATTAAAACGGCTAATCCGAGCGATAGAAAGCTGCTGGTGGTCAAAGATTCGTACGCTAACAGCCTGATTCCTTTCTTAATTAAGCATTTTAGCGAAATACATGTGGTAGACCTTCGGTATTATGATGAGGATTTAGCGTCTTTCGTGAACGAGCAGGGGATCCAGGACATGCTATTGCTTTATAATGCGAATACGTTTTTCGAGGACCCATCCATCAAAAATGTAACGGAGTGATTAAATGAAGAAACAATGGAGCGGGAAAAGGAGTTTTTACCCCGTTATGCTTGCATTCATCGTCGTAATTGGCGTATTGTCCGGTTGCGCAGGCAAGGATGACAAGACTTCAGAACAATTGACTGCCACCGAAATCGGAAAAAGTATCGAGCAGGCAGTTAGCCTAAAAGACATGAAAAAGCAGGATCTGAATAAGCTGCAGAAATTGTATAAGATGGATGCAGACAGCATGGATGATTTTATTCTTTATACGTCTACATCGAATGTAAAAGCTGATGAATTGGCCATTATCAAGCTGAAGGATGAGAGTCAGGCAGAAAGCGTCAAAGTGAATATGGAGCAACGAATCGAAGCACAGAAAATGAAATTCAAGGACTATCGCCCCGATGAATATTTTCTGGTCGATAATCACGTGTTAAAGACGAAGGGGCGATTTATTTTCTTCGCGGTTTCTAAAGACGCCGAATCAATGGAACGCATGTTTGACAGTGCTTTTTAACAGAAGCCCAGCTCAAATCCTAATTTTCCAAATAAGAATATTTCTCCACCATTTTATATAAATAATTTCGAAACTCTTCCACGTATGATTCAGGTTCTACGATTTCCAGATTCGTGCCGAAACCTGCTAAAAACTGAAATCCAATATGGTTTTGAGGTATATAAATGGTTGCCAAGAAATATTCAGAATTATAGTTTGAAATACTCTTTCGACCGTACCTTTCAATGAATTGATCTTTTATGCTTGGCGAAATCAATGCCTTTATAGCGACTAGTTGCGGTTGATAACGGGTTGTTTCTTGTTCTAATGCATAATCTCTCGGTTTAAAGGTTTCTTCATTCATATTGAGATTATCGATCCTGGATAATTTAAATGCTCTATAGCTCTGACGATGTAAACAGAATCCTTTCAAATACCAACTCGTCTCGCTATAATGAAGCTGATAAGGCTCGACGATTCGATTCGTTATCATGCCATTTTTATCTATATAATCAAATGAAATTAACTTTTTCCCTGAGATCGATTCCTGGCATGTCTTCAAGGTTTGAAGAACCTCGGACCGACCCTCCCAATCATAAAATGACAGTCGGACTGAACCTTTCAGTGACAATGGGCTAACCATGGCTTCTATCTTTTTAATAGTTACTTCAACTTCTTCGCTAATTAGAATTTGTTCCAATCCGCCGAGCGCAGTCAATATATTCTCCAAGTCGGAGCTGCTTAAAAGACGTTTATCCACCTTGTATTCATCCATAATACCGTATCCGCCATGAATTCCATGAACAGAATAGATGGGGATGTTGGATAAACTCAGTGTTTCCATATCGCGAAGAATCGTTCTTTTGGAAACGTTAAATAATTGTGCGAATTCTTTTGTTGAAACGATATCTTTTTTTAGCAGTATCATGATAATCGATATTAATCTTTCAACCTTCTCCATAGCTGCCCCTCTTTTGGTACAAATTTTTAAATGGTGACATGCGTCTGTCACCACTAATAAATTATACTTCATTTATCAAAAGAAGGAGGTACAACTTTATGTCAGCTATAGCATATTTGAATTTTGATGGAATCGCCGAAAAAGCGATTGAATTTTATTCGGAGGCTCTCAATGCGAACGAGGTAAAAAAAGTGAAATTTAGGGATTTTCCGCAGGATCCAAATTATCCATTGCCAGAAAATGAATTAAATATGATCATGGAGTCTTCAATAGAATTTGCAGGCGGAAAAATCATGATGTCGGATATTTTGCCTTCCATGAAGGCGGTAACGGGTGAGTTGGTAAAAGGAAATAACGTGCTTATTAGTGTAGTCATGGATGATAAACAAACATTGGAAGACTACTTTAGCCAATTGTCTGTTGGCGGTCATGTCGTAATGCCGTTATCCAATACCCCTTGGTCTTCGTGCTTTGGCATGCTGGTTGATCAATTCGGAATTGCCTGGAAATTTAATAGCGACGCAGATAAGTTTCTTGATCGTGTCATTTCCAACAAACAGTAACTCATTCAAAACATGGCCTTCCAATGAAAGGCCATGTTTTAATATTCTCATTAGAAAGGAGGAGGGGGGGGTATAAGCTATGAAAATTGAGAATGTCATTCCAGCAAAAACGAGAGAGGATATAAGAATTTGGCTGCAGAACCATGGCAAGACCGAGAAGTCTTGCTGGGTCTTGGTAAGTATGACGCCAACCCCTGATATGTTGTTATATTTGGACGTCGTTGAGGAAGCCTTATGCTTTGGATGGATTGACGGAGTCAAAAAGAAAGTGTCCGAAACCGGGCTGGCCCAGAGACTGTCTCCTAGAAGTAAAAAAAGCTCATGGACCGAATTAAATAAAGAACGTGTCCGCCGCCTCGAAAAGTTGGGGTTCATGAGTGACGAAGGCAGGAGGGTTCTTCCTGACATGGATCCCGGTTCTTTCAGAATAGATGGGGTCATCGAACAAAGGCTTAAAGAGGAAAAGCAAGTATATGAGAATTTCATGGCATTTCCGGATCTTTATAAAAGAGTTCGGATCGACACGATACAAAGCTATAAGAATCAGCCGGAATTATTTAAGAGCAGATTAGACAAATTCATAACCAACACGAGAGAAAACAAGATGTACGGTCAATGGAACGATAATCGCCGTCTTATAGATTATTAATATTTCCTGGGTCGAAGGCCAACAACCCTATTCACTCAATTTCTTATAGCTTTTGATTATTATTCTTGACAGACTGTACCATATCCTTCTAAAGCGCAATGTGCATTCCATATTTCGATGTGTATCGAATAGTACTCGGTTTATACTATATACAAAAGTACACCAGAATGTAGATGGGGAGGGTTATGGTATGGACATGACAAAACAGCTTGAACAGCTTGCCGCCTTTAAAAAGCTTCATTCCGATTTCTTTATTTTGCCTAATGCATGGGATGCTGCAAGCGCGAAAACTTTTGAGAAGTGCGGCTTCAAGGCCATTGGCACGACAAGTGCAGGCATTGCGGTTTCCCATGGGTATGCGGATCGGAATATGCCCTTTGACAGGATGCTGGATACGGTACGCAGGATCGTGCAAACCGTGGATACTCCGGTTACCGTGGACATGGAAGACGGGTATGGACAAACACCCGATGAAGTCGCAGAGTCGGTTAAGCAGGTGATCAAGGCAGGCGCGACGGGAATTAACATTGAAGACAGCAGAATGGACCGACAAGCGCCGCTGCTTGATATTCCGGTCCAGCAAAAAAAAATAGCCGTCATCCGGGAGCTGGGGAACGCCATGGCTTATCCTCTCTTTATCAATGCCCGGATCGATTCTTACTGGATCAAGTCTATGCCGCCTGCTAGGAGGCTTGAAGAGACGATCAGGCGGGCCCATGCCTACCAGGAAGCCGGGGCAGATTGTATTTTTGTTCCCGGAATCCAGGATATCTCCGACATCCAAACATTGCGTCATGAAATAAGCTGTCCGATCAATGTATTGGCCGGGCCGGGAATGCCTTCCGCAAATGAACTTGAAGCACTAGGGATTCAGCGCATCAGCACCGGTTCAGGACCTTTTCGCGCCGCACTATCGCTGCTGCATCGCATGGGCCAAGAAATTCTGGAGAAGGGAACTTTTGAGCATATGACTTCGAGAGTCCTTTCTTACGATGATTTATCCAATACTGAAACACCTTAATGGAAAATTAGCTTTGGTAACAATCAACGAAGGTAGCGTCTCACACACAGATCTTCATTCCCGCAACGCTATGGCTGCTGGTAAAACGGCAGAGCGATGGAGAACAGTTAAAATGTATCCCTGGAGAGTGGGCTTGCCCCACTCCTTTTTTTATGGGCAGGGATTATAATCCATCGTGACAGAGAAAAGTCTGGATGGAGGGGGGAGTGAACGTCAGAAAGCGGGCTGCTTGCTTCCGGTAAAATGTTAGCGCCTTCACAAAAAAACTAAGCAAGAATACAACCGGGCGAACAGAAGTTGCGCCGCCTTATTATCATGGGGTGGATAGATAATCTTGAGGAGGTATTTATGCTTACCATTACAAGAAAAGCAGTTAGTCTGTTGGTGGTGCTTGCCGTAATGATCACAGGATTCTCACCCCGAACTGCGGGTGCCGCAGAAATCGATAGCTATTCCATTTCTTCAATGGATATGATGGATGCCGCTGATCCGGCATCTTTGGCACAGACCGCCGCTGATCCGGCCACGATACAAAATTACCCGATGCCATCCATCTATACAGCATCCAGCGTGTTTTCATTGAAAGCGAATAACGAAGCGATTCCTGTAATCAGTTATCTGGCTGATTATGATTATGCTCAATTTTCTTTTTCCGGGACGGTCCGTATCGAAGTTACCAACAATGTGCCGATTACATCATTCTCCATCAGTCCTCAGGCCAAAAACATCGAAGGCACGGTCAACGGGAACAAGCTAACCTTCTTGCTTTCATCCTCAACCTATGTGATCGTGAAAATCAATGACCAGAGGAAAAAGATGGTCATCGCGGCAGATCCCTTGGAGACGGATAATCCCCCGTCCACAGGTGCCGGGATTTATAATGTGACGCAGTCGCCCTACCATGCGGATAACACGGGCACATCGCTGGCATCGGGTCCGATTCAGCAGGCGATCGATGACGCCCATGAAGCCGGCGGCGGCGTTGTATTCATTCCGGCAGGTGTTTATAAGAGCGGGAACCTGACATTAAAAAGCAACGTAACCTTTTACCTGGCCGGCGGCGCCGTCATTGTCGGCACGGGCAAGGGGGAAGACTACGTGATTGATTTTCGCAAGGATTCACGAAACGCGGATGGAACGTATTTTATTCGTACTGCCGTAGATTCCACCAATATTACAATACGGGGACGGGGAACCATTGATGGAAAAGGCATTGCGATGCGAGAGCGAAAGATGCCGGCGCCGAATAAGAATGAAGGGTTCCTCAATAACCTGCTCGTTCCGATCGCAACATCCAATTTTACTTTTGACGGTTTAATATTGCGGGATGGCGGTTTCTGGTCGTTTATGGTGGTTCGTTCCGACAATGTGACCATAAACAACCTTAAGGGATTCCAGGATTTATACAAAATCGAGAATGACGTTATCGATATTAATGAAAGTCAGAACGTGCTTGTTCAACATTCGATTGCCATCTCGGATGATGACACGTATTCCACTAAAACCTGGCTGCAAACGGGGATGTCCAAAGACTGGCCGGGCGAGCTTGAACATTTGGAGAACGTGGTCTTTGATGACGCTTTTGCATGGACAAGATGCGCGGCTTTCAAGATTGGCATGGGTGTAGCCCAGCCGCAAATCGGCGTAACCATCCGAAATTCGTATGTGTATCAAAGCGCCAGAGCATTGCTTATTGATCATGGATACCAACTGAATACGCTCCCGGAGGAAGGTTACGCCCAAAATATTACGTTTGAGAATATCGATATCGAACGCGTCGGTATCAATCAATTCGGGAACTATTGGCTTGGAGTGTCCACCAGCACTTCCGGCGATGTAAGCAATGTTGTAGTCAAGAACATCAATGTTCGCGAGACCGGCACCCAGAAATCCAGAATTTCCGGGAATGCCACGAAAGGCGGAAGGGTTAACGGCGTCACGTTCACGGATGTTTATGTCGGAGGCAAGCTTGCAACAACCCTGGACGACTTGAATGTTACCGTCAATAACAATGTAAATGGTATCGTTTTTTCCAATTCAAAACCTCCGCTATTCAGCGACAATTTCGAAGACGGTAACACGGCGGGCTGGACGTCGATGTCCGGTGGCTGGACCGTCCCGACAGTCGGCACGAATCACGTGCTGTCCAGCGGGAACCAGACAACCACCTCCCTGATTACCGCTAACAGCGGGGGTTCATGGACGGATTACGTTTATGAAGCCAGATTGAGGATGCCCATCACCAATGCCAACGCGGGCTTGGCCTTCAGGGTGCAGAATGCAAACAATTATTATATGTATCGCATTCATTCATCGAATCAACAGCTGGAGTTGTTCAAATCCGTGAATGGACAATTGACACTTGTAAACAGTACACCCTTCACGGCCATTGAGAAACAGTGGTATAAGGTTAAGGCGGTTATACAAGGGAACACGATTTCCTGTTACGTGGATGGAGAATTAAAGATGGAATGGACCAATCCTGTCACCGAATTGACGGCTGGGGGGATCGGATTCCGGACCACTTCAGCGGGCGTCCATTTTGACGATGCCGTGGTTAGTCTCCTCAATAAATCGCCTGAGGAGATTGCTCTTTCACATCACAGTGTTGTTGAAAACACGACGGCGGGAGGTGTGGTCGGAACCTTTTCCACCAGCGACCCTGATGCGGAGGAAACATTTGCTTACATGCTGATAGCAGGGGCAGGGGATATGGACAACAACAGCTTCAGCATTTCGGACAATAAGTTGTTTCTAGCCGTAACGCCTGATTACGAAGCTAAGGATAACTACAGCATCCGGGTAAGGAGTACAGACTCAGGCGGGCTGTATGTTGAGAAGACCTTTACGATCCAAGTCACGGACGTGAATGAATCACCCGTGAATCCGGATCCTACGGTCATCCGATTCAGCGACGATTTCGAAGATGGAAATGCCGGAGGATGGACGTCTGCTTCAGGTTCCTGGGATGTAACAACGGACGGCACAAAAACCTTGATTCAGAATCAAGCTGCCACTGCAGTCATTGCTGCCGGCGATTCGTGGACGGATTATATTTACGAAGCCAAAGCGAAAATGCCCATCACCAATGCCAACGCAGGCATTCTCTTCAGGGTACAGGATGCGGGTAATTTCTATATGTTCCGAATCCATTCCGCAGTCCAAAAGCTGGAGTTGTACAAATCCGTGGACAACGTCATGACTCTTGTATCCAGTACTCCGTTTACAACTCAGGCGAACCAGTGGTATACGATGAAGGCTTCCATTGAAAGGAACACAATAAAAGGTTATGTGGATGGAGAATTAAAAGTGGAATGGACCAATCCCGAGACGGAATTGACAGCAGGAAAAATAGGATTTCGGACCACTTCGGCAGGCGTAGCTTTTGATGATGCTGTGGTACTGGCACCTGGTCCGATCTAACTAGAACGGCCCCCGTACCATGTCAATAAGAGCCGATCCACAGGTCGGTCAGCGTTAATGGGATCATACGAAGGAGCTGCCCCTAAAGCCATGAATGGCTGCTTTGGGACAGCTTCGTTTTTTTGCATTGTCGTACAGGGGATGCAGTGACATAATCAAAGAATAGAATGTAACGGAAGGCGTGAAAAGCTTGGAGTATCTCCGCAGGCAATCGTTCCGCAACAAACTCAAGATCGCTTTTCTGGCTGTCATCGTGCTTTCTGTCCTAATGACCGGAGGATTGTCTTATTATATCTCGGCTGCCACACTGGAAAAGAATGCGCTGAAGCTCACGCAGGACACGGTGGTCAGGTCCGCACAGATCGTGGATGAGAAGCTGAATAAACTGATGCTGATTATGATGACGTTTATGATCAGCCAGCCTTTCTACGACATGCTGAAAGATGCCGCCTCCGGGGATGCCAGCAGATATTATACGCATCTGAATGATCTTGATAACGTTTTCTCGCAGGCGCGGATCGCCGAGCCGCTTATCCAATCGATCTACGTATTTACTCCGATTGGCGAATTTTATCCTTCTTCCATGAACCGCAATCGGCTCACCGCATTCGAGGATACCGTTCTATATGAGCGCATCGAACAGGAGAAGAAGAACCTGTGGGTGGAAGGTCACGAGGATATGCTCTTCTCTGGGAAGGAACGCGTCATTTCGCTCATTCTGGAGCCGATCTTTGACACACCGGTCAGCGGTGTTTATATTGTCGTGAATATCCGGGAGGACGGCTTCCGCAAGCTCGTGCAGGGAAACACCGCGGAAGGAGCGTCCAGCTTCTTGCTTAACGATGATGGAGAGACGGTTTACCCCGTGAAGGAACAGCTGATCAGGCAGGCGGTGGAGACAGGAGATTTGAATGGCATGATGAACCGCTCGGAGGGAAGTCAGGCTTTTGATCTGGACGGCCAAACCTATCTGCTTAATTATGCCCGTCTCGGCATAGCGGATTGGACGATGACCACCATCCGTTCCCGGGCTGACGTGCTCCAGGACATGGTATTCGTCAAATGGCTGATCGCCGGGGTTACGCTGGCTGCTTTTACCGTGACCACGTTGATTTCGGGCGCATTTTCACGCTATTTGCTAAAGCCGCTGCAAGGGCTTCTGAAGGTGATGAAGCGGGTCGAGAACAACGATCTGACCGCCCGTTTTGAGAGTGGCAGCGGAGATGAACTGGCTCAAGTGGGATATCGGTTTAACCGGATGCTGGAACAGATTGTGGTGTTGATTGATGAGGTAACGGAAGCGCAGACGCATAAGCGAACGGCAGAGATCAAGGCGCTGTCAGCGCAGATGGACCCGCATTTTCTGTACAACACGCTCAACACCATCTACTGGAAATTGAAATTGAAGCAGATCGAACCGTCGCAGCAAATGGTCATGTCGCTCTCCCGCCTGTTCCAACTCGGGCTGAACAATGGACAGGAAATCACGATAATGTCGAAAGAGCTGGAACATGTGCGCCAGTATTTGGAACTGCAGTTAAGCTGCTATGAAGACTTATTCACTTATGAGATCCATGTACGCGAACCGGAGGTGTCATCGCTTTCGATTCCGCGAATCATTTTGCAGCCGCTGGTGGAGAACAGCATTTTGCACGGTTTTCGCGACCTGAAGAACGGCGGCCTAATCGAAATTGAAATTAGCGGGGATGAGAAATGCTGGACGATTACCGTACGTGATAACGGCAGGGGCATGGATGAGACCCAAGTGCGCGCACTCTTTTTGCTGGAGTCGAAGAAGGGATATGCGGTGTCCAATTTGATTCGGCGGCTCAGGCTCTATTATGGGGACGGTGCGGAGTTTCACGTAGACAGTGCGCCGGAACGCGGAACCGAAATACGGATTTCATTGCCCAAGAAAGGGGAGCATTTGAATGAGCAATCCTGAAGCGATCAGTCTTTGCATTATCGACGACATTAAAAGCGTTGTTGACGGGCTGACCGCGATGAACTGGGAAGAGCAGGGGATTCGGGTTGCAGGTGTATCGAGCAATGGGGAAGAGGGGCTTAAGCTGATCAACGGGTTGCGTCCGGATCTGGTTATTACCGATATCCGGATGCCGATCATGGACGGGTTGAGCATGCTGCGTTTGTTGCTGGAAGAGAACCCCAACTGCAAGGTCATTCTGATTAGTGGCTACGCCGACTTTGAATATGCGCAGCAGGCGGTGCAGCTGGGGGCGTTTGATTTTGTGGTGAAGCCCTTCACCGAAGAAGATATGATGTCGGCTGTTCTGCGAGCCAAAGCAGAGGTTATGGAAGAGAGGTCCAAACGGATAAGTTTGAGGGAAATGGAGAACAAGCTGCGCGAGAGCATGCCGGCGCTGCGGCAGGAATACTTTACGCTGCTCGTAAGCCACCGCACTTCATGGGAAGAGGCATCGGAACGATGGGAGTTTCTGAATATTGAGCTTGATCCGCACGGCTTCGTGGTGATGCTGATTGAAATTGATCGTTTTCGGGAGCAGGTTGCCGAGCAGTCCGTGAAAGAGATGGAGCTGATCCGGTTCTCGCTGTTGAATATTATGCAGGAGACGCTTGCCCATTATGCGCACAGCGTTCTTTTCCGTGCCCGTCATGATCAGTACCTGGCCGTACTGAACGTTTCAGGACCGTCCAGTCCGATCGAAATTGCCGAGCAGTGCTGCCGGAATATTGAACGATTCACCAAGTTTACGGTCTCGATCGGGGTCGGCGGCAGAGTGGAGGAGATCAGCGGGCTCCCGGATTCCTATCGCCAGGCTCATCGAGCGCTCTCCCATCACCTGTTCACCGAAGGCAATGCTGCCATTATGCATGACGATATCCATCAGAGCGGAAGACAGGAGCCGTTGGCATTGGAGTACAAGGACGAGCTCCTGCTGGCCCTTCGTTCCGGCAATGCTGTCCGGACGGACGGGATTCTGTCCGAGATTTCGGAAGCGCTGCAGAAACGGATCTCCCGGCAAAATCCGGATTATCTCCTCAGCCTGTACGATGAGCTGGCCGCTTCAGCAATCCGCACGCTTTACGAAATGGTTCCATATTCGGAGATACAGCCGATGATTCAGAAATTCAGAACGGTACAAGGGACGGCGGGGCTGCCGCTGGCCTCTTTGCAGCGTCATCTGCATGCCTTGTGCACGGAGGGAGCCGAGCTGGTTCGCCGGAACAGCTTATCCGAAGGACAGAAGGTTATCTATAATGCCATAGGCTATATCAAGGGCCGCTTGTCCGAGGATATTACCGTTGGCGAATGTGCCGCGTATGTGCATCTCAGTGCCAGCTACTTTTCCAGCTTATTCAAGCAAGTGACAGGGATGACGGTCACGCAGTTTATCACCTCGGAACGCATTCAAAAAGCGAGACTGCTGCTGGTGGAGGGAGCGCAGGTGCAGGAGGTGGCTGCGGCGGTAGGGTATGAGGAGCGCAGATATTTCAGCGAGATGTTTAAGAAGATCACCGGCCAGACACCGTCGGATTTCAGGGCGGGCTATCACATGGACCGGCCGGAGGCATGAGGCGAGTGCTGCAGGAGACCATAGAATTCTATCCCTTGAGAGTGAATTTGCCTCACTCCTTTTCCGAGAACGGGATTCTATAATTAAAAACGAGCTCACAATACAAACGTTAATCAAAGGGGTAGAATGTATGCGAAAAAAATGGTTAAGTCTCGGCTTGAGCCTCATTCTGGCCGCCGGAATCGCAGGCTGCGGCGGGAGCGACAACAACAATGGCAATGGCGGTACGACGAATGGCAAGTCTGACGGAGGAACGGCAGCACCATCAACCGAGATGGGCCAACCCGTACAGCTTAAATACTGGACTGACGACCGTCATGACCAGGAGTATATCAAGGAATTAATCAACAAGTTCAATGAAACTAACGGCGATAACATCCAGGTGGAATTGACGGTCATGTCCGAGAATTACGCGCAAAGCGTCGACATTGCATTTTCCAGCAACCAGGCGCCGGATGTGCTGCGTCTAAAGAGCGCCAATACATCCGGATTTGTCAAAAAAGGGTATCTCGCGCCGATTGACGAGTATTTTACCGATGACTTGAAAGCGAAGTTCGGCAGCCTGCTGATCGACGATGTCAACCGTTTTGATGGCAAGGTGTACTCGCTCGCCAATACCGGCCTCACCATGCGCCTGGTCTACAACAAGGATCTCTTTGCCAAAGCGGGCATCGAGAATCCTCCGAAGTCGCTGCAGGAAATGGTGGAGGATGCCAAGAAAATTACAGTAGTCGGCAAGGCCGAGGGCATCTATGGTTTTGCGCTGAACTTCAAAAATCCGAAGCAAGCATTTGACCGTTCCGTCCGGGAGATTCTTTCTTTGAGCGGTCATCAGGGACTAGGCTTTGATCTGAAAACAGGCCAATTCGATTTTGAACCTTACTCGCAGGTCATTGAATATTTCAAGCAAATGCATAAAGACGGAAGCATTCTACCTGGCGCGGAAGCGCTGGACATCGACCCGCTGCGCGCACAATTCGCCGCAGGCAAAATCGGGATGTATCTATCCTTCTCGACGGAGCCAGGCGTGTACATGGACCAATTCCCGACCGAAATCAACTGGGGGGGCGCGTTGGCTCCAACGCTGGATGGTCAGATTAAGGGAACTTCCGAAATTGTGTCAGCCGGAACGTGGCTCGGCATCAGCGCCCAATCGGCCAATAAGGAAGCGGCTTGGAAGTTCATGCAGTATATGTACGGCGATGAGGTTCTGAAGACCTATCATGAAAAAGGCTTCGGTATTGCCATTGTGCCCAGCATTGTAGAACAGGCAAAAGATCCGGACATCAATGGCATGGAAGGCTTCCTGGTCGGGGAACACGACTCGCTCTGGCCTGCTTCGCCAAACGTTACACCGGAGGGATCCACCTATGCGGATGCATTCTTCAAATATATGCTTAGCGATGAAGACCTGAAAGCGATTACGGAGGATTTAAACACAAGATACAACGCCGCATTGTCCAAAGCGGTGGAGAAAGGCGAGGTCAAAGTAACGCCGAACCCTGCCTTTAATCCAACCAAACCGCAGGGAGAATAACAGGCAAGGATGGGGCTGCCGCACGCTTTTTTGGCGGATGCCCCTTTTCTTTCCCCGAAGGAGGAAGCAATCGTGAGTATTAAATGGAAACGGCTGGGGGAGAATGCTCTGTTTCTGTCCCCGAGCATCATTTTGACGGTGGCTCTGGGCATCTATCCCTTGTTATGGATGCTGCGTTATATGTTTTATGACTATGCGGGATATGGAGATGCGCTGTTCGTTGGTCTGGACAATTTCCGTCGCCTGATGCGCGATGCGCTGTTCTGGGAATCGGTTGGCAATACCTTTATCTATGCCGGAGGCAAGCTGCTGCTGACGCTGCCGTTGTCCCTCCTGCTGGCAGTCATCCTGAACGGCAAGCTGCGGGGCGGAAAACTGCTGCGCGGGATCTATTTTATGCCGACGATCATCAGCACTGCGGTTATATCCGTAGTGTTCTATACGATCTTTAATTCCTATAACGGGATGGTAAACACTGTACTGATGAAGCTTCATCTTGTCTCGCAGCCCATCGACTGGCTCGGCCCAAAGCATGCGATGCTTACGGTCATTCTTGTGGCGGTATGGGGCGCGGTTGGTAACTATATGCTGCTGTTTCTGGCTGGATTGCAGAGCATTCCGCAGGATTTGTACGAAAGTGCGGCCATGGACGGCGCGAATGCCGGAAGACGGTTCTGGAGCATCACGCTTCCGATGCTGGCTCCGGTTGCCCAATTGGTCATTATGCTCGCGATTATCGCATCCTTGAAAGGCTATGAGAGCATTATGCTCATCACGGAAGGCGGACCGATAGGCAAAACCGAGGTCATGTATCTCTATCTATACAAACTGTTGTTCCCGGTATCCACGGGTTCTCCAGTGGAGCAGCAGCTTGGATACGGCAGCGCGGTAGGCTTCGCAACCGCTGTTATTGTGGGTGCGATTACGGGCCTGTATTTCTTATTAAGCCGTAAAATGAACAAGCTTTATTAGAGTTTCTATAAAAAAGCCCACTTCACGTGGTTTGTGAACATGTATTATAAGCAACATTCGACGCCAATTTAGCGAAGGCCCTTACGATTTGACAACAACGCCGTAGATCGATTGATCATTAGGCGTGCAGGAGGCTCAGAAGATGAACGAACAGGTATTACCCGAACAGCCGGATGCGCGCGGCAAAATCACCGCCCGCCCGCCTTCCGGTCACACAGGCAGAATTGTGGGCCGTACGGTGATGTGGCTGTTCTTATTGATTACGGCGATACTGACATTATTTCCGCTGTTGATGACATTGTCCGGTTCGCTCAAGACCGGCGCCGAAATGATGACCGGCGGCAGCCTGCTGCCGGCCAAGCTGCAGTTCGTCAATTACGCCGAAGCCTGGAAGCAGGCTAATTTTGCCCGCTATACCTGGAACAGCGCTTTTGTCAGCATTATGGTTACCGCTGGCACCCTGCTGGTAGCTGCCATGGCGGCTTATGTGGTGGACCGTCGCCAATTTCGAGGCAAATCCCTGTATGTGACGACGCAGGCGTCGATGATGTTTATATCTGTCGGTGCTATCGTGCTGCGCCCGCAATTTGATTTGATGGTCGCGCTGAACCTGAATACCACGCTGTGGGGCGTGATCCTGATTCTGATCAGCGCCCATTCCAGCACATTTTTTATGCTGCTGGGTTTCTTCAAAGCGATTCCCCGAGAGCTTGACGAAGCGGCCATGGTGGACGGCTCCGGCTTTGTCCGAACCTTCTTCCGGATTATTCTCCCGCTCCTGACTCCAGGGCTTGGCGTGGCCGGGCTGTTTGCTTTCCGCCATGCCTGGAACGAATACATTCTGCCGCTGGTGTTCACGATGACGAATCCGCAGCTGCAGACGCTCACCGTCGGGCTGGCGAATCTCCGTTACGGTTCTTCCGCGGCCATGCAGATCCATTTGATGATGGCGGGAGCATGCCTGTCGATTTTGCCGATGCTTCTCGCTTATATTGTGGCGAACAAATCCTTTATTCAAGTGACGGCGGGTTCAGTCAAAGGTTAATTTCATAATTCCATATATAAGGAGTTTGATGCATATGAGCGATATTATAGTGGGACCTTTGTTTTCCAACCCGATCATGACCCGGCATTCCGCGAATCCGATTCTGACTCCGGGTGATGTGCCCTACGGTCCGGCGATGGTCTTTAATGCCGGAGTCACCAAATTTAAAGGCAAATATGTGATGGTTTTTCGCAATGACTACGGTGATGAACTTAAAGGGATTGTTGCCCCTCATCATACAACGAATCTTGGGCTGGCCTTCAGCGATGACGGCATAAAGTGGGATGTGCAGCCGGAACCGTGCTGGTTCTGGCATGATGAAGAGGTCATCCGCGTGTATGACCCGCGTCTAACGGTAATCGGCGAACAATGTTATATGTGCTTTGCGGTCGACACCAAGCACGGGCTCCGCGGCGGCATCGCCGTCACCGAAGATTTCAGATCCTTCGAGGTGCTAAGCCTATCGCTGCCGGATAACCGCAACATGGTATTGTTCCCGGAGCGGATCGGGGGCAAGTACGTCCGGCTGGAGCGTCCGATGCCTGTATACAGCCGGGGCGGGATAGACCGCTTCGACATGTGGATGAGCGACTCGCCTGACCTGAAATACTGGGGAAACTCCAAGCTGCTGCTGGCGGTTGAAGATGTAGCTTATGCCAATGACAAGGTAGGCCCAGGCGCTCCCCCCGTCAAAACGGACAAAGGCTGGCTGACCCTGTTCCATGCCGTGGACATTGATCCCAGCAGAGGCAAGAACGGCTGGGAGGACAGCTGGAAGAAGCGTTATACGTCCGGGATTTTACTGCTGGATCTTGCCGATCCCAGCCGGATCATCGGCAGAGCCGAGACGCCGCTGCTTGCTCCGGAAGCCGATTATGAGACCGATGGGGGCTTCCGCAATCATGTTATTTTTCCTGGGGGCATGATTTTGGAAGATACCGGGGAGGTCAAAATCTACTACGGCGCTGCCGATACCGTAGAATGCCTGGCAACAGCGCATGTAGATGAATTGCTGCATCTTTGTCTGAAAGGCACAGTCCATACGTAATGATGACATGTTAAAGCTATACAGAATGGGGAGGTTTCTATGAAAGGACATATTACGTTGCCATCTGCCAGTATTCCAGTTGCCCGCGAGGTGGATGTGCTTGTCATCGGCGGAGGCGCTTCCGGCATCGCCGCGGCCATTGCCGCTGCGAAAGGTGGAGCGCAAACGATGCTGGTGGAGCAGCGAGGGTTCCTCGGCGGTATGGGTACGGTTGCGCTCGTTCCGGCTTTCTGTCCCTTTACGGATAAGCGGAAGCCGATTATCCGCGGTCTCGGCCTTCAATTGATGGAACGGATGAAGCAGGCATGCGATCCTCAGTACCGTGAGGAATATCAAGAAATGCTGGATTGGGTGCCGATCGATCCCGAAGTGCTGAAACGGGTTTATGACGATGCCATTCTGGAAAGCGGTGTGACGCCGCTGTATCACACCTTTGTTTATGATGTTGTCCGGTCAGAGGATCGCCGGAAGGTTGATGGTGTCGTTATTGTTAACAAAACAGGACGTTCTTTCATCCCCTGCAGGTATATTATCGATTGCTCGGGAGATGGCGATATTGCCGCACTGGCGGGAGTTCCTTTTCAGAAGGGCGGGGAAGCGGGCGAACTTCAGCCCGGCAGCATGTGCTATCTGCTTGCGAATGTGGACCGTCCAACGTTCAGACGTTACCTGGAGGAGAGCGGGGATACGGGCCAACTGCACAAGACGGTGGAGCTGGCGATCGAGGACGGTGCGCTGCCGGAGGGCCGTAAGTCGATCTCCGGCCTTGCCTGGGTCAGCGACGATTTGGTAGGCGTCAACTTCGGCCATGTATTCGGCGTGGACGGCACCCGTGCCGAGGATTTGACACGGGGGGCGATTGAAGGACGCCGCACAGCGGAACGCCAGTTGCAGTTTTTCCGCCGCTATGTGCCCGGCTTTGAGCGCGCCCATATGGTAGCGAGCGGTGAGCAGCTCGGCATCCGGGAGACGCGGCGGATTGAAGGAGACTATATCCTGACGGTCGATGACTTCCTTGCTGCGCGTTCCTTCCCGGACGACATTGCCCGCAACGCATACTACATCGATATTCATCTCGCCAACAGCAAAAGCGAGATGACCTTTAACCATCTGCCGCCCGGGGTTTCACACGGCGTACCGTACCGGATCATGCTGCCGGTTGGCATCGACAATCTTTGGATTGCCGGACGCTGCGTATCCTCGGACCGAGCAGTGCAAGGCTCCCTTCGGGTGATGCCGAACTGCTTCTCCATGGGCCAGGCCTCGGGAACGGCAGCGGCATTGGCGCTGCGGGACGGCACCGGTTCTCGCGGCATTTCCGTAACCGAGCTTCAGCAGCGGCTGCTGGAGCAGGATGTATGGCTGGGAGAAGATTTCATTCCGGCTGAGAAGCAGAAGGAAGGGGGTGCACCGTGAGGCAGCTTCCATTAACGGATGAGTGGTTCCACGGTGCCGTGTCGCTCGAGCACCGGAAGGATGGTATCAAGCCATGGCGGATTCCTTACATGGATTACGAGCTGTACCCGCCTGCGGGAATCGATGGCAAAGCCGAGATATGTGCCGGTGTTCGCCTGCGGCTGCGGACGGACTCCACCGAGGTGGCAGTTTCTTTTGCACCGCTTTCGGACGCCGCCGCCATGGATTGCATGGCAGACGGGGAATTATGCCAGACGCTCAGCCTGCCCGTTGGAGCCACAGAAGCCTTGTTCAGCGGACTTAAGGACGGAATCAAGGATTTGGAGATTTGGCTCCCTCAAAATATAGGAATAACCGTCTCCGGCCTACGGATTGATGCCCATGCCGTCGGAGTCACACTGCAGGATACCCGTCCCCGCTGGATTACGTACGGGAGCTCCATTACCCAGTGCGTCGGGGCTTCCAGCCCCTCCCGCGCTTGGCCTGCCATTGCCGCCGAAGCCTGCGGCTTCAGCTTGACCAATCTCGGCTTCTCCGGCAACTGCCACATGGAACCTATGATCGGGCGTCTGATTCGCGACTTGCCGGCCGATTTTATCTCGATATGTGTTGGCGTGAACATCTATGGCGGGGGCACCATAAGCCCTCGCATGTTCAAGCCGCTGCTGATTGGCCTGCTGGCGACGATACGCGACAAACACAGGGATACCCCGCTGCTTGTCATTTCTCCGATTTATGGCACCGTCCGCGAAAGGCAGCTCAACTCGCTGGGCTTCACCCTGCCCGTCATGCGCGAATTCATCCGCGAGACCGTGGAGCTGCTAAGGGATCGGGGCGATCGCCAGTTATACTATCAGGATGGCTTGAAGTGGTTCGGTCCGGAGGATGAAGCCTTTCTGACGGATGGTCTGCACCCTGGAGCCGAGGGATATGAGCTGCTAGGGCAGCGTTTCCGCAATCTTCAGGAATTTGCGTTACGGGCTGTACATCGAAACGCGGAGTGACGGGTTTCTATAAAATTTGGGATTACCAATGGGAATCATGGCGGATCATTTTTGGACTTTGTTTTGATTGGACGAAAAGAACTTGAAGACCTTAAAGCCGCATCCTATGCGGCTTTTTTGGTATGAAGTATATAAATTCTTCACTGCACTGATTAAAAGATTAACTACTGTCAGGTGCCTTTACAACTTATTTAGCAACGGACGCACCTTTATGGAATATATGATTTATTTAAGGTTGATGAATTGGTATGCTAAACTATTTTTTCGACTGTAATATGAACTATTATACGCGTAAATTAGCGACTTCATATAGCAGCTATTAAATACTCCTATATACCAGATAGAAAAAATGAATTTATAGTCTGGGGAGAGCTGTCGGATTTTAACCATTGGATAATTATAACATTGACATGTGTAGGTTTTTCCAAAATAATAGAATGTAATTGAATACTGGTACCTTTAATTCAGTCCAGAGAGGCTGGCAAGGGCAGCGGATTTTTTATAATCACGCGAGGATCAGTGTGTATTCCGGCAAGGGATGCTCTGCGTCTTCGCGCGGGTTATGATGTGAAGAAGAGGCTACTTGTCAGTTAAGACTTGACGAGTAGCCTCTTTTTTCTGCTTCTTTGGTATCAGAACACTTTAACCTGGAGGTATTCTGATGAGCAAACAAGATCAAGAGTTTTCGTGGCAAGCGGTGCCGAACACGCAGAGAAACCATTTTTGGAAGACGTTATCCGTCATGTTAGGGTTCACATTCTTTTCGGCAAGCATGCTGGCAGGGGGGACGCTCGGAGTCGGCTTAACGTTCATGGAGTTCATTGGAATCGTGCTCGCGGGCAATTTGGCACTCGGCATCTATACAGGAGCGCTGGCGCATATCGCTGCCAAAACAGGCCTCTCCACGCATTTGCTGGCAAAATATGCGTTCGGTGAGAAAGGGTCGTACCTGCCATCGTTCCTTCTTGGCTTCACGCAGGTCGGATGGTTCGGCGTCGGAGTAGCCATGTTCGCGATACCCGTCGCCAAAGCGATGGGTTGGAACGTTTACCTGTTGATCTTCTTGTTTGGTCTCGCCATGACGGCATCAGCCATCTACGGCATGAAGTCGCTTGTCATTCTGAGTTATATTGCGGTTCCGGCCATTGCCATTCTCGGCAGTTATTCCATGTTCGAAGGCGCAGGCTCGCTTGGCGGCCTTCAAGGCTTACTCGATTACACGCCGGAACAGAGCCTCACAGCGGCAGCAGCACTGACCATTTGTATCGGCTCATTCATTAGCGGCGGGACCTTGACGCCGGATTTTGCACGGTTCTCCCAGTCGTCCCGGCAGGCGGTGACCGCGACGGTCCTTGCCTTCTTTCTTGGAAACTCGCTCATGTTCCTGTTCGGCGCAGTCGGCGCAATGGCGTACAACCTGGCAGATATCTCGGAGGTCATGTTCCTGCAAGGCTTGATGATTCCCGCGATCATCGTACTCGGGCTGAACATTTGGACGACCAACGATAATGCGCTTTATGCTTCAGGACTGGGCTTTGCCAACATTACTAAAATTTCAAAGAAATTCTTCGTCATCGTAAACGGCATCGTGGGTACCGTATTGGCCATGTGGATGTACAACAATTTCGTTGGTTTCCTGAATGTGCTGGGTGCGGCGATCCCGTCCATCGGAGCCATCATCATCGCGGACTACTTCTTTGTGAAGCGCAGAAACTATAAACCGTTTGCCGACATGACTTTCAAGAAGGTAAACTGGATAGCGATGGCGGCTTGGGCTATCGGCGTTGCTTTTGCCCAGCTGGCTCCGGGAATAACGCCATTGAACGCACTGATCGGTACGGCAGTGGCCTACATCGTGTTAATGCTGATCGTTCCTGCCAAAGAATCCAATGAAATGAGGAAATCAAATGATTATACAGAACGCAAAATTGCGGGGTAAAGAAGGTTTATGGAATATCGTCGTGAAAGACGGTAAGTTTGGGCATATCACGCAGTCTCTGGAAACAACTGCGAATGAGGAAGTCATTGATGTGGGGGGCTCGCTGGTCCTGCCACCGTTCATTGAACCTCACATTCACCTGGACACAACATTAACGGCGGGCGAGCCGGAGTGGAATTTGAGCGGAACGTTGTTCGAAGGCATCCAGCGTTGGTCCGAACGCAAGGCGTTCCTGACGCATGAAGACGTCAAAACACGCTCTAAAACTGCACTGAAGTGGCAGATGGCGCAGGGCATCCAGCATGTGCGCACGCATGTGGACGTCACCGATCCAAGCTTGACCGCAGTTAAAGCGATGCTGGAAGTGAAAGAAGAAATGGCACCGTACATCGACATCCAGCTTGTAGCATTTCCACAGGAAGGCATTCACTCCTACCCGAACGGTGCGGAATTGCTGGAAGAGTCGCTGAAAATGGGTGTTGACGTGGTCGGCGGTATTCCTCACTTCGAATTCACGAGGGAGTATGGCGTCGATTCGATGAAGGTTGCGTTTGACCTCGCCGAAAAATACGACCGTCTCATCGATATCCATTGCGATGAAATCGACGACGAGCAATCCCGTTTCGTGGAAGTCGTCGCCAAAGAAGCATACGAACGCGGGCTGGGCTCCCGCACGACGGCAAGCCACACGACGGCGATGGGTTCATACAATGATGCATATACGTACAAATTGTTCAGATTGCTGAAGATGGCGGACCTCAATTTCGTCTCCAACCCTCTGGTCAACATCCACCTGCAGGGACGCTTCGACACGTATCCGAAAAGAAGAGGGCTGACTCGCGTCAAAGAGCTGCAGGAAGCCGGTCTTAATGTGTGCTTCGGTCACGATGACATCTTTGATCCATGGTATCCGCTAGGCACGGGCAACATGCTTCAAGTGCTGCACATGGGCATCCATGCTTCGCAGTTGCTCGGTTACGATCAGATCGTGAACTCGATTGATCTCATTACGAAAAACAGTGCAAGAACGCTGCATATCGAGGATGTGTACGGTATTGAAGAAGGCAAGCCTGCCAACTTCATCGTTCTTGAAGCAGAGAACGAATATGAGGCCATTCGCAAACAAGCCGCAGTGCTTTATTCGTTCAGAGGCGGCCGCAAAATCGCCGAAACGAAGCCGCGGGACACGTCGATCGTTTTTGAGGGCGGTTCAGAGCAGGTCACTTTCAATAAATAGTCTATTATGCATTAAATCCGCGGAATTCGCGGATTTTTTTGTTTTAGAAACTTTAGATCTATATCATCTGAAGAAGGCTGCCGACAGCAATAAATCGGCGGCCTATTTATGATATTTTCATCGCTCCCTAAACAGTATCACTTTTTGACATGATTAAAGAATATGATAAACCCATCAAGTAAAAAGAAAATTTAAGAAGACGACAGAGAAATCGGTGCCCGAAGCAACCCGAGGTATTCAGTTTCCTAAAGGGGAATACCTCGTAGTAAAAGGGGAAGGGAAGACGGCTGATGAGTTGAGGAATATGCTTGCTGGTGTTGCCTTTGGTCAAGTATTGCCGGTAGCCAAGAATTTCGCCTATGTTTAGCGGGCCAAATGCAACGGTTGAGATGGGTCAGCGAGACGACCTAGTTTTTGGTGAAATGTGGATTCCCGTTGTCAGGAAATAAAGAGATTAGCGGATGCTTTCAAGCATGTTTTGCACGGAGTAGCATCATAGAATTATAGCTCACAAAACATTCAGGAGGGATAACAATGTCCAATATCATTGATTTTAAAAATGTATCTACCGTTGGTTTAGAATCTTCACCCGTAGCAGAAGCGCTTGCTGGTTTACGAGCGAATGAAGCCCGTTACTTTATGAACAAGTATAAGCATGAATTTACGGTTGTACCCGCCAGCGAGAGCAAGGAGACCCTTGAATATGTGAATCGAATATTGAAAGAAGAACGACATATTGAGTTTTCGGCTAAACCTTTAGAAACGTCGCGTTTTCAAGTGGATAACATCCAATTTGCCTATGTCTTTTATGAGAATGGTCTTGGACTCAATGTCATGTATACGGTTGATGACCCTAAGAAGCGAGCCGTTGGTTTTAAGCTTTCGGAGGGGATGGAGGTACCAGAAGAATTAGAAGGGAAGTTTAAGTTTGCTAGGCAGAAGTCAAAATTAGCCGGAACCATTCGGGGCTCGTTCTTTGTAATTAAGAAAAATTATACTGATGAGGTGGGAACCCATGAATAAAATGACCAGTGTGGAAACAACTATGAAAGTAAATGACCGTCCTGTTGGAAAAAAGGTAACTTATTGGACAGTCACATTGCTGCTTGCGGCAGCTATTATGTTAAGTGGTATCGGACAACTGATGCAATTTGGAGGAAACCTCGAGTTGGTGACGAATCTGGGCTACCCATTATACGTCCTGACCATTCTCGGGATTTGGAAAGTGCTTGGAGCCATCGCTCTCGTCGTGCCAGGTTTACCTCGACTTAAAGAATGGGTTTACGCTGGTATCTTCTTTTTAATGACGGGTGCGGCATTATCCCATGCATTTGCTAACGATTACGGTAACTACGGGTTTAATCTGATCCTCCCGCTTTCATACGCTGCGTTAAACATCTTTTCGTGGGCGCTGCGGCCATCGAAGAGCCGCTTATAAGATTAAAGAAAATGACGGCGTGATTATTCTGGAAGTAGAAAAGTCAATAACGGCAGCCGGATCGGCTGCCGTTATTGACGTACCTGGAGAATTTCGTTGTCCGTTGGGAATTCGACTGTGTCTCGACATCGATGAGAGCAGCTTGCCCTGGCAGCTGCTCTTCCTCTATATTTAAAAAGGAAATTTCTACTGTAAATCGATTCTTTTCATTATAGGGGGCATATCGATGGTCGGGACGATTATCATTTGTTTTTTGGTATTACACATCATCATGGCTGCCATCATGGCGGTTTTCGCTAGGGATGAAAGCATGAGAAATACCATCGGATTCCAAGCTTACACCTCCGAGCCAAAAACGGCTGGAGATTACATTTTTAATGTGCTGTTCTTTCTCCTTGCAGGTGGAGCTTATTATATGGAGTCGATCAATGAACGGATTGCGCAAAAGTTTTGGCTGGTCCGGATCGGCATCCGAATTGCGGTTCTATCCATTGCCATCATCGTTGTTTTTATCCTTGCCATCATCTTTTCATTTTGATTCATCCTTTGCCCTTAGGCTTGCTTTGTAAACACCCACATTTTTGATACATCTCGATAACCCATTTTTAGATATAAAGGATGTCCCATTTGACTAGCAACAAGAACGCTCTGGACAGCGCCTTCCTGCTGGGCATCACAAAGCATTTTTCGGCAAAGTGTTTTCGCTAATCCTTTACCTCTATGTTCTTTTGGTGTAAAGACATTATTCAAAAATGCGGTTTTATCTAGCAGTGCATAGCTTCCAAAAGATGCAGGATACCCGTTTTCCTCAGCAACGTAAAAATGCAGATTTGGATCATTGAATTTCTTGAGATCGATAACAGCCTTATTGAAAAAATGATTGATACGTCGAGCTTCTTCCTCCGTTTTGACACACTTGATGATCTTGTTATCTGGTTCAAGAGACCAGTTATCCAGATATAAAATCATAAGAAACTCTGAACTTTTGATGTTATATCCCTCTGCCTCATAAATACGATGTTCTTCATCTGAAAACACGGTAAGCCAATAGTCTTTTTTTACATCTAGTTTATTTACGGTATCCATAACGTGTGCAAAATTAGAATTATATACGACAAACTCGTCCGTTCTGCCATCAACATGTGTACCAAAAGCAAGATGTTTTATAGAATCGTAATCATATACTTGGGATGCAGGTTGGCGACTACAGGTATATTCACCTCGAACGAAAAAATCAACAGCTTTTTTAAACTCCGTTTCTTTCCACATATAAAAATCCTCCAATTCGCAATATGGTCATTTTCATGCGCGAGATACTCAAGCTGACTATCCCGTTTATAATTGCCTTTAGACATCATTATAGGGATGGCATCAGATGAATAAAATGTATAATCCAATTGATAATTGTTTTATGCATAACACCGACTCACAGGTAAAAGCCGCGAGCCGCTTAATCAATGGGAGGATTAAACATGTGGGAGAATACTGGGCCTAATAAGTATAGAAGGAGGGAAAGAGCACTTTTCCATCGACTAATCGAAGGACAGGGCAGAACATATCCCTACTTCTCAACACGCCAATCTACCTTTTTTAAGATCAATATGATGGAAATCAGCGAAAAGAGCAAGAGTACAAGCGTGTTCCAGGCGACAGACCCGGACCAGCCCGAAATCAGCACCTCCCGCATAGCCTCGGCGGCGTAAGTGGTTGGGAAGAGATAAGAGAACCACTGCAGGATCGCAGGCAATTGATCCATATCCACCATGACTGGCGTCAAAAACGAGATGAACATCATCAGCGCCTGGACCAGCATGTTCGTCAATTGGTGGCTAGGTGACCAGAAGCCGATCAGCACACCTGCGCCAACCACGCTGAAGACGGTAAGCAGCAGTACAGGGACAAGTCCCCAGCTGTAGTGGAATTGAATGCCGTAAGCCAGCTGACCTATCATCGCCAAGATGATAAAAGAGGGGGCGCTCATGATCAAACCGCGCAGCAGATTGGCAAAGATGAAGTTTACCTTCGCAATCGGCAGGGACGAATAGTACGTGAAGTGCCCTTGGTGCTTCTGATAAGATATCTCCTGAGCCATGGAATTGAGTCCCATGACAATTAAGCCGAAGAGCATATTCCCCGTAATAATACGGGTCATGACAGCCGGCGTTGGGTCGACCGTAAAGAATTTGAGAAACAGCAGCGTCGTTAATGGAAACATGCATGCCATGATAAAAATCCAAACCCATGCCTCGCGGATGATCGTGAATTGAATGCGGGCCAGGATCAGCCATTCTGTTATTCTGCGATGGATTACGCTCTGCTGCTCGTGCTCTTGAAGAAAGACCGCTTCTTGCAGTTGCAAGTCTTTGCTTTGCATAGATGGTTGAGTATTTTCCATGTTTAGATCACCTCCGTTTTGTCAGGCTTATCCTGTTCGTCATCGATATGAAAATAGACATCTTCAAGATTCGGCGGGACTAAGGAATATTCTTCAATCGGTAAATGCTGCTTGGTTATGAAGTCAATCGCGTAGCTGGCGTCTTGCTTCTCGATCAGTGCCCGGATACGGTTTTCTCCCGTTTTGGTCCACTGTCCCAGCGCGATTAAGCTTCGGCATACATGATCGCTTTCACCAAAGGAAGTCGTAATTTCCAGCTTCATCCGCTGATCGACCCTTTGTTTTAATACGCTGACATGATCGATGGCGAGCAGCTTGCCGTGATTTACGACAGCTACTCTGTCCACGACCTGTTCGGCCTCCAGCACGTTGTGTGTCACCAAGATTACGGTTACTCCTTGCCGATTCCGTTCTTGAATCAGATCCCATACGAGTCTTCTCTTTTTCGGGTCCAGCTCGTTGGTCGGTTCATCCAGGATCATGACGGGGGAAAAGCCGATCAAGCAAGTTCCTATTCCGATTAAACGCTTCTGTCCACCGGAAACGTTCTTCAGCAGCTTATGACGAAGGTCCTGCATTCCAAAGCGTTCCAACAATTCCTCTGTTTGCTTTACGGCGGACTCTTTCGTCAACCCCCGCAATCTTCCCGTAAAATACAAAGCTTCCCACGTTTTTAAACTGGTCAGGGCGTGAGGCTCTTGCGAGTAGTAGGCTACCTCCTGGGCAACTTGCTTGGTTTGGGTCTTCACGCTGGTTCCTTTATAGCTTACTGTACCTGAGGTGGGAGCAAGGTGTCCTACCATCTGCTTGATTAGCGTGGATTTGCCTGCTCCATTCGGACCGAGCAAACCGAGAATTTCACCTTCTTGCACATCAAAGCTTATGTCATGATTGGCAACAACCTTTCCTTTTTTGTATGTTTTATTCACATGCTCTAATTGATAAATCAGCTTCATCCTTCTTGCCCCTTTCTGTTCGTACTTTGGTTTAAAGATATCGCATAGCTCTGCTAAGGAGTGACGGGCGGCAGAATGGTTTTCGTCTCCGTCTCAGGACGGAGACAGCATGCTGAGCTCCCATATCCAGGGCTTCGATCGGCGGAAAATCAGATCTGATAATAAAAAGTGAAGGGAAATAATTACACAAATAACATTTGCGTTTTGCAAATAATAAGTGTATAACTGAAGGAAGAGGTGAAGAGAACAAATGGAAAGTACACGTGAACTATTTCAGATTATGACACGCCGCTTCGGCTTATTGAACAAAAATTGCTGCACCGTAGGCGGTAATGACATTACGCCGGTTCAAAGCCATATCTTATTCGAAGTCGATCGTCAACATCATCCTTCTATTCAACAAATCGCAGATACATTGGGGACGGATATTACCACTTTTAGCAGGCAGGTACAGGCGTTAATCAAAATGAATCTAATTAAAAAGACACCAGATCCGACCGATCGCCGAGTTTATACACTTTCCTTAACCGCTGAAGGAAAATACGTTGCTACAACGATTGATCACCAGATGAATGCTTATTTTGACGATATTTTTTCGTCAATGACTGAGTTTGAGAAAGAAACCGTCCTGCGCTCAATCAGGTTGATGAATGAAGCCATGGCTAAATCGGATCATTGTTGCAAACCAATAATCGGGTAAAAAATTTTCTTCCCAATTACTTGTAAAATACAAATAAATAGGGAGACTTGCTTAAAATAATGTCAATTGGCGCATCAGCGATTCGCTGTGAGTCATTAACATAAACAATTTTGAATGAAGGAGGATCCGGATGAATTACAATTATTACTATGCTGAGTACATGATGAAGGCACAAGAGATAGAGATACAAAAGAACGCTCGAGAAGCTTGGAAATGGTCTACCGGTAAGTCCGATTCTAAACGGCATCGTATCTTAACCGGTTTTCGCCAACCAGAAGCAATACCGTGCTGTACGCAATCACTTCAGGCTTGCTGCTAAATCCGCAATGAATGCTGCTTGTATCGAAACCAATCCTAAGGAGTGTCTACCATGACAAAGTTAACGAATGATGAAATCCGCCAGAATGTACGAAGCCGATATAAGCAAGTGGCCGTTCAAGAAGCTAGTGCTGAATCGTGTTGCCATCCCAATATACAAGCAACCAGTTGCTGCACTACATCTTCTGATTTTAATACAATTTCAAGCGAATTAGGTTACTCAAATGAAGAATTAGACTCGGTACCTGATGGTGCAAATCTGGGGTTAGGGTGCGGCAATCCCCAAGCTATTGCATCGTTGAAGCCTGGTGAGGTGGTACTGGACTTAGGCAGCGGTGGTGGGTTTGACTGCTTTTTAGCGTCCCGGCAGGTGGGGGAGACAGGGTCAGTGATCGGTGTGGACATGACGCCTGAAATGGTTAGCCGGGCTCGTAGCAATGCAACTAAGGGGAATTTCGTGAATACAGATTTTCGTTTAGGGGAAATTGAGCATCTTCCGGTTGCCGATAACATGGTGGACGTCATCATCTCGAATTGTGTAGTGAATCTTTCGCCGGATAAGCAGCAGGTATTTCATGATTCCTTTCGCGTTCTTAAAAAAGGCGGCCGATTAGCGATATCTGATATTGTAACGACAGCAGAGCTTCCTCCAGAAATAAAGGACGATTTGAATGAACTGTATTCTGGCTGCATTTCAGGGGCATCATCAATCGACGAAATTGAGGCCATGCTCCGTCAAAGTGGATTTACAGATATCTCCGTTGAACCGAAGGATGAGTCCAAAGCTTTTATTAAAGATTGGATTAAGGGATCCAATATCGAGGATTACATCGTTTCAGCGGTAATCAAGGCAATTAAGCCTTAAATTAGGGTGCGGTTATGAGTATCTTAAGCCCCCCGTAACAGGCCGTATCCGCATCAATTATCCTAGGAGTTATATTTTGTTATCCATATGTGCGGGATCAGGGATCTTCACAGATTGGAGGATAACAAGATTTTATGGCGAATCATGGTAGAAGCAACAAAGTTGTATTACAGGAGGCTGTGACATGTTGAAACTGTTCGAGTATAACTGGCAAGTTCGCAAAGATTGGTTTGACTGGTGCGATACGGTGAGTGAGGAAGAACTGTTGAAAAGACGGACCGGGGGCATAGGAAGCATTCTCTATACACTCTATCACATCGTGACCGTTGAATATGCCTGGTTGTGCGGGGATTTACAAGGAAAAGAGCTGGACATCCCTTCGTTCGAGGATTGTGCCAGCGTACAGGGATTAAGAGATTATTCGGCACGATGCCATGCGGAAATTGCACCCTTCATCTACGCTTGGAATGATAGCTTGGAAGACCGTATCATGTATGATACAAACCAAAACGGAGAGCAGGAAAGCTTTACATTCGGTGAAGTGATGCGACACGTGATTGCCCACGAAATTCACCATATCGGTCAATTGTCAATATGGTCTCGAGAAATCGGAAAGACGCCGGTTACAGCAAACTTGATTCGTAGAGGGTTATTCGATAAGTCGCGGTAGAATGTAGAAACATGTCGCTATACAAGAATAAAGTACCATGCAAAGTCGCTAATTTAGCGGCTTTTTTTATGGTAACGATGTTTGTGCGACGGAGTTGGAAAAGCAGATATGTATAGAATTGCTTTTCCAGGGAAATTTAATTCAATCCGTATGCGAAGGAGCTGAAGTAAAGAGTATGATCCATCCCAAAGACGACTATGGGGTATTAGGCAATAAAATCGAAGTGGATTCGGATGTGAACGAGGATCGTAATCGAGAAGAGCAGTTGGATGACTCCTTTGAGGCCTGGTATGGGGATATCAACGATCAGGTGAAGCAAAAGCTGGATCTCACGCGCGTTCCGCAAGACAGTGTTTTTGATTCTGCCGTTGGCATGGATGAGGATCCATCCCAGGATTAAGAGCTTAACCATGATAAACAGGGGCTGCCGTGGTTCCTTCTTCAAATAGACATCTTCCGGGTTTGATATGAACTGCAGTGCTTCATCAAAATGAAAGGTTCATCCACGTCATTATCGCCTCAGGAGCCGTGGTGACTAAGCATGTGCCGGACAACATGATGGTTGTTGGTGGTAATCCAGCGAAAGTGATTAAAGATTGAAGTATAAAAGATAGTAGTAAGGTCGAGGGACAAGTACATTGTCCCATTGAAAGTCGCTATATTAGCGGCTTTTTTTGCATTGAGGTACAAGATCTTGTTCAGAGGCTAGCTGGCAGAAGTAGAGGGCTTACTCAAGTGATCATGTGGGCAATCGCAGAAATGATTTGCAGCAAAAAAGTGAAAAATTGCGCAAAAAAGATTGAATAATTTGCTAAATCAGTATAAGATTTCAACAAAGGGGAGGTAAGCGCTTTCCAAAACTATAACAGACAGGTGTTATGCCGATATGAAAATAACTTTAAAAGACATTGCTGAGCATGCCAATGTATCTATTTCTTCGGTTTCGAGGGCTTTAAACAACGCAAACTCGCCAGCACTTGTAAACGACCAAACTCGTCTGCGAATTATTCAAGTTGCCAAGGACCTGGGTTACTATAAGTTTAAAAATAAACTGCAAAAAAACGAAAAATTTTCAGAGAATGAAAAGGTCCCAAAGAGAGTGGAACTTGTTTTATATGATGTAAAAGCTAAATACCAGGATCCATATTTTTCAGAAATTATATACGGAATCGAAAGTGAATTACTTGATCAAGAATGTATATTGGACTTTACATTTGAGGTGCAGGATATTTTCAATTTCAATTTATTTGGGGATATGAACGAGAGTGACTTAGGAGTTATTTGTATCGGACCGCTTAAGCATGATTTTATAAATGAGCTGAATAAGCAGGTTCCATTTGTTATATCGGTGGGCGAAATACCTAAGTTGGAAATGGATTACGTTACGGTGGATTTTCGTCATGCGGCAATGCAAGCAGTTCAATATTTGGTAGATCTCGGTCATCGAAATATTGCATTTATTGGCGGAAGCTCACAATTTGGAATGCCGATTGACCAAGAAGAACGTTTCTATGGTTATAAAGAAGCGATGGAGTTGAACCATCTTAAAATTGTTCCGGAGTGGGTTCAAGACGGCTGCTTTGATCTGACCAAGAGCTATGAAGCCATGAAAAAAATTTTAAACACGCAGAGTCCGCCTTCGGCCGTATTTACAGCTAGCGACAAAATGGCATTCGGGGCGTATAAGGCAATTGGTGAATATGGGCTATCGATTCCCCATGATATATCTGTTGTTTCTTTTGATAATGTCGAAATGTCAGAATTCATTAACCCTCCGTTAACAACGGTACAGGTACACAAGGAGGAAATGGGGAGAATCGCAGTCAAATTCCTGCTTCAGCGCATGGAAGGGGGGATACCTTTGCCATTGATCAGCTATTTGCCGACAAAACTTATTGTTCGCAGTAGCTGTACCGAGAAAAGCGAACTGAAAAATATATGAAGGTTTTGAGGAGGGTATAATAATGAAAAAAATAATTGCTTGTCTCGGTTTAGCCGCTTGTATGCTTATCCCCCTGGTTGCTCCAGCGCACGCACAATCAGCACAAGGGGACACAAATGCATATGAAAAAAAACCAAAAGCAACCTTTCAAGTGATCAGTGACCTGCATATTAGGGATACATCGTTCTCTCATAACAAACTATTGAAAGCGCTTCAAGATCTTCATTCCGCTGATCCGCTGGTAGATGCTATGGTCATCAACGGAGATATAACGAATAACGGTTTTCCCGAAGAATATGCGAAGGCTCGCGAACTTCTTGATCAATCTCCTAAACCGAAGAATCTGTATATGACCATTGGGAATCATGAGTTTTTTAATGGAGAAGGAAATGAAGTGAACACAAGTCGGTTCGCAGACTTTATCGAAGAGGAGCATGTGTACTACGAGAAAATCGTGAAAGGCTATCCTTTTATATTTCTAGGCTCTGAAAGCTGGGGGCCCGTCGATTCTCCCACCAAAGACCATGCCTATCTGAGCGACGAGCAGTTGAATTGGCTGGAAGATACTTTGGAGAAGCGCAGTAATAGCGAGAAGCCTATGTTTGTTTTTCTTCATCAGCCTCTTTCCGCTGTACATGAAACAGCAGAAAAGCGTCTAACTGATCTCTTCTCGAAGTATCCGCAAGTTATTTTATTCACTGGCCATACTCATCGGGATATGCGACTTCCAAATATTAACCTAACGCAGAATAAATTTACGAGTATCAATACAGCTTCTGTTTATTATACAACCTTCGCACCAACAGTAAACTGGGATGAAAGCCAAGGATTGTATGTGCAAATTTACGATGACAGGGTCGTTGTCCAAGGACGCGACTTTTACCGTAAGCAATGGATTCCCGAAGTGCATTACACGATAGATGTTCAATCGGCAACAACTTTTTCTTATCGTAATAACTATGTTATTCCGGGTGAACCTACCCTATTAACCTCAACCTTTACAAATTATGGACAAAACACAATCGAGGCCATTCAATTGGACTTAACGGCCCCTGATGGTTGGAGCGTAGAGGCAGTAAATGATCCTCTGGTCACGAATCTTTCTCCTGGAAGTTCGATTGAAACGGATTGGCGTGTGACGCCCCCAGATACTGCTGAGCCTGGATTCGCAAATTTAAATGCCACCGTTTCATTTGAATATGGGGAAAATAATAAGCAATCAGAGTGGAGTGCCGACTCCATAGTCTGGATACCAGAACGGCTCCCAACTGAAGATTCTTATGTAAGTGATGTGGAATGGATTCATTCCGCTAATCATTGGGGGCCCGTAGAACGGGATCAGAGTAACGGTGAAAAAGCAAAAGACGACGGAAAAACCATAACCATTGGCGGTGAAAAATATACGAAAGGCTTAGGTGTACATGCGAATGCTGAGATTGCTTATTATATAGGCGGCAACTTCTCAACGTTTGCCGCTGATATCGGAATCGATGATGAAGTGGGGAATAGAGGGTCGGTCGTATTTCAAATTTGGGCAGACGACGAGAAAGTATATGACAGCGGGCTTATTACCGGATCTGATTCCGTCAAAAAAGTTCATGCGGATATCTCCGGTGCAAACGTACTGAAGCTGGTCGTTACTGATGGCGGAGACGGCACTGGCTACGACCATGCGGATTGGGCAAATGCTCATATTGCTAGATCCGATGTAAACCGTTAGGAAGGCTAATATCCGCTGTTACAAAGGCTTAGTGCAAAACATATTTGAATTTGAACAACGGATAACAAGGATTTGACTATAATTGCCGGATACAAAACATGCTCCCGTTGAAAGTCGCTAATTTAGCGGCTTTTTTCCTTTAAGGGTGCAAGTTCTTGTCCCCATGGATTAACGGCAGGATAGTTGAAAACGTACAATCGACATCAGAACAAACGCTATTGACAATCCATCTACTGCGTGTTACTTTATAGCTGTAGTATGTATTACTTTATACCAGTGATACAGAATAGCAACGGGAAAAAATTAACGAGTTAAAGGAGATAAAATAATGAATTTTTGGGAGAAAATCACCGGCAGCGACATGAATAAGGAAATGAAAGCTTTTGAATTGAGAGCCAAAAAGTTACCACCTGATTATCAAGCGGCATGGGAAAAAATTAATGCGCATCTTTGGCCGCACTCAGATTTCACCGGTCGCAACCTCATGCCCATTCTTGACGGTGTGCTTGGCCTGCTCGAAGAAACGGCGGCAGACGGACAGAGTATCGAAGAGGTTTTGGGTGACGATATCAAAGGCTTCTGTTCAGCGCTGGCCGGCATCGATGAGGCAAAATCTTTTCGCGACAAGTGGCGCAAGCAACTCAACGACAATATCGCTAAAAAATTAGGTAAATAGGAGGATGAAAATGAGAATTCAAGATATCATTGAAGGCAAAAAAGAGTGGCGGGCGCACGTGGCGCGTGTCAAAGCGCTCCCGAAAGATTATCAGATTGTTTATAAAGAGATTCAAAAATATCTCTTTAAGGTCGGTCCTGTTGAGCTAACGGACGGGACGGGTTTGCTTTCGGGGATAATTGATCTTTTTGAAGAGGGTGCGGCCTTAAGGAAAGGCGTGCTCGAAGTGACGGGCAGTGACGTAGCGGCTTTCTGCGACGATCTAATCAAAGATTCAAAAACTTACGCTGACATCTATCAAGAATCTCTGGATCAAGAGGGTAACAAAGCCATAAAGAAGGTTACGGATAAAACAAAGTAAAGTGGGATATCAGTCTGGAAACAGCAATTGAAGTGAAAGGTCATTTACAGATTTCCAACGGAAGAAGAATGTTCTTATCTTCTAACAGTATAATTCTATAATATGGTGTTCTGCTTACGAATCACATCGGGACATGAAACCGTCGAGTCGGTGAAGGAGGATTCTATGAATATTACGGGTATACAATCTGATTGGAAAGTGGAAAAGATCGAATTCGCCAAGTTAACGGGAGAACGAGCCAGAAGCGCGGGGGCCAATGGCAGGATCGGCATTCATGGCAAAAGCTGCACAGTGGATATCGCCAGAATAACGATCGATGGACAAACAGGGTACGGTAGCTCGATTCATATGACGCCGGAATGGGCCCAAGACATCATAGGCCGCCGATTGCTTGACTTATTCGATGACCGGGGCAGACTGCTCGAAGCGTATCGTTTGCAATTGGAATACCCAATGCTCGATTGGTTAGGAAAGAGACAAGACAAACCCGTGTATGACTTGGTGTCCGGTGCCCACATGGAAAGAGGAGTCCCATTGGTTGTTCCCTGCTATGATACCTCACTGTACTTCGACGATTTGCATTTGCCCGATGAGAGGACCGCAGTCGCGTTGATGCAGGAAGAAGCGATGCAAGGTTATGCGAAGGGCCAACGTCATTTTAAGATAAAGGTTGGCCGTGGCGGACGCCATATGCCACTCTGGGAAGGGACGAAACGAGATATCGCAATTGTTCGGGGGATCTCGGAAGTGGCAGGTCCCACAGGTAAGATCATGATCGATGCGAATAATGCATATAATTTGAACTTAACCAAAGAGGTCTTGGAGGCTTTAGCGGATGTAAATCTGTATTGGCTGGAAGAAGCGTTCCATGAGGATGATGCCTTGTACGAGGATCTGAAGGAGTGGCTCCGGCAACGTGGGCAGAATGTGCTTATCGCGGATGGGGAAGGGCTTGCCTCACCGCATCTAATTGAGTGGGCGACACGCGGCCTTGTCGATGTGCTGCAGTACGATATCATCAGGCCCGGTTTCACGCATTGGATGGAATTAGGTGAGAAACTGGATGCCCATGGTTTGCGGACTGCGCCTCATTGTTACGGAAATGCCTATGGTATTTACGCGTCTGGACATTTGTCAGCCGCGGTGCAGAACTTCGAATTTGTGGAATATGACGACATTACAATCGAAGGAATGGATGTATCAGGCTATCGAATCGAAAACGGAGAGATTTATATTCCGGCCACGCCGGGTTTCGGAATCGTCTTCGACGATGAACTTGTAACTAACCTTATAAAGCGATCCGGCTGGTCCTGATGTCGAGGTACAACTGCATGGTTTTTATTGAAAGTCGCTATTTTAGCGGCTTTTTTATTTTATCGGTACAATTTCTTGTCTCGAGCCGGGGACAAGGAACTGTACCGATTACCGAAATGGACATAACTTATACGATTAGCTATCGAGTCATTACGTTCAGAATAGGGGGCCGGCGAATCCGTTTAAACGTGCTATGACGCCGATTTGACCGACATGGTACGACTCATGATCGAAAACATGATGGATAATCCATCGTAGCGTCGGCGGCGAAGGCGGTTCCCAACCGTCTGAAAAACGAGGGAGCTCTACAACTGGCTCGCGTTCATCGTATTCCATAAAGTCGAGTTTATGGTCTGTATGGTCTCGAATGTCGATATATGCCTGCAAAATATGCTGAGGACGATCCAAGACTCGTTGAAGTCGTCGCTCTCCCTTAAGTACGATCACGTTAATCCATTCGTCTTCGCTGCGCGCGATGTGCTCAACGATCCAAGCGATCGAATTCGGATGATCCGGATGCCTTGCATGCCACTGTTCCTCAGTCAATTGATTTAAATAAGGGATCAATATCTTTCTTGCATCGTTTCGATAAGGAAAAAAGGTAGTGAGCTTCATAAAATCCTCCAAGAAAAATAGAGTTGTTACAGGTATTTACTACCATGTGTCATTGTAACTTATTTTTAGAGATGGGAACAACTGACGATTAAGTTTGGGGCAAAGCGCTAGAGTATTCGTGCTGGGTAGAGATGTCAAATATCACAAAATTGTTTTATAAATGATATATTTAGAAGGGGAAAGATGGGCTTTTGTTGAACATCCCATCTTAAGAAATAAAAGTTAATTCAATAGAGGAGAATGAGTTATGATTAAGAATTTATTTCAGCCAGAAACAAGAAAGAATTTAATGTGGTTAAATGAACCTGAACATTGGGAGTTTACAGCAGATGGCAGGCTAATCATTGATGCTCCAACGAAAGCTGACTTTTTCAAAGACCCTGGAGGTAAACATATAGCTCATTCTGCACCTTATCTGCACATCCAGGTGAATTCAACATTTCAGCTTATAACGCAGCTTCAGGTAGATATGAACGAATTGTATGATTCCGGGTGTCTGATGTTGATGGCAGATGAGAACAATTGGGCTAAGCTTTGTTTTGAGTTCAACGGTGAGTATGCTACGATCGTGTCTGTTGTTACGCAGAACGGTTTGTCGGATGATTGTAATTCTGAGCGTGTATTAGTAAGCAATCCTTATTTAAAAATAACGAAGAATGATCAACTTATTTCTTTTTACTACTCATCAGATGGTGAAGCTTGGAAATTGATTCGATACTTTGGAATGAACACCTCAGCACAGTTTACAGCGGGTGTGGTAGCCCAATCACCGAAGGGAGCAGGTTGCCGAGTCGAATTTCTGTCTTTGGTTTTATCCGAATCTGATGAAAGAAGCAGGTTTTAGATTAAACACATAATAAAGCAATCAGACAGTTCAGACTTAACCTCAAGCTTACTGTTCCTTCGCATAATTCAACCCTAAGTGATGAGCTTGGTTAAGCAGCATCTCATAATGCTTGGGATTGGAATCTAAATTCTCGTATAAAAATTCAACCTTGGAATTGGATACACCGCAATAATCTGCAATTCCCACATTGAGCAGATGAGTCATCATTTCATCATAGTTACGCTTTTTCATCTGTTCTTTCGAAACGCCCGCCAAACCAATCCACAAGACATGCTGATGATGAAGCTGGTTCGAACCGTACGCAAACCCATTGTTCCATACACGGTCTATATAACCTTTTAGCATGGCAGGCAAATGCCACCACCAAATTGGAAAAATAAATGCCAAGGCATCGTGCTTCTTCATTCGCCTTATTTCTAGTTCTACTTCAGGGGAAAAGGACTGTTCCTCTGTTGACCAATCAGGTTCATCTACTCCTTTTAAAACAGGGTCAAAACCAATCTCGTGTAAATCCAAGATCTCATAGTCGTGGCCCGCCGCAGTAAGACCTTTTACGAAACGATCGGCAACCTTAAAGGTCAGGGAATCTTTTCTTGGGTGGGAAACAACGCATAATACTCTCATACTTGTCTCTTCACTACCTTTCTCATTTCTCAACAGCTATCATATAGCCACGATCAATGGCTGATGCTATTATAAACAGTAATAAAATTATCAGGAAGTACGCACTTTCAAGTTCTATAGGATGATACAGGTGCCCTAGAAACATCGAAGTGCCCTAGACAGTTGCCCTAGAAACTTACCTGAGTAACGGACTGAAATGAATCTTATGTTCCTAGAAAAACCAGGCTTTTAACGGGGGAATGAGAGATGACTGAGAAGAGGGAAAATAACGTTCAAAAGAAGTATAAAGTTGGAGTGGAGGCGGCATTAGAAGTAATGGGGGGGAAATGGAAGCCTTTAATCATCTATCATTTGATGACAGGACGGAAACGGACGTCTGAGCTTCGACGGTTAATGCCCGACATCACGCAAAAAATGCTGACCACTCAACTAAGAGGCCTGGAAAAGGACGGGATTGTTGCACGAAAGGTTTATAAAGAGATCCCACCTAAAGTGGAGTATGAGTTAACGGTCTACGGCTGGGGATTAAAACCCGCATTAGACCATTTATGCTATTGGGGAGAAGATCACCTGGAAAAGATTTATGGCGATAAATCCAAGGTTTTGGAGGAGTTTTAAGGCAATTTTATACACCTAAAAGAATGGGTGTTTATCCTTTGAAGCTTCAATGATTGACTTGATTGTAGAGCTATCGTAAAATTTTGTTATGTCAATTATAGGTAATGCACTTACTTAAAAGTAAGGGGATGATTCAATAATGATTCATCAGCGCGAATGTCCAATTGAGACACTCATTCATGTTTTAGGCGGTAAATGGAAGCCCATGATTTTATGGCATTTGATTGAATCCAAGAAGAGGTTCAACGATCTGGAAAAGCTTATACCTGATGCTTCACAAAAAATGCTTTCACAACATCTCCGAGATTTGGAACGAGAAGGCATAGTCGATAGAACGGTTCACCCGGTTATCCCTCCAAAAGTGGAATATTCTCTTAGTGAATACGGCAGAACATTGATTCCTGTAGCAGAAATTATGTGTTCTTGGGGAGAAAATCATAATAAGCGGAAATATGAAGAGCCAGCGTCATAAAGCCGGTTCAATGAACTTGTACACGAATTCAATCAACTCAAACAAAAAGCTGCCTCGGAATTCCGGGCAGCTTTTTGTTTACCTACAGAGCACAATCCTGATATGAATGGATAACAAAACTCCTATTAGAGTAGAATTGTCGCCAATCTGTCTAAAATTCCCCCTTCCTCCCAACCTCCGCTAATATGTATCCCTTTCTGCATGCTTACTTTTAAGTAAGCACCCTACTTTAAAGTGGGTTCTTAACATCATATTGAAGCGATGCTAAGCTTGAGTTAGCCAAAATTTGGGACCCTAAAAGAGGAGGAACGAACGATGAGAATTATTGTTTTTGGAGCGACAGGGAATACAGGGAAAAGAGTGCTGTCACAAGGGATAAAAATGGGCCATGGAATGACCGCATTTGTGAGGAATTCCGAGAAGCTATATGATCAATTAGGTGAGCATTCCGCAAAGCATGTGAAGGTGATCGTGGACGATATGATGAACCCGGTAGGTGTCCGTCAGGCGCTCGTGAATCAAGACGCCGCTATTATTGCAGCAGGCCATGCAGGCCAGGGAGAAGAGTTTGTTCGTATCGTCGATAACATTATTAGCCAATGTGAATTGGAGCCTAGTTTCTCTGGGCGGGTATGGGTCATGGGAGGAGCCGGTTTACTGGATATTCCATATACCGAACTTATCGGCAACAATTTACCGGGGTTCCCACCTGAGTATAAAAATCACAACCGGAATTTCGAAAGGCTGCAACGGACTGGGCTCGATTGGTCCATGATGTGTCCGGGAACCATGATGGATTCAAGCGAGCATCCAGAGCCGGTTCATCTTCATGTAACAACGGATACCTTGCCCGTTCCGATGCCGGAGACGATTAAGGCATATTCCGAGGCAGAAATAGCCGGTCACTTGTTCAGCCGATTTCAAGAGCTGAATGTGGCTTATGACGATGTCGTAATGTGTATGTTGGACCATCTTGTGCTCGGAGGAGCGTTTAAGGGGAAAAGGGTCAGTCTAGCCTATCAAAGCAAGATATCGGTAAGCTGAGAAGAAGGGAGGGGCATGGATTTGTTTGGATTACTGCTCGTTTTGCATATATTAGCTTCGATCGCCATTATTGGCCCCGCTTTCGTGATGCCCATCATTCGAAGATCAGCAAGAACCGTCGGCCAGCTGCACTTTACTTTTGGTATATCGACCAAGCTTGCCATCATGCCTAAAATTGGCGGATTCGTACTTGTTAAGATCCTATCTGAAAGTCAAGAGCAGGGTAATGATATACCCGCCGAGTTCGGCCAGCTGATCAAAAAGATCGTACCCATCGAGACGGCAGCACAGCTGTTGATGATTGCCATATTGGTGCTCATGGTCGTTAAGCCATTTTAAAGAAGCCGATGGAGCGTCCTAACCCGCTTTTAGTCACATGATTGTGGTGCTATAATTAGGAAAATGCTGGGTAAAAGGAAAGTTGGTGATTGAAATAGGGATTTTAAAAGCGGGTTATGGCCTAGACCATAATGGCTTTATTGTAAGCGATGTGAGTAAAGACAAAATTGCGGATGTCTATGCGACTTGCATTCATGAATCGATCGAGAGCCTTAAACATTTATTTCATCAACATTTGCATAGTGTTTATGTGTACGGTAGCGTAGCCAGAGGAGAAGCGATTGCAATTAAATCAGATTTAGACCTTATCGCTATGTTCAATACCAAATTAAGTTCTGATAAGTTAGCTGAATTAAAGAAACTTGCTGGAGAACTATCTAATAATTATCGTTTTATAGTTCGGGATGTTGGTATTGCTGTAGCCTATTATGACTATACGCTTGCCCCCTCAAATTATTACGAAAATGCATTTCTTAAGGAACTCTGTGTTTGTGTATATGGAGAGGATCTAGGTGAACGATTTGGTCCTTATCAACTTACATCAGAGATAGCCATCCGTTTTAATGGTGATATTAATGAAGTTCTTAATCGGACGTTAACAAGGTTAACAACAGCTTCTGGAGAGGATTTCAAAAAAATTACACAAAGCTTCGCTCGTAAACTCATTCGAACATACTATTCAATGGTGATGGAGCGTTCTCAGATTTGGACGACACGACTTCACGAACAGTCTGAAGTCTTTCTTCATCACTTTCCAGAAAAAAAATCAATCATTCGCACTCTGCTAAATTGGATAGATGAACCGCCTACAGACCATAAGGCTGTGTATGAGTTGTTTAAGATTGAGGGGGAATGGGCTGGCGCTAACTTTACAAATGAAGCCAACATTCCTTATAAAGCTAACGGGGGCTTTAGTTGAATAAGACAATACTACACAATAAAACTTCCAGATACTTGGAGGTTTTATTTTTTTTGTTTCTGCGAGAAGTGCTTGTTTATACAGGACTATACGCGTCTTACCACTCGTTTGCCGACTTTGCACTTTCTTTAAAAATGCCGAAAAACGAGGCTTTTTTACTCTTCAAAAATGTCTCATTGCGGGAAAAGAAAGCGCTGCCGCATAATAAGGCCACACCGCTCGCGAGGTGATGAACGACATATGGAGGTGGAGAATGATGAAGCAAGCTACGGCTCAAAGGGATTTCCCGCAAACGTCCAAGCAGGTGGAGCACCGCACGAGCTTCGCGGCGAGGCTTCGCAGGGACAAATGGCTCTACCTGCTGCTGCTCCCAGGCTTGCTTTATTTTTTGGTTTTTAAATACGTGCCGATGTGGGGGGTCATGCTGGCATTCCAAAACTATCAGCCGTTTACCGGCTTTTTGAAAAGCGAATGGGTAGGCTTCGAGCATTTTCGGCTATTTTTTAACAATCCAGAGTTTTTAATGCTGCTGCGTAATACGCTGTTGCTATCGTTCTATAATCTCATCTTCTTTTTTCCCGCTCCGATTATACTGGCACTCTTGTTAAACGAAGTAAGGCTTTCGTTCTTTAAGCGCACGATTCAAACGATGATTTACGTTCCGCATTTTATATCGATGGTAATCGTGGCAAGCCTGACGTACGTGTTCCTAACCACGGAAGGCGGCACCGTCAACGAACTGTTATTCCAATATACGGGGAACAAAATCCAATTTCTGTCCGATCCGTCTTGGTTCCGCCCCGTGATTATTTTGCAGACGATCTGGAAGGAATGCGGCTGGGGAACGATTATATTCCTGGCGGCGCTGGCGGCCGTCGATGTGGAACAGTACGAAGCGGCGACGATTGACGGGGCAAACCGTTGGAGGCAAATCTGGCACATAACACTGCCGGCGATCCGCAGCACGATCGTAATTCTTTTGATTTTGCGGATGGGCAGCGTGCTGGACAACGGCTTCGAACAGATTTATCTGATGTTGAATCCGCTTAACCGCTCGGTAGGCGAAGTGTTCGACACATACGTATACGCGATGGGCATTACACAAGGCGCTTTTAGCTACAGTACGGCTGTCGGGCTGTTTAAATCGATTGTTGGCGTAACGCTGGTGCTCGGCACGAACTGGCTGGCGAAAAAGTTCGGCCAATCCGGGCTTTACTGATAAGCAAGAAAGGGGAATCAATCTATGGCCAAGCAATACAAATCCGCGGCCGGTGTCACGTTCGATGCTGCCAACTACATCGTGCTATCGTTGTTCGGGCTGGCTGCCGTGCTCCCTTTCGTCTACGTGATTGCGGGCTCTTTTGCCTCGGACGCGGAGCTTACGTCAAGAGCGGTATTTTTCATACCCAAAACATTTACATTAAACGCTTATAAGTTTATTTTTTCGACAGATACGATCATGAGAAGCATCGGCGTCTCCGTCTACATAACGGTCATCGGCACGCTCGTCAACCTGTTTTTCACGGTTACGATGGCCTATTCCTTAGCCAAGAGAGGGTTGTACGGCCGGAATCTGGTGCTGAATCTCGTCATCTTCTCCATGCTGTTTGGCGGTGGCATGATTCCGACTTATCTGGTCGTGAAGGAGCTGAACCTGCTCGATTCGCTCTGGGCTCTCATGCTGCCAGGGGCGATCAGCGCGTTTAATCTGATCATCGTCAAAAACTTTTTTCAGGAAATTCCGAAGGAGATCGAGGAGGCCGGCCGCATCGACGGCTGCTCCGAGCTTGGCCTCTTAGGGCGGATCGTGCTGCCGCTTTCAATGCCCGTCCTCGCTACGTTTACGTTGTTTTACGCCGTCGGGCATTGGAACGATTTCTTTGCGGCACTGCTGTATATTAACGATCCGGAAAAATGGCCGCTGCAGGTCATGCTGCGCCAGATCGTTCTGCTGTCGCAAGCGGCTGCAGGCGATTTGAACTCGATGGACCCTAATTTCGTGCAGCCGCCGGATCAATCGATCAAAATGGCCGTGATCGTTGTCGGCACGGTTCCGATCTTGTGTGTGTATCCGTTCCTGCAAAAGCATTTTGCCAAAGGCGTCCTGCTTGGCTCTGTCAAAGGCTAAAGTTTGTTATTCCAAATGTGTGATTCCGCTTAGGCTCTGTTGTTAATACCCGAGACACGCTGATTGATTTGCTTGGAGCTCATGCGGTTTGCAATATGATCTTAATGATAAAGGGAGGCTATTTAATGAAGAAAAAGACAATGAAGGCGAAACGTGCTTCCACATTTCTAATTCTAGGCACGGTTTGTATCGTACTGATGGCAAGCTGCTCGTCCGGTAAAAACAACGGTGGCACAGACTCTTCCAACAATTCGACGGCGGCTCCCCCTGCAAGCGCTTCCGCAGATACGCAAGAAGCGTTTAAGCTGAACATCATGCTCCCGATTTTTAAAACGAACTATCCGAAGGACGACAGTCCCGTAGCGGCTGAACTCGAGAAGCTGACCGGCACGGACATTCATTTCGAATGGGTGCCTAACGCTTCCTATGCGGATAAATTCAACATTACGCTTGCATCGGGCAATTTGCCGAAAATCATTTACGTGCCGGACTCAAAGGGCCCGAGTTTCGTTAGTGCGGTAAAATCGGGGGCGTTCTGGGATTTGACCGACAAACTCAAAAATTATCCGAACCTCAGCCAGGCCAGCGAAATCATTCTGAACAACTCCTCGATTAACGGCAAAACGTACGGCGTATATCGCGGGCGCGAGCTTGGCCGCAACGGCGTTTATTACCGCCAGGATTGGCTGGAGAACGTCGGACTTGAGCAACCGAAAACGATCGACGATTTTTACAACATGCTGAAAGCGTTCAAAGAGAAGGATCCGGACGGCAACGGTAAAGACGACACGTACGGACTGGTTATGGTCAAATGGACGGCCGGCTGGGGAGCGGGCTTCGACCAGATCAAACTGTGGTTTGGTCGACGTCGTCGACGGAGCGGCTCGAGTCGACGACAAAATCAAGGCGGCGAACGCGGCGGCGGGCAATGATTCAAGGGAGCATTACATGGATGTGTTCGGTGCAGTAACCGGTGCGGATGGTCAAATTCGCACGCTGCCTACTTCCGGTTTTGCCGGCCTATTGGCCATTCCGAAGTCGAGTGTGAAGACTGAGGAGGAAGTCGACCGCATTCTGAAATTTCTAGATCAGCTGAACGAGCCTGACCTGCAAACGCTGACCAGCTTCGGCCTTGAAGGCGTGCATTATACCAAGATCGACGATACAACGCTGGAAAGAAGTACGGATTCCGTGCTGCTCGAGTCTGAAGTCGAAGGTCTTAACCAGATGGTACCTTACATTCCTGAAGGAAAAGGGCTGCAAGTGGCCCAGACACCGCTTCGCTTAAAACAAACAGAGGTTCAAATAAAAAACCGGGAAACCATCGTCGCCAATCCGGCGGAGCCGTTTATTTCTGAGGTGTATTCGCAAAAAGGACAACAGCTTGGCAATATTATTAATGATGCCCGCATTAAATTCATCGTCGGCCAAATCGACGAGCAAGGCTGGCGCGATGCAATCGAACTGTGGAAAAAATCCGGGGGCAACGATTACGTGAAGGAAATCAACGAGCTGTACGCAGCGTCCAAATCCTAGACGAAGTCAATTAGCAGTGATATTCAGCGGAAAAAAGAGGCCAACTGCCTCTTTTTTCTCTATCCGAATTTTTCTTCCGAGAGTCCCCACAAAGTGACGGTAGCTGCTCTGTAGCCAAGACTCCACGATGGCCGGTTTTTGGAATTCCTCTGTTTTTTAAACAATTTACTCTGAAAATATGCAGGTTTTATTAGTAGGACCGCGTTATGCTAATTAAGACAGTCGATTTTATTTCGCTGTTGCTATATTTGAATACGCTTACATATCTGAAAGGCAAAGGACCGCCTAACAAAGGAAGGCAAAACTAATTTTAGATATGGTTGGTGAGCTGACGATGAATGGATGGAAAATGTTATTGGCCCGCTTATCCGGCAGATCTGGCAGCTTCTATAGGAAAAGCTTAATCATGTTCCTGTTTGTTGCCGGAATTCCCGGCATTATTACCGGGGTTCTCGTATATTCGATGGCCGGTGGTAAGCTGGAAAAGGAGCTGCTGAAGCTCCATAACAACCAGATTGAGCAGCGGTCGCAGAACCTGAATAAACAGCTGTCCAATCTCGAAATGATGCTGGCGCATTGGGCGTTCGATACGAGCTTCGATTATTCGCTCGGCGAACGCGACTTCGTGCGTGATTTTGAGAAGACCCGCGATATTACGAATACGCTGCTCGTCATGCAGGGCTCCAATACGATGATTCGTAACGTCAGCCTCTATTTGCGCGGAAGCCAGCCGGTATTGTTTTATCCGGAATATTCCGCTTTACATGATGCAAGTGTCATCAAGTTATACAACCAACTGCTTGACGCAGGAAAAACGACGTATTGGACACAGCTAACGCTGGATCCCGATCAGCCGGGAAAACGGGAATTGACGTTTGTGCATCTCGTTCCCGGTGGCAGCCAAAAACCGATTGGAGCCTTGATCGTCCGCTTGGACAGCGATCAAGTCGCGGAAGCGCTGCAGACCATTACTCCTTATGCCGACGGCGAAAATTTTCTAACGGAGCCGAGCAGTCATCTATTCGTATCCGCCAACGGGAGCTCGATAGATTCGACGTTCGTAAAGGCAGTCAGAAGCGAGGTCGAGTCAAACGTGAACAGTGAAGGCTCGTTTCTTTATGAATGGAACGACAAGACCTATGCGGTCACGTACGGTTATTTCGCACGAATCATGGATAACTGGCTGTACGTGTCGGCTTCGCCGATCACTAATATAACTGCACCGGTCGTTTTTATATCCAAAGTCATTTTGACGGTCAGCTTGAGCGCTCTCTTGCTGGCAATAGGGCTTGCTTGGCTTGCATCGATCCGAATGTACTTACCTGTAAAAAGGCTAATGAAGGATTTGCTGCCAAGCGCCTCCTTATCGGGCGGAGGCCGGGAGGACGAGTTTACGCTAATCGAGCGGCAATGGCAGCATTTAAGCAGGGAGAGTCGGGAGCTGAACGCCAAGTGGCTCGAGCAGCTGCCGCATGTAAAGGAAAGCTTTCTCCATCAGCTCCTTCAGGGCTATTTGTACGCCTATACGGAGGAGGACCTGCGGTCACGGATGGAACGGTATAAATGGCAGGTGTGCGGAAAGCAATTTGTCGTGCTGTACGTACAGCTTACCGGGATCGCCAGCATGGAAGGGAAGTTCAAGTTTGGCGACGAGGGACTGGTTACCTTCGCATCCGTCAACATGATCGAAGAGCTGGCGGATTCGTATTTCGAGCAAAGCAGCACGATCAATTTCCATGATCTTGGATCAGGGGTGCTGCTCATCTTGCCGGAAGGGGAGCCATGTACAGAAACGATCAAATCGTTTTGCGAAAAGCTTGCGCAGACGGTTAACCGGTTGCTGAACATGGTGGTGACGGTGGCGATCAGCCGGGCTACCGGCCGTGTAAGCGACATACCGCTCGCATTTGAAGGCGTGAAACACGCAGCCAGCTTCCGCAAATTCGATAACGATAACCAGATTATCGAAATGGAGCAGCTGAATTTCGAGGATTCGTCCGAACCGCAGTATCCCTTTACGCTGGAAAGAGAATTTCTTCAGGCGCTTCGAACCGGACAGGAAGCGGACGCCAACGCCTTGCTCGTTGAATTCCAGAATGCGCTGTCCGTGCAGGAGGCAAAAGCGATAGATGTCCAGCAGGGGATGCTTCATTTGCTGGGTTCCGTCCAGCATGCGATTCTGGTATCCGGTATTCAGCCGAATCGTTTGTTCAAGGGCGCCAACCTGTATGAGCAGCTTTCCCAGATTAAAGAACCTGCTGGCGCCAGGGAATGGTTCCAAGTGAAGGTGATCGCCCCTTTCTTGAAGGAGCTGACGACCCGAACGGATGGCCAGGTCAAACGGCTGATTGAGCATGCCATGATCTATATGCAGCAAAACTATATGCACGACATTTCGCTCGACAATTGTGCCGACCACATCGGCACGAACCCGTTTTTCCTGAGCAAATCATTCAAACAGGTCACCGGCAAAAACTTTATCGATTATTTGACCGAGCTGCGTATGGAAAAAGCGAAGGAGCTTCTTCGGGAATCGGAGATGAAAATTAACACGGTCGCCGAACAAGTCGGATATCGGCACAGCTATTTTAATCGGATCTTTAAAAAGCTCGAGGGCATGACTCCTACCCGTTATCGTGAACTTAGCCGGGCAGATTAGGAAGTAAGCTGCGATAAACAGATCGAAAGAAGCAGCCGGCAGCGGTTCATGATGTGACCGCTGCCGGCTTTATTGTGATGCGCAGGGCTGCGAAGCACCAGAAAAACCTTAACGTGCAATAAAGTGCAATTCTCGCGAAATCGTGCAATTTAGCCCGGCGGATGCCATCAAGAAAGTGCCATTGCCGGGAAAGCCGCAGCTGTCTACAATGAGGGCGTTGAAAGAACGGAAGCCAAGAAAACGTTTAGGAGATGATGCCATGAACGACACGCGAGTATCACTGCGTTGGTTAAAGGCAGCCGCTGATATTCCGGCCGGGCTGACTTGGGGAATGCCGTGGAAGGAGGGGGAGCTTTCACGGGACGACCGGCTGTCGCTGCACTTGGAGGGCGGGACTGCCCCTGCACTGCAAAGCTGGCCGACTGCATATTGGCCGGACGGCAGCGTCAAATGGACGGCGCATGCCGCCGCATTTCCGACTGGTGCCCCTCATGGGTATACCATCGTGAAGGGAGATTCCAAACATTCACCAACAGCGGCTTCATTGTCCGTACGTGAAGCAGAGGATGGCTTTACCATCGACACGGGCGTCATTTCCTTTCGGGTACCGAAAACAGGTAGCCAAATGATCGCTGATGTTCTACGAAACGGTGTCAGTATAAGCTCTTATGGCGAGTTGATCGCTATCAAGGAAAGCGTAAGCGAGCTGACCGGGAGCCGAACGATCCGGGAGGAACGTTATCAATCCCAAATCTACGAAGCGAAGGTGGAGCAAGCAGGTCCGGTACGAGCGGTCGTCAAGCTGACGGGCCGCCACCGTGCCGTGAACGGAACTGGTGAATGGCTTCCTTTTTCGCTTCGCCTGTATGCTTACGCGGGTCTGGAGTCGATCCGGATGGTGCATACGTTTTTTTATGACGGCAATCCGAACCAGGATTTCGTGAAAGGACTCGGCATCCGTTTCACCCTGCCGATTCGTGGGCCGCTGTACAACCGCCACATCCGATTTGCCGGTGATACCGGTTATTTAAGCGAATCGCCCAAAACGCTTCATTCGCGGCGCACAAAAGGCAGATATTTGGAGCTGTTCAAGCGTCAGCTCAATGGGGAAACACTGACCGACGTAGAAATGGACGACGAGTACTTTATGAGTCTGCTGCACGACTCCGCAAGCTGGGACGGCTTTAAGGTGACGCAGTTCTCCGCCGACCATTATCTGATGGCCAAGCGGACCAGGGCAGGCTGCAGCTGGATCAAATCCGGAGAAGGCCGGAGAGCGCGCGGTGTTGCATATGTCGGTGGGCCCGGCGGCGGACTGGCTCTTGCGATGCGCAATTTCTGGCAAAAGCATCCTTCGGGCATGGAGGCGCACGGTCTCACAGAGGACCAGGCGCAGCTGATCGCCTGGTTCTGGTCCCCGGAAGCGCCGGCCATGGACATGCGCCATTACGATACGTTAACGCATGTTGAATCTTCCTACGAAGGCGCGGAAGAGCTGCGGGCAACTCCGTACGGCGTCGGCAATACGAGCGAGCTGACGATTTGGTGCCGGGCGTTTACGCCGTCGCCAGTTGAGCTGGAGGCTTACGCGAGCTATAACGACTCGCCTCCGCAGCTTGTATGCGAGCCGGCTTATTTGCGGAGCCAAGGCGCTTTTGGCATTTGGAGCTTGCCGGACAGGGGAACGCCCGCCAAATCCCGCCTCGAAGAGAAGCTGGACGGGATCATCGCCTTTTACCAAAGGGAGGTGGAGCAGAGGCGCTGGTACGGCTTCTGGGATTACGGCGATTTCATGCACAGCTACGACCCTGCGCGCCATGTCTGGAATTATGACCTCGGCGGCTGTGCTTGGCAAAATACGGAGCTGGTCCCGAACATGTGGCTGTGGCTGATGTTTTTGCGCTCGGGACGTGAAGATATTTTCCGGATGGCGGAGGCGATGACGCGCCATACGAGCGAGGTCGACGTCTATCATTTCGGTGAATACGCCGGGCTCGGTTCGCGGCATAACGTCGTCCATTGGGGCTGCGGCTGCAAGGAGGCACGGATCGGCATGGCCGGACTCCATCGCTACTATTATTATTTAACGGGGGACGAGCGGATCGGGGATATGATGGACGAGGCGAAGGATGCCGACTATACGACCGTCCATATCGATCCGATGCGCGCCTATTTTCCCAAGGACGAGCATAAGACCCATATCCGGGTCGGCCCGGATTGGGCGGCTTTAAGCTCCAACTGGATGACCCGCTGGGAGCGCAAAGAGGATATGTTTTACCGCGATAAACTGCTTACCGGCATTCAATGCATTAAACAGGCGAATTACGGTCTGATCTCCGGTCCGACTTACGGTTATGATCCGAATACCGGCTTGCTGACGTCGATGGGTGACGACAACTGGGGGCGCCATCTGGCGTTATGCATGGGCGCGCCGCAGGTATGGTTCGAGCTGTCCGGCATGCTGAAGGATAAACAGTGGGACGACATGATGGCCGATTTCGGTGTTTTCTATAATCTTTCGCAGGAAGAAAAGGATCAAATCACAGGCGGCGCCATCAGCACAAAGCGGTTTGAGCATCCAGTTCTGACGCTGGCCCTCGTCGCTTACGGCGCGTGGTACCGTAAGGACAGGCGTACAGCCGATGTTGCCTGGTCGACGCTGCTGGGACACTCTTTTGCAACCACAGACCTGGAAAAAGATGCCGTTGACGTTACGTACGTCGACAAGCTGAAGGAGATTGACTGGATGAATACGAATGAGGCGTCGCAATGGTCTTTGAACACGATCATCAGCCTGGAACTGATCCCAGATTCTTTACCTGACCATGTAGACTCGGCCCGCCAGGAAGCTAATGTGTAATGCAGCTCGGTTATCGCTCGTCGCCCATGCGCGGTAACCCAGACATGGGAAGAAAGGAGCGTGAATACGATGACAACAGATCAACCAACCGAAACAGGGGTCGTGCATACTGCTAAAAGCCCGCTGATTCCCGAAAGTTGGCGTGCGATTTATGCAAACCCACTCTCCAAGCCCGAGCATGTCGCGGATTTTCGAATGGAGGGAGAAGGAGCCATCACGTTTCCTTTGGGACGTATGCGGCTCGAAAGCGTCCGCGACGAGGCGGAGGGGCAGCGAGCCAATTTCGTATTGTGGTGCCCGGAGAACTTTCCGGCGGACGCCGCCGTCTCATGGGATTTTTGGCCGGTACGCGAGCCGGGCCTGGCGATTATGTTTTTTAGCGCAAGCGGCACGCAAGGCAGGGATTTGTTCGATTCTTCCATCAAGCCACGGACTGGTGAATACGACCAGTATCATCACGGCGAAATGAACGCTTTCCACGTTTCTTACTTCCGGAGGAAGTGGGAGGAGGAGCGGAAGTTTCATACATGCAATTTGCGTAAAAGCTACGGCTTCCACCTGGTCGCGCAAGGTGCCGACCCGATTCCGGGTGTCATGGACGCAGTCGGACCATACCGGATGCTGATCGTTAAGAGCGGACATCGCATTACGTTTGCCGTTAACAATCTTCCGCTTTTCTCGTGGAAAGACGACGGCGTCACGTACGGGCTTCCAATCGCTGGCGGAAAGCTCGGTTTCCGCCAGATGGCGCCTCTGATTGGAGAATACGCGAATTTAACCGTATATGCCGAAAGTAAATCGTAGTAAACACCGTTAATTCCATAATTACTGTCAAAGCCTCTTCCATCTCAGTAGAGGCTTTGACCAAGGAGGCTTTGCACATTGAAGTTAACTATTGCTAATGCCGATCTAAAGCAGGTTGTCGGGTGCGTTGCAGATTACACCTTCGGCATGGATCTCACTTGGGACTGGCCTTGCGGCGTCGCCTATTACGGGATCAGCCGTGCCTTTGAAGTGACTGGCGAGCAAGCATATTTGGAACGGATGATAGAGTGGTGCGATGAATATATCGAAGCAGGACTTCCGGGATGGACGGTCAACACATGCTCGATGGGACATATGCTGCTCACCCTTTACGAACAGACGAAGGATCAGAGATACCTCGATATCATCATGAGCAAGGTGGACTATCTGGAGAACAACGCCCTGCGTTTCGGTGACGGTGTGCTCCAGCACACGGTGTCGGCTAAAAACGATTTTCCGGAGCAATGCTGGGCGGACACTCTGTTTATGGCGGGATATTTCCTATTACGCGCAGGCGTGGTGCTTGGGGAGAAGCAGCTTATTGACGATGCACTTCATCAGTTTTATTGGCATATTAATTATTTGCAGGACGAGAATACCAGCCTGTGGTATCACGGATATAACCACCTTAATAAAGATCATATGTCAGGAATGTATTGGGCACGCGCCAACGCTTGGGCGGCCTATACGATGTCACGCGTGGGACATGTGCTGCCGCAAGCTTACCTGTACCCACCATTTATGCATATTATAAGCTCGCTGCGAGACCAGCTTGCCGCCATCAAAAAGCTGCAGAAGGATGACGGCCTCTGGGGCACCGTGCTCGACTACCCGGAAGCTTATGGCGAGGTGTCAGCCACGGCTGGCATTGCCGCGGCAATGGTGATGCAGAATAATCCGCTTCATGCCAAACATGTAAAGCGGGCGTTAAAGGGCGTGCTGGCTAATATTTCCGAACGAGGACGGGTGCTTAACGTATCCGGTGGAACCGCCGTCATGAACGACATCAGGGGTTATCTCGAAGTGGATAAAAAATGGGCCCAGGGCTGGGGGCAGGGACTTGCGCTTGCCTTACTTTCCGCAGTTATCGAAATGAACAACACGGGAGAACAGGATATCGGATAGATGTTCATATTAAGGAGGGGTGTCGATTTATGAAAACCGTCCATGAGCAGCACAAGTTTGATGCACAGAAGACATCCGGGGTACAAATGGAATTTCTGGACCGGGGGTTGGTTGCAGCAGCGACAACAGAAGGAATTTTTCTCAGCTGGAGATTGCTCGGGAATGAAGTGACCGGTTATAGTGGTAACGGAATGATCGGCACCAATTTCAACCTGTATCGTAGTGGCGACTTTATCGCAGCTGTCCACGACAGCACCAACTATTTGGACCCCAGCGGGACATTAACATCGGTTTATTATGTTTGTGCCGTTGTGGACGGACAGGAAGTCGACCGATGTGCCGATGTCACTCCCTGGGTCGGTCCGTACTATGAATTACCTCTTCGAAAACCGGCGGACGGCGTCACGCCAACTGGCCAAATCTATACATACGCGGCAAATGATATGAGCGTCGGGGATGTAGATGGCGACGGTGAGTACGAGTACTTTGTAAAATGGGATCCGTCCAATGCCAAGGATGTATCGCATTCCGGCTACACCGGTCCGGTATATATCGACTGCTATAAGCTGGACGGAACTCTCCTCTACCGGATTGAGCTTGGTGTGAACATTCGGGCGGGTGCTCACTATACACAATTTCTGGTCTATGATTTTGACGGAGACGGGAAAGCTGAGCTGATGTTCAAGACAGCGCCCGGTACGAAGGTCATAAGGTACGATCAGGAAGGTATAATGTCCTCCGAAACCTATATAACCATGCCTCCGGAGGATGTGGATGCGGGGTATAGTCATCAGGACGACTATCGAATGTGCAGCGCGGACTACTATAAGCATATTGTCCATATGTTTATGAGCTGGCACTCGCATGAAGAGGTAGTGACCGGTCGTTGGCCCTCTACACTGGAAGAATGCTTCGGAATCGATCGTCGTTACAGTTATCCTTTGCTAAAGGAGGATGCGGAGCGGCTGGCCGATTATTTTCTTGACGTCTATGCTCCCAGCCGGAGCGGGCGCAACAACTTGCGATCATTCGAGGGCTTTATTCTTGAAGGGCCAGAATATTTAACTGTTTTCCAAGGACAAACAGGCGAAGAATTGGAGACGATCCCCTATAAGCCGGGGCGGCTTGATGACGGTCTGATGTGGGGGGATTATGCTTGGAATCGCATCGAGCCCGGAAACCGCGTGGATCGATTCCTGGCAGGAGTTGCCTATTTGGACGGGAAAAAACCGTTTGCGATCTTTGCTCGCGGTTATTATACCCGGGCTGCCGTCGCAGCTTATTCCTGGGACGGAACGCACCTTAAGGAGCACTGGTTCGTTGACAGCGGTTGGGTTTCGATGAATAATCCTTTTTATGATACGCTCCGTCTGGAGGACGGCCGGAATGAGAACTTTGGCAGCCTCGCTAAACAAGGGGCGCATTCCTTAAGCATTGCAGATGTAGACGGAGACGGCTGCCATGAAATTATTTACGGGTCGGCGACCATCGATCATGACGGATCCATTTTATACAGCTCCCGAGGTGTAATGCCACCGGAAAGCAAGGCACCTGGAAAAATCGCCAAGCTGGGTCACGGCGATGCCCTTCATGTAGCGAACATTGATCCAGACCGGCAGGGATTGGAGATTTTCATGGTGCATGAAAGCGGTGACTCGGGACCTTACGGATTCACTCTGCGCGACGCGGCTACTGGCGAGGTATTGCACGGCGGTTTCGCCGTCGATGATGTAGGGCGCGGGATGATCGGACAGGTTGATCCGGCCCAAAAGGGGCTTCAAATATGGTGCAGCGAGGGTTATGAAAGCGATGAAGCATTCGGCTTGATGACATGTAGAGGAGACCAAATGGCAAAACAGATTCCGGGCACGAACATGAGCATCAAGTGGTCGGCCAACATGACAACACAGGTGATCAACGGAAGTTTCGACGAGCCTGTTACAATCGACGATTGGAAACAAGGCAGGCTGCTTACGGCAGAAGGTGCAGTTTCCAATAACGGAACGAAGGGAAATCCTTGCCTTGTCGCTGATGTTTTCGGAGATTGGAGAGAAGAGCTGCTAGTACGAACAAAGGATAGCTCGGCGATTCGGATCTACCTGAGCACCGAGGTAACCGACCGAAAATTGTATACGTTAATGCATGATGCCCAGTACAGAACCGGTGTCGCATGGCAGAATGTGGTCTATAACCAGCCCTGCTACACAAGCTTTTATTTTGCTTCCGATATCGATTGGGCGAAGGTCCCTACCCCAAATCTATATTTACCTTGTGTATGCATACGTGATCGCAACTGATGTTTCCGCGGGTGGCCATCCATGTTTGTTGACTTTATTAATTGGGGCAAATGATCAGTTTAGTACTGGCCGCTTCTCAGTGAAACCAGGTTATCCGTCAGTTGCGCTCCGCTCATTGACGAAGGGAATTTGCAGTACGTCTGCTGTGGAGTATATACGCTAAGGAGGAAACAGGATGGCGAAAATTTTGATGTGCTTTCCGGAAGGGCGGCACAAAGCGTTAACGATGAGCTACGACGACGGCCGATTCGCCGATCGGCGGCTGGTAGACACGTTTAACCGAAATGGGCTTAAAGGAACTTTTCATATCAATTCCGGACTGGTCGGAACGCATGACAAGGTGGGTGCAGATGAGGTCAAAACGCTCTATACAGGTCACGAGGTGTCGGCACATACGCTGACTCACCCTACGATCGCTCGCTGCCCGAACGAGCAAATCGTGCACGAAATCATGGAAGATCGGCGAAATCTGGAACGTATCGTGGGTTATACGGTGCGTGGGATGTCGTATCCGAACGGCTCTTACAACCACAGAATCAAAGAAATGCTGCCAGGTCTCGGCATGGAGTATGCCAGAGTCGTTGACAGCACTGGACATTTCGGAATGCCGGACGATTTTCTGGAATGGAAGCCGACATGCCACCATAATCGTGACCTGATGAAGCATGCGGAAACCTTCGTCAGCTTGCACAAAAAGCAATATCTGTATCTGATGTACGTATGGGGCCACAGCTACGAGTTCGATAACGACGATAATTGGGAACTTATGGAAGAGTTTGGTGCCTATATTGGGGGCAATCCGGACATTTGGTATTGTACCAACATTGAGCTTGTCGATTACGCCAAGGCATTCGAAAGGCTGAAGTTTGCAGCTGACTTGGATTTTGTTTACAACCCTTCAGCGTTAAACGTCTGGTTGAACGTGGACGGAGAGATCGTCGAAGTGAAAGGCGGCGAGTTAATCAAGTTTTAATACGAAGAGAGGAATGGAGGGAAGTAGGATGAACCAAGGGATGACCAAAGAACCTATACTCATCGGCAAGCTGGATATACGGGCGGCAGGTTCACGTTGTAAAATGCTGCTCGGCGACTTGAACGGAGACGGCCGGATGGAGATGCTGCTCGTGCAGCCCGACAACCGCCAAGACGTGCGTTATATTCCCCATCAGGTGCAGTGCCTCACTGCGTTTGATCTAGAGGGGAATCTGCTCTGGCAAACGGGGAAGCCGGATCCGGGAGCAGGCAGCCAAGGGTCGGACTATCCGGCACAAATTGTCGATATCGACGGAGACGGCCGGTTGGAGGTGCTGTGCGTTATGGATAGCCGGCTCATCGTCATCAACGGGCACGACGGAAGCGTTAGGTCGTCCCATGAGCTTCCGGACCCTGAGGCGCACGACTGCATTATCATTGCGAATTTGACAGGCAACCCGAATGGGCGAGATTTCATTCTTAAGGATCGTTATCATCGCATGTGGGCTATGGACCGGAACTTCAATTTGCTCTGGACGCACGAGGGCAACCCCGGCCATTTCCCTTGGGCATATGATTTGGACGGTGATGGATACGACGAAGTGATGGCCGGTTATACGCTGCTGGACCATGACGGCACGCCGTTATGGAGCTGCCGTGAATTGGATGATCACGCCGATTGCATTTGGATCGGTGATGTGAACGGCGACGGAGAGCCTGAGCTTGTGATCGGAGGGAGCGTAACGGTCATGTATGGCCGTTACGGCAAGGAATTATGGCGCTACGAAGGCTCAATCGAGTCACAGCATATAGCGCTCGGGCGCTTCCGAAGCGACTTGCAGGGAATGCAAATTGCCGGGCTGGATCGACTCGTGAGAGAGGACGACGGTAAGGGCTTAATTGGCAAGGACGCCTTGTTCCTGCTTGACAGCAGCGGACAAGAGGTGTGGAAGGAAGACCGGAAGACACCCGGCTGGCTTACGATTATCGAGCCTTTGAGCGGGTGGGCGGTTGGCGCACCAGACTATATTTTGGCATACCGGCGCGGTGG